>CANFQF010000085.1 GCA_947449025.1 Comamonadaceae bacterium
TGGCTCCTATGACGCCGGCGTTGCCAAGATCTTCGTGACCGGCAGCCAGCGCGCCGAAGCCAAGGGGTCTTACAACCTGGGCGTGTCCGTTCCGATGGGTGCTGGCATGCTGTGGGCTGACTACACGGCCAACAACAACACCGTCGGCGCCATCACCGACGCAGCCGCCACCCAGCTGGGCTACAAGTACAGCCTGAGCAAGCGCACAACCGCCTACGCTCAGTTCGGTACCCGCAAGGTTGCCGGCACGACCACCCAAGGTTACGGCCTGGGCGTCCAGCACAACTTCTAATTCAACGCAGGCCTAGCCTGCTGAGAATTTGAAGCAAAAACCCACCAGGGCAACCTGGTGGGTTTTTTATTTGCGGTTCCGCACACAGCCGCGCCGCTCAGACGGCCCCGCCCACCACACCTGTCCTGCGGCTTTGCAACATGCCCACGTTCATCTCCCCGCTCAAGCTCGACGCGTAAAAACGCTCGATCATGTTCACGCTGGTGCGGGCATTGCGCGCCAGGGTCAGCATGTCGATGCCCTGGCCGTAGAGCAGGCGGAAGGTGATGGCCGTATGCCGCAAGCTGTAGAGCGTGCGTTTTTGGCCGAGTGGCCCGGTGGTGAGCCCGCATTCGCGCAAGACCCACTGAAAGTGAAAATTCAAAACGGCCAGCGCATGCTCGCGGTTCTGTACTTGGGGCAGAAAGAGAAAGTCTTCGGGCTCGCCATAGCCGCGCCGCGCCTGGCGGTCCTGCACGGCGCGGTAGATGCGTACTGCCGCACGCATGCTCACCACAGGCTTGTCGTGCCGCTTGGTTTCGGGCAAGTTCATGCGCAAATACACGTGACGCCCGCGCACCTCCTCCACATGCTGGTGGCGCACTTTCTTGATGTCGCCCGGACGAACAAAGGTATTGACCATGAAGCCGATGACCTGCGAGAGGTCTACCGGCATGCGCATCAGGTCGCGCGCAATCCAGAACTTCTGGTCCGAGCCGAGTTGGGCAAGCATCGGGTGCGGCTGCCCGACCAGGGCGCGCGCCTTGCGTAGCAGACGGGCATATTCCGGGACGGTGAAGCCTCCGCGTGGATGGGAGCTGACCCGCACCTGCGGAAACTCGGGGATCTCGCGGACATGGCCGAGATGGTGGCTCAGCTTGAGCACCTTGCGCACGATGACGAGGTACTGCGCGATCGTGGTGGTCGAGAGGTTCAGGTGCCCTAGGTAGTCAATGAACCGGCGCAGAACCGCGTAGCTGATGTCGGGCACCACCGTCTTGCCCAGCTGCGGCAGGATGAAACGGTCGAGTCGATTGCGTATAACCTGCAGCGACCCTTTGCAGAGCTCACCCCGCTCAGTACGGCCTGCCTCCTGCGCAAACAATTGCTCGGCAACGCTGGCGAAGGTAGGCGTGATGTCGTGCGGAACAACGCCAGTGCGCAGGTAAATGCTGGCCGAGGTCCTGTCGAAGAACTGCCGCGCGAGATCGAGCGCGGTCTTCATGGAGGTGGTGCGCAGGCTGCGGCTGTAGGTCCTGCCGGCGAAGAAACAGCGCACCTGCCAGAAGCGGCTGGCGGCGATCCTGTAGATTCGCAGTTTGTTGGGGTAGCCTGACACCGGGGTGAGGCTCTCGGGGATGGGCACGGTCCGTCCGCGGGATGCACGGTAGAGCGCATCATTGGCCGACGGCGATTCCTTTGCAGCACTCACCATGGCATCCCCTGCTGAAGGCCCATTAACCGGGCGATCGCAAGGACCGTCAACGAGTCCGAAGTCATTAGAAAAAATTCCTGCTGAGCGACAAAGCTACGAAGAAAACAATGAAAAAACTTTTGGACTGGGTCTTTCAACACACAACAGCCCAGTCCCGCTCCAGATGTAAAACCGTTGAAGAGATGTAATCGGCATGGCCTCCCGCCCCTCCACCACCAAGTCCCCTGACCTCTACCTCCGCCAGGTGCTCACCGCGCGCGTCTACGACGTGGCGGTTGAGTCCGCCCTAGAGCCCGCGCGCAATCTCAGCCAGCGCTTGCACAACCAGGTGCTGCTCAAACGTGAGGACCAGCAACCAGTGTTCAGCTTCAAGCTGCGCGGTGCTTACAACAAGATGGCGCACCTCACGCCAGCGCAGCTCAAGCGTGGCGTGATCTGTGCCTCGGCCGGCAACCATGCGCAAGGTGTGGCCCTGTCGGCCCATCGCCTGGGCTGCAAGGCGGTGATCGTGATGCCGGTGACCACGCCGCAGGTGAAGGTGGACGCGGTCCGCAGCCTCGGCGGCGAGGTGGTGCTGCATGGCGACAGCTACTCCGACGCCCATGGCCATGCGCTGGCGCTGGAGAAGAAGAAGGGCATGACCTTCGTCCACCCGTTTGACGACCCCTATGTGATCGCCGGCCAGGGCACGATCGCGATGGAGATCCTGCGCCAGCACCAGGGCCCGCTTGACGCGGTCTTCGTGGCCATCGGTGGTGGTGGCCTCATCTCTGGCGTGGCCAGCTACATCAAGGCGGTGCGGCCCGAGGTGAAGGTGATCGGAGTGCAGATGAACGACTCCGACGCCATGCTGCAGTCGGTGCGCAAGGGCAAGCGGGTGACGCTGGCCGACGTGGGCCTGTTCTCCGACGGCACCGCGGTCAAACTGGTGGGCGAAGAAACCTTCCGCCTGGCCCGGGACCTGGTCGACGACTTCGTGACCGTCGACACCGACGCGGTCTGCGCCGCCATCAAAGACGTGTTCGTCGACACCCGCAGCATCGTGGAGCCGGCCGGCGCGCTGGCGGTGGCAGGCATGAAGCAGTACGTGGCCCAGCACAAGACGCGGGGCGAGACCTACGCCGCCATTCTGTGCGGCGCCAACATGAACTTCGACCGGCTGCGCTTCGTGGCCGAACGGGCCGAGGTGGGCGAAGAGCGCGAGGCCTTGTTCGCGGTGACGATCCCCGAAGAGCGCGGCAGCTTCAAACGCTTTTGCACGCTGATCGGCGAGTTGCCGGGCGGCCCGCGCAACGTGACCGAGTTCAACTACCGGATCAGCGACTCAGAGAAGGCCCATGTGTTCGTGGGTCTCACCACCCAGGGCAAGGGTGAGTCGGCACGCATCGCGGCGACCTTCAAGCGCCAGGGCTTCGAGGCGCTGGACCTGACCCATGACGACCTGGCCAAGGAACATGTGCGCCACATGGTCGGCGGCCCCTCGGCCTTGGCTCAGGATGAGCGATTGCTGCGCTTTGTTTTTCCGGAGCGTCCGGGGGCGCTGATGAAGTTCCTCTCGCACATGCGTCCGGGCTGGAACATTTCGCTCTTTCACTACCGCAACCAGGGCGCAGACTACGGCCGCATTCTGGTGGGCTTGCAGGTGCCCAAGGGCGAGATGAAGGCGTTCAAGGAGTTTCTGGACACCCTGGGCTACCCCCACGTGGACGAGACCCAGAACCCGGTCTACCGTTTGTTCCTGCGAGCCTGAGGCGGGCGGGGCGAGCTCCGGGTGCCCGGGCCCCGGGTGCCCTGGCACTTCCCGCTGTGCCGGGCTGCAGGGCCCGGCTCGGCTCGGCTCAGCGCGGCAAGGGAGGCAATTCCAGGACGACCGTGCTCGGCCCTTGGAGCGCCGGCCCGAGTTGGGCGCGACGGCCCTGCACCGACTGCAACACCAGCACCTCCCCGACGGCCATGCCAACGGCATAGGGCCGCGCGGGCCGGCCGTCGACCGAGATCAGGGCCGCGCCTCGGCCAGAGGTGCCGGCGGCCACCCCGGTGAGTTGCAAGGGGCTGCCGGCGGGCGCGGCCGCCGATGCGCCAGTTCGTGCCGACGGTGCGGCCAATAGCCGCGCGATCCGCTCGGGCTCCGCCACTTCAGGCAGACGGGCGGCGTTGGCGGGCACCGTGGCCACGCTGGCAGACCTGCGGCTATCGGCGATTTGCAGGGCCCAGTAGACCATGCTGGCAGCCGCTGCCGCCGCCAGCAGACCCGCCGCCAGCCGCGGCGGCAGTCTTGAGCGGCCGGCAGAAGGAGCACGCGCGTCGCTGGCAGGGGAAAGGGTCGGCAAGGTCGTCATGGCGGGCCCGGCGAAGAGATGTCTGCATTATCATGTCCTAACGCTTTTTGATCACAACATGACGCCCACTCTCTCCCCTGCGCGCCATATCCAGCGCCTGCGCCGCGCAGCAGGCTTTACCCTGATCGAGCTGATGGTGGTGCTGGTCATCATCGGTGTCCTGGCGGCCCTGATCGTGCCCAACGTGCTGGACCGGGCCGACGACGCCAGGGTGACCGCCGCCCGCACCGACATCAACAACCTGATGCAGGCGCTCAAGCTCTATCGGCTGGACAACCAGCGCTACCCGACCAGCGAGCAAGGCCTGCAAGCCCTGGTGAGCAAGCCCGGCACCGAGCCAGTGCCGCCCAACTGGAAGCCCTCCCTCGACAAACTGCCGAACGACCCCTGGGGACGTCCCTACCAATACGTCAACCCGGGCGTGAAGGGTGAGGTCGACGTGCTCTCGCTGGGCGCGGACGGGCAGCCCGGCGGCGAGGGCAAGAATGCCGACCTCGGCAGCTGGCAATAGCACCCGGGGGCCTGCCATCGCCCCATCAACGCCACAAGCGCGCCGGGGCAGACCCTGGCGTTGACGCGCACCATGCCCTCGTTACTGCATGGCCACTCTGTGCATAGCTGCCCCGTGCATAGCCGACCTGATCCAGGCGCGATCGGCACGCGTGCTGCGCAAACTGGCTTCACCCTGATCGAGCTGATGGTCGTGGTGACCATCATTGCGATTGGCAGCGCCGGCGTGATGTTTGCGCTGCGCGACTCGGCCGCATCCCAGCTCGAGCGCGAAGGGCTGCGCCTGGCAGCCATGCTCGAATCAGCACGCGCCCAGTCGCGCAGCAGCGGCCAGGCCATGCGCTGGCACCCGGTCGAGGGTGGTTTCGTCTTTGAACCGGCTGCAGGAGCCGCCAGCAAAGCCGGCGCTACGCCTGCGCCGACCCGCTGGCTCAGCCCGGACACCCGGGTTCAGGGCCGGCCAGACCTGGTGCTGGGGCCCGAGCCCCTGCTGCCGCCGCAATCTGTGCTGATCGAGTCCGCCCTGCTGCCCGGTCGCCCGATGCAGGTAGCGACCGACGGCCTGCGCCCCTTCCGTGTCGGTGCACCAGGGGTAACGCCATGAGGTCGCTTAGTCGCAGTCGCAGCAGCAGTGGCGCAGCCGGCTTCACCCTGATCGAGGTGATGGTCGCGCTGGGCATGGTGGCGATTGCACTGGTCGCCGGGCTCAAGGCCACCGCCGCGCTCACGGACAACGCGCGCCGGCAAGGCGACATGATCCTGGCCCAGGCCTGCGCGGAAAACGCCTTGGCAGCAGTCCGATTGACCAAAGGCCTGCCGGGCCTGGGCGAGACGAGCACCGCCTGTCGCCAAGGCGGACAGGACTTGACCGTGGTGCTGGCGGTGGCGCCCACGCCCAATCCGAACTTCCGGCGCGTCGATGCCCGGGTGCGGCGCGGGACCGAGAGCCTGATGCAGCTGTCTACTGTGGTGGGCCAGTACTGAGATGGCGCAGACCGACCTTCGCCGCAGCAGCCGCCCCGCCCGCCACAGCCGCATACATGGCCCTCGCTGCCTGTACGGCCCCCGAGGCACGTACGACGCCTACGACAAATTCGGCAAATGTGGCCCAGACAGCACACGCGGCTTCACCCTGATCGAGCTGCTGGTGGCCCTGACGGTGCTGTCCCTGGTGGCGGTTCTGAGCTGGCGCGGGCTCGATGGCATGGTGCGGACCCAATCCCAGGTGCAGACCCGGGCCGACGAGGTGATGGCCCTGCAGGTCGGGCTGGCCCAGTGGCGGACTGATCTCGACGCGATCGTGAGCCTGCCGGGCCTGCCAGCGGTCGAATGGAACGGCCAGGTGTTGCGGATGATCCGGCGCACCGAGGGCCCTGCCGGCCCGGCGGTGTCGGTCGTGGCCTGGACCCGGCGCAGCGATGAGGGTACGAGCCGCTGGCGCCGCTGGCAGTCGCTACCGACCACCGAGCGCGGCGAGGTTCAGGCGGCCTGGGCGCAGGCCGACATCTGGGCGCGGAACCCGGGCGCCACCGAACGTGCACGGGAGGTCGCCCTGCTGCCACTGGACGACTGGGAAATCTTTTTCTATCGCGACGACGCCTGGGTCCATCCGCAGTCCAGCGACGCGCCCTCCGCCACCGAGGGGGCGCCCCTTCCAGGCGGCGGCGAGCCTCCGAAGCGCAGCGCCGACGCCAGCACCCGCCTACCCGAGGGGCTGCGCGTGATCCTGCGCCTGCCAGCCAATGCGGCCATCCCGGGCACGCTCACCCTGGACTGGGTCAACCCGCGCGTCGGGGGGGGCCGGTCATGAGGCGTCTGCCGGGTCATATGAGGCGCATATCGGGCCACGCCGAGCGCGGCGCCGCGCTGCTGGTCGCCTTGCTCACGGTGGCCATGGTGGCCACACTGGCCGCAGCAGGCCTGTGGCAACAGTGGCGTGCCGTGGAGGTAGAAGCGGCGGAACGGCAGCGGGCGCAGGCCAGCTGGGTGCTGTCGGGCGCGCTGGACTGGGCGCGGCTGATCCTGCGCGAGGACGCTGCCACCGCCAGCAGCGTCGACCACCTGGGTGAGCCCTGGGCCGTGCCGCTGCGCGAGGCTCGGCTGGCCACCTTTCTCGGCGCAAGCCGGGACAGCGACAGCAGCGCACAACAGAGCTTTTTGTCGGGCGACATTGTGGACCTGCAGTCGCGGCTGAACGTGGCCAACCTGGTCGAGGGCGGACGCCTGTCGCCCGCAGGGACGCGAGCCTTCCTGCGTCTTTTCGAGCTGTTAGGCCTGCCCACAGGCCAGGTGACAACCATGGCGCAGCAGCTCCTGCGCGCCCAGCAGGCCGGCCAGGGCGCGCTCGCCGCCGACGGCGCGCCGGTGCCGCTGCTGCCGCAGGAAGTCGCGCAACTGGGCTGGCTGGGGTTGCCACCCGCCTCGATCGCCGCGATCACGCCTTATGTGACTGTCCTGCCGGTGAGGACGCCCGTCAATCTGAACACGGCCCCTGCGGCGGTGATTTATGCGGCGGTCGACGGGATCGGCCTGGCGGATGCACAGCGTCTGGTCGCGCAACGCTCGGCCAGCCACCTGCGCAACCTCGCCGATGCCACGACCCTCTTGGGCCCCGAAGCACGCACCGGCGACGGTGTCGCCAGCGTCTCCAGCCGCTTTTTTGAAGTGCAGGGCCAGCTCCGGCTGGATCAGCAGGTCACGGTGGAGCGCAGCCTGCTGCAACGCGAGAACATGCTGGTGCAGACCTTGCGCCGCCAGCGTGTCAGTGCAGCGACGCCACCGCCGTCCTGAGCGCCGCGCCGAACAGCTACCAAAGAAAAAGAAAAGGCGACTGAAGTCCGCCGCCAGGGATAGGCCTTGACATATGCTCGAGCCAGGGAACCAAACCGGGTGTGATCCCTACAATGACTTTGACTCATGAGCATATTGATCGTCCTGCTGCCCACTGGCCCGGTTTCGGGGGCAACGGAGTTTCCCTACGTCGTGTCGCCCGATGGCCGTAGCCTGGCCACGTCGGGACGCGCGGCTGCGTCACTGCTGCCCGCAAAAGGTGGCCCGGGCAGCGAGGTGGTCGCCGTGGTGCCGGCCGAGGCCCTGTCCTGGCACCGACTCGACTGGCCCCGCGGCCTCGCCGCCGGCACGCCACGCCTGCGGGCGGCGCTCGAAGGTTTGCTGGAGGAGCAGGTTCTCGACGATCCCGAGAAGCTTCATTTCGCGGTCGAGCCCGGAGGGCGCGCCGGCGCGCCGGTCTGGGTGGCTGCTTGTGACCGGGCCTGGATCAAGTCCGCACTGAACCAGCTGGAGGCTGCCGGACAGGCGCCGCATCGCCTGGTGCCCGAGGTGGCGCCGGGGTCACCGTCCCTGCTGCTGGCGGTCCAGGGGCCGGCGAGCGAAGGCGCCGACGAAACCCCTTGGTTGATCTCCCGCAGCGCGAGCGGGATCACCCGCCTGCCGCTTTCGGCCGAGGCGCTTGAACTGCTTCCCCCGCTGGACGAAGACACGCTGCTGCTGGCGGAGCCTGCGGTGAGTGCCCAGGCCGAGGCGATGCTGCAGCGGCATGCGGTGCTGCAGCCTGCCGGCCAGCGCTGGCTGCAGGCGGCTCAGTCCCGGTGGGACCTGGCCCAGTTCGACCTGCTGCGCTCCGGGCGCACACGGCTTTTGAAGACCCTGGCGGGCGTACTCACCCTGCTGCGATCACCCGCGTGGCGACCGGCACGCTGGGCGGCGCTGGCCGTGGTGCTGGCCCATTTGGTCGGGCTCAACGCCTGGGCCTGGGCCGAGAGGCGGGCACTGGAGGCCCGCCGCATCGCGATCCAGGACACGCTCACCCGCAACTTCCCACAGGTCAAGGTGGTCATCGACGCACCGCTCCAGATGGCGCGCGAGGTGGCCGCACTTCGGCAGACCACCGGCGCGCCCGCGCCCGGTGATCTCGAAACCCTGCTGGGCGCCCTGTCGCAGCTGGCCGGTGACCGGGTCGCCAAGGAAATCCGCTACGACACGCAGGGCCTGCGGGTTCGCGGTCTGGATTGGTCGGACACGCAATTGCAGGGCGCAGCACCTGCGCTACGCACCCAAGGCATCCGCGCCACCCTCGATGGCGAAATGCTGGTCCTGCGCGCGGAGGGCACGCCATGAACACGCCTGGACGCAAACAGGGTCGGCGTGACGGCGGCACACCTGTGGCCTGGCGCCAGCAGCTGGCCCAGCGCTGGCAGGCCCAGCCACCGCGCCAGCAGCTGCTGGTCGCACTGGCCATCGTTCTGGTGGCCGCTGCACTGCTGTGGTGGATCGCACTGGCGCCGGCCCTGAGCCTGTGGCGCGAGGCACCCCAAAAGCAGCGGGCGCTTGATCTGGAAATGCAGACCCTGCAAACACTGGAGAGCCAGGCACGCATGCTGCGCCAACTGCCCCAGGCCGGACGCGACGATGCGCGGCGTGCGCTGGAGGCCAGCGTGCAGCAGCAATTGGGGGCTTCGGGCCGTCTGCAGCTGTCGGGTGATTCGGCCACGCTGGCGCTCACAGGCGCCCGTGGCGAGGCGCTGGCCCAGTGGCTGGCGCAGGCGCGCATCGACGCGCGCACCCGGCCGGTGTCTGCCCAGCTGTCGCGCAATGCCGCCGGCTTGTGGGACGGCACGCTGACCCTGGCCCTGCCCGCCCGCTGAAGATCGATGCCACCGCACACGCACTCCATGAAGCCAGCCGCCAAACCCCTCTCTTTCCTGCGAGCCCGTCGCTCCGCAGGCGTGGGCGGCAGCCACCTCGGCGATCGGGCGCCCTGGAGCTGGGCGCTGGGCGGCGCACTGGCGGGGCTGCTGGCTGCGGTGGTGGCGTTCGCGCCGGCGCGCTGGGCGGCGGAGGCCCTTCACACGGCGACCGACGGCCGCATTCAATTGATGGACGCGCGCGGCAGCATCTGGACCGGTTCGGCGCAGCTGACGCTGACCGGCGGCGCAGGCAGCCGTGACACCCAGACGCTGCCTTCGCGCGTGGCCTGGCAGCTGCGTCCACAACTGCAGGGCGCGGACGGCGGCCTGCCGGGGCTCTCGCTGCAGCTGCAGTCGGATTGCTGCACACCCACGCCGATCGCATTGGCCCTTGCCTGGAATCCCGGCCAGGTGACGCTTCACTTGGCAGACACGCCCGAATCCCACTGGCCGGCCGGCCTGCTGGCCGGTCTGGGCACGCCCTGGAACACGCTGGACTTCGACGGGCAATTGCGCCTGCGCACGCAGGGCCTTCGCCTGGGCTGGGCCGCCGGCCGCTTGCAGGTTCAGGGACAGGCAGACCTTGCCCTGGTCAATGCATCCTCACGGCTGGCCACCCTGCGGCCCCTGGGCAGCTACCGGCTGCAACTGCTGGGAGGTGACACGCCGGCGCTGCGGGTCGAGACACTCGACGGCGATTTGCGCATCCAGGGCCAAGGCCAATGGGTGGGCGCACGCCTGCGCTTCACCGGCGACGCCCAGGCGGCACCGGGGCGCGAGGCCACGCTGGACAACCTTCTGAACATCATCGGGCAACGCGCCGGACCGCGTGCCCTCATCACACTGGGCTGAGACACCTATGGTCAATTTGCTCCCTCCCACGCGCCTCCATCAAGCCGTGCCGTCTGCGCTGCATCCACTGATGCTCGCCGTGGTGCTGCTGGCGGCACCTGCGGCTAATGCACAAACCCTGGGCAGTCCGATGGGGGCGCCTTCGGGCGTGGCTCTCCCGGCCGGCCCGTCGGCGCAGCCAGGTTCGGGCGCGCAAGCTGCCACCGCGCCCATGACAGCGCCCATGGCCACGTCGCCGGTCAACGCACCTGCCTCGGCCGCCACACCCGCGGTGGCAGGCGGCCCGGCCCCGGCGCTGGCACTGCCCGCCCGGCCTGGCCGCAACGAGCCGATCACCCTCAACTTCGCCAATGCCGACATCGAGGCCGTCGCCCGCACCATGGCCACGCTCATTGGCCGCAGCATCGTGGTCGACCCACGGGTGCGCGGCGCGATGAACCTGGCCACTGAGCGCCCCGTTGCGCCCCAGGCGGCCTACGCACAGTTCCTCGCGATGCTGCGGCTGTCCGGCTACACCGTCGTCGACGCCGGGGGCCTGCTCAAGGTCGTGCCGGAGGCGGACGCCAAGCTGCAGGCCGGCCCGGTGTCGGTCGACCGCCCGCCGGTCGGCAACCAGATGACGACGCAGATCTTCCGGCTCAACTACGAGTCGGCCAGCAATCTGGTCCCCATCCTGCGGCCGCTGATCAGCCCCAACAACACCATCAACATCAGCCCCGGCAGCAACGCGCTGGTGATTACCGACTACGCAGACAACCTGACCCGTCTGGCCCGGATCATCGCCGCGCTCGACACCGCCAACGCCACCGACGTCGAAGTGATACCGCTGCGCCATGCGCTCGCGTCGGACCTCGCGCCGCTGGTCACGCGCCTGGCCGAGGCCAGCGCCGCCGGCCCCACCCTCGGCCCGGCGGCGCCGGGCGGCAGTGAGAGTGGCCGCGTCGCCATCGTCGCCGAGCCACGGGCCAACGCGCTGCTGGTGAAGGCGCCCAATGCCGCACGGCTGAACCTGGTGCGCCAACTGATCGAACGCCTGGATCAAGCGGGCGCGCAGAGCCCTGGCGGCAACATCCACGTGGTCTACCTGAAGAACGCCGAGGCGACGCGGTTGGCGGTGAGCCTGCGTGCGGCGCTGGCCAGCCAGGCGGCTGCAACAGCGGCCACCGGGGCGGGCGCGCCGGGTCCGGTGCTCACCGGCGGCAGCGCGCCCATCGCCAACGCTGTGAACGCGGCCGGCCTGAGCCCGGCGACGGCTGCAATACAGCCGGCTGCGCCGCCCAACACAGGTGGACAGATACAGGCCGACCCGGCCACCAACGCGCTGATCATCACCGCGTCCGAGCCGCTGTACCGCCAACTGCGCGCGGTGATCGACCAACTCGACACCCGCCGTGCCCAGGTCTTCGTCGAGAGCCTGATCGTCGAGGTCAATACCGACCGCGCCGCCGAGCTGGGCGTGCAGTGGCAAGAGGTGATCGGCCGCGCGGGCAACAGCACCGTGGGCGTGATCGGCACCAATTTCACCGTGGGCGGCGCCAACATCTTCAACCTGGCGGCAGGCGCCGCAAGCGGTCAGGTGCTCCCCTCCGCCGGCGGCAACCTGGGTATCGTGCGCAACATCAACGGCACCTACGCGCTCTCGGCACTGGCCCGCTTCATCGAGACGCAGGCGGGCGGCAATGTGCTGTCGACGCCCAACCTGCTCACGCTGGATAACGAAGAAGCCAAGATCGTCATCGGCCAGAACGTGCCCTTCGTGACCGGCCAGTACACCAGCAACAACACCAGCGGCGCTTCGGTCAACCCGTTCCAGACCATCGAACGCAAGGATGTGGGCCTGACCCTGCGGGTGCGGCCGCAAATCAGCGAGAACGGCACGGTGAAGATGCAGATCTTCCAGGAGGTTTCGAGCGTGCAGGCGGGCAGCATCAACTCGGCCTCGGGGCTCATCACCAACAAGCGCTCGATCGAATCCAACGTGGCGGTGGACAACGGCTCCATCGTCGTGCTCGGCGGCCTGCTGCAAGACGAGTACGCAGGCAACGAGCAGAAGCTGCCGGGGCTGGGCGACCTGCCCCTGATCGGGCGGCTGTTCAAGAGCGAGACCCGCAGCCGCAAAAAAACCAATCTGATGGTCTTCCTGCGTCCGGTGGTGGTGCGAGACAACGCCAGCAGCGAGGGGCTGGCCCTCGACCGCTATGACCTGATGCGGGTGCAGCAGGCCAACGCCCAGCCGACCCCGAGCAGCATCCTGCCGATCAATTCGTCAGCCATCCTGCCGTCACTGGCACCACAGCTGCTGCAGCAAGCTTCGCCCTCGGCCACCTCGCCGCGTGCCCAGACCCAGCCTGCGCCGGCGGCGCCCCTGCCGGCCGGCCGCCCACTGCCGCCCGCAGGCGACCGACAGTAAGCGACCGGCACTAAGCGCGCGCTGCAACGACCGAAGCACCCCACCCTATGGCCCGTTACCCCCTGCCCTATGCCTTCGCCCGTGGCAGCCAGTTGCTGCTGGAGGACGACGGCCGCGAGACCACGCTGTGGCACGCAGGTGCCCCCCCCGGGGCCGCCTGGGGTGAGGTGATGCGCAAGTTTGAGGTGAGCCGCCTGCAGCGGCTGGACGCCGCCGCGCTTGCGCAGCGCATCAGCGCGGCCTATGCCCAGGGCGAGTCCAGCGCCGCCTCGGTGGTGAGCGAAGTGCAAAACGATGCCGACCTGTCGCGCATGATGCAAGAGCTGCCCGCGACGCTGGATTTGCTGGAGACCAGCGACGACGCGCCCATCATCCGCATGCTCAACGCGCTGCTGACGCAGGCCGCGCGAGACGGCGCCAGCGACATCCATATCGAACCCTACGAGCGCCATTCCTCGGTGCGTTTCCGGGTCGACGGCACGCTGCGTGAAGTCGTTCAACCCAACCGCGCGCTGCACGCTGCGCTGATCTCCCGGCTGAAGATCATGGCCGACTTGGATATCGCCGAAAAGCGCCTGCCGCAAGATGGTCGCATCAGCCTGCGTATCGGCACCCGCGCGGTCGACGTGCGGGTGTCGACCCTGCCGAGTGCGCATGGAGAGCGTGCGGTGCTTCGCCTTCTGGACAAGAGCGATAGCAAACTCAGCCTAGAGTCGGTGGGCATGACCGGCGACACGCTCGAGCGCTTTCAGCGCCTCATTGGACAGCCGCACGGGATCATCCTGGTCACTGGGCCGACCGGCTCTGGCAAGACCACCACGCTGTACGCCACCCTGTCACGGCTGGACGCTCAGACCACCAACATCATGACGGTGGAAGACCCGATCGAGTACGAGTTGCCCGGCATCGGCCAGACCCAGGTCAACCCCCGCATCGAGCTCGACTTCGCTAAGGCCCTGCGGGCCATCCTGCGCCAGGACCCGGACGTGATCATGATCGGCGAGATCCGCGACCACGAGACCGCGCAGATCGCCATTCAGGCCTCGCTCACCGGCCACCTGGTGCTGGCCACTTTGCACACCAACGACGCGGCCAGCGCGGTGACCCGGCTCACCGACATGGGCGTGGAGCCCTTCCTCTTGAGTTCCTCCCTGCTCGGGGTACTGGCCCAGCGCCTCGTGCGCAAGCGGTGCCAAGCCTGCGCAGGCCGTGGCTGTGAGGCCTGCGGCCAGAGCGGCTACCAGGGACGCACCGGCATCTTCGAATTAATGGTGGCCGACGATGCCTTGCGGGCCTTGGTGCACCGACAAGCCTCCGAAGCCGAGATCCGCGAGGCGGCCCTGGCGGGCGGCATGCGCCTGATGCGCGACGATGGCGAGCGCTTGGTGCGGGAAGGGCTCACGTCACGGGAAGAGTTGGTCAGGGTCACGCGAGACTGATCGGCGCGGGCACCGACATAGCGGCAGATCTGCCGGGCCGAGGAGCGGCGCTGATGCGATTCGGACGGTCGGGTCACTCAGTCGGCGTTCGGGATATGCCGAAACCGACGCAGGGCCACGGCCCCCGCGTAGAGCAGGATCAAAGTGCCCACGCTGTCGCCGACGAACATCGGGACGAAGCCATGGAAAGGCTCCAGGGCACCCTCGCGCCCCACGAAATACAGGGTGTGAACCAGGCTGTTGGCCAGGCCGCCGGCCAGACCGAAAACCA
>CANFQF010000086.1 GCA_947449025.1 Comamonadaceae bacterium
CTGGACCGCATGGGCGACCACTGCGCCGGCTGCGCCTACGACAAGAAGGCCCGGGTGGGCGAACGGGCCTGCCCCTTCAACGCCTTGTACTGGAATTTTTTCGACCGCCACCGCGAACGCCTGGGGGGCAACCACCGACTGGGCATGGTCTACCGGCAGCTCGATCGCTTCAGCCCCGAGGACTTGGCGGCCCTGCGGGATCAGGCGGCGTATACGCTCGCAAAACTCGACCGGCTCTGAGTGCACAAGTGGCACGGCCCGCCGCCGCAAGGTGGGTCGGGGCAAGAACTGCTGCTGACGGATCTATGCCTTGAGCGCATAGTGCTGGATCCAGCCCACCAGCTTCATGGCGGCGGGCGTGAGCGGCATATCGTGACGGCGCACGGTGCAGATGATGGGCGTGGGCATTTCATCGCGCACGGGTAACACGGCCAACTCAGCGCGCATGGCCGAATGCTCGTACACCACCCGCGGGATGGTGGCGATCCAGTTGTCCGAAGCGGCAATCAGCCCCGGCAGGGCCAGAAAGGACTCGCACAACATGGCCACCCGCGGCGCCCCCAGGCCAGCCTTCTCGAAGGCCTCCTCGATCACCGCACCAGGGCCCCGAGAGGGGCTGGAAAGCACCCATTCGCAGTCCCGCAGTTGCGCCAGCGAGGTGGCACCCGCCAAGGGATGGGCCTTGGGCGCAACGACCACCACCTGACTCGCGTAGAGAGGCTCGGCGACCAGGTCAGCCTCGAGGTCGACTCGGTGCACCGGGGTGAGCGCAAAGTCGATGCTGCCCTCGCGCAGCAGCGGTGCGATGCCCGGGTAGAGGCCCTCTCGGCAATGTACCCTCACCTGGGGATGCTGCTGGCTGAACTGTCGAATGGCCCGCGGCAACAGACCCAGCCCGATCGCAGGTGATATCGACAATTTCACCGTACCCTGCCACAGGCCCCGCATCTGCGCGATTTCGTCAGTCGCGCGGCGGCTCTGCGACACCATGGACTTGGCATGCGGCAGGAAGGCCTGGCCGAAGGGCGTGAAGCTCACCCCCTGCTTGCTGCGCACCAGCAAGGGCGCCTGCAGCTCCTGCTCCAGCTGCTGGATGGCAGCCGTGAGGGCCGGCTGGGTGACGCCCATGTGCTGCGCCACGGACCGCAGGCTGCCATGGGTCTCCACCTGCACCAGCGCCTCGAGGGTCGTGAGCTTCATTCGGGTTAGTACTGATATTGGCTCTTCTGATCACGGACCTGAAAAAACGAATTTTCAGGCGCACCCCCGGTTTCTAACATCGCCTGCGAACTGGCTCAAGGACAGGCCTTGGCCACACCGCATGAGGAAACCGAAAACATGTTCATCAAGAATTGCTGGTACGTCGCCGCCTGGGACATCGAGGTGCCCCAGGACGCGATGCTGGCCCGCACCCTGCTCGGTGAGCCGGTGCTGATGTACCGCACCGGCGCAGGCCGGGTGGTGGCCCTGGAAAACCGCTGCTGCCACCGCGCCGCGCCGCTGCACCTGGGGCGCAAGGAAGGCGACTGCGTGCGCTGCATGTACCACGGCCTCAAGTTCGACCCCACCGGTGCCTGCGTGGAGATTCCTGGGCAGGAGACGATTCCCGCCAAGACCTGCGTACGCAGCTACCCAGTGGTCGAACGCCACCGGCTGGTCTGGATCTGGATGGGAGACCCGGCCCTGGCCAACCCGGACGACATCGTGGGCTATCCCTGGCACGACTCGCCCGAGTGGCGCATGAAGCCCGGCTACATCCACTACCAGGCCCATTACCAACTGATTGTCGACAACCTGCTGGACTTCACCCACCTGGCCTGGGTGCACCCCACTACGCTGGGCACCGACAGCGCCGCCGCCATCAAGCCGGTGATTGAACGTGACACCAAGGGCCTGGGCACGCTCACGATCTCGCGCTGGTACCACAACGACGACATGCCCAACCTGCACAAGCGAGTCGCGAGCTTCGAGGGCAAGGTGGATCGTTGGCAAACCTACCAATGGTCGCCCCCGGCCCTCTTGCGCATGGACGCGGGCTCCGCCCCGGTGGGCACCGGCGCGCCAGAAGGTCAACGGGTACCCGAGGCGGTGCAGTTCCGGCACACCTCCATCCAGACGCCAGAGACCGAGACCACCAGCCACTACTGGTTCTGCCAGGCGCGCAACTTCGCGCTGGACGACGCGCAGATGACGGAGCAGATCTACCAAGGCGTGGTCGAGGCCTTCGAGGAAGACCGCACCATGATCGAGGCGCAGCAAAAGATCATGAGCCAGGTGCCCAATCGGCCGATGATTCCCATCGGCTCGGACAGTGGCATGAACCAGGCCCGCTGGCTGATCGATCGTCAGCTCAAGGCCGAACAGGCACAGGCCAGCGCCGCTGCGGGCGCCCATCCTGTGATCCCGGTCTTCCCGGTCACTCCGGTCGGGGCGGTGTGATGCCGCTGCGCGTCACCCGGCTGCGCGCGATCGCGCGCGACATCGTGCACTTGCAGCTGCAGGCGCCCGATGGTCGTGCGCTGCCCGGCGCAGAGGCAGGCGCTCACATTGACCTGCACCTGCCCTCGGGCCTGGTACGGCAATACTCTCTGACCAATGCGCTGGGCGAGCCGCAGATGGCCGCTTATGAGGTCGCCATCGGTCTGGATGCGGCCAGCCGCGGTGGCTCGGCCTGGATCCACGAGCAGCTGCGTGCCGGTGCGGCACTCCAGGTCAGCGAGCCCCGCAACCACTTCCCACTCGATCCGGCCCACTACCGGGTGCTGCTGCTGGCCGGCGGAATCGGCATCACCCCGGTCTACGCGATGGCGCAGACCGCCCAGCGACGGGGGCTGGACTGGCAGCTGGTGGCCTGCGCCCGCTCGCTGGGCCGCATCGCCTATGCCGAGGAACTGCTCGCTCTGGCCCCGGGCCGGGTGCACCTGCATGGCGACGCTGAAGCCGGCGCGCGCATCGACTTCTCCCGCTTTCTGAATGCCCAGCCCTGGGACGGCGTCTACGCCTGCGGCCCGCAGCCGATGCTGGACGATCTGGCGCAGCGCACCGCCGCCTGGCCCGCCGGGCGCTTTCGCTGCGAGAAGTTCAAGGCCGAGGCGATCGACAGCGCGCTCGACCAGGCCTTCGAGCTGGTGCTGGCCCGCAGCGGCCTGAGTACGAGAGTCGAGCCCGGCGAGCCGGTGCTGAACGCGATGGAGCGTCTGGGCGTCGACCACCCGTTTTCTTGCCGTGAGGGCTTGTGCGGCGCCTGCGAATGCGCCTGCATTGACGGCGAGCCCGATCACCGCGACCAGTTTCTGGACGCCGCCGCGCGCGCCGGGGGCCGGCGCTTTCTTCCCTGCGTCTCCCGCGCCCGCGGCGAGCGCCTCACCTTGGACCTCTAACCCATGAACCTCGAATCAAAAATCGCGATCGTCACCGGTGGCGCCTCCGGCTTTGGCGCCGCCACCGCCCGGCGACTGGCACAGGCCGGCGCCCGCGTCGTGGTGGCGGACCTGCAGGCAGAAGGCGCCGAGCGAATGGCGAGCGAACTGCGCGCCCAGGGCGCGCAGGCGATCAGCTGCGCGGTCGACGTCGCCTCCCAGGCCGATTTCAAACGGCTGGTTGAACACACCCTGCAGGCCTTCGGCAGCCTGGACATCATCGTGAACAACGCCGGCACCACCCACCGCAACAAGCCGGCGCTGGAGGTGACGGAAGAAGAGTTCGACCGCGTCTATCGGGTCAATGTCAAAAGCCTGTATTGGGCGGCGCAGAGCGTGCTGCCGCATTTCGTAAAGCAGGCCAGCGGCTGCATCGTCAACGTGGCCTCGACCACCGGCGTGCGCCCCGGCCCGGGCCTGTGCTGGTACAGCGGCAGCAAGGCCGCGATGATCAACCTGACCAAGGGCCTGGCCTTGGAGTTCGCCCGCTCGGGCGTTCGCATCAACGCGGTCAATCCGATGATCGGCGAGACCGCCATGCTCGGCGACTTCATGGGCATGGAGGACACGCCCGCCAACCGGGAACGCTTCCTCCAGCGCATCCCCTTGGGCCGCTTCACCCGCCCGCAGGACGTGGCCTCGGCAGTCACCTTCCTGGCCAGCGATGAAGCCAGCTACCTCACCGGCGTTTGCCTCGACGTGGACGGGGGGCGCAATATATGAGCAGCCCTTACGCCGCGCCCAAGCTCCTGATTGACGGCCAGTGGCGCGCGGGTCGGCACACGCTGACCCACCCCATCGTCGACCCGGCCGACGGTCAAACGCTGGACCGACTCGGGCTTGCCAGCGCCGACGACATCGCCGACGCACTGGCCGCCACCGAACGCGCATTTGCGCGGTGGCGCGAGGTGCCCGCGCACGAGCGCTGCGCCCGCCTCGAGCGCGGCGTGGCCCGCATGCGCGAGCGCCAGGAGGAGATCGCGCTGGCCCTCACCCAGGAACAGGGCAAGCCCTTGGCCGAGGCCCGTGCCGAGTGCGCGATGGCGGCCGACCTGATCAAGTGGTACGCCGAGGAGGCGCGCCGCGTGCATGGTCGGGTGATTCCTGCGCGGCAAGCGAACAGCCGCATGACCGTCCTCAAGCAGCCGGTGGGCCCGGTGGCCGCCTTCTCGCCCTGGAACTTTCCCCTGGTGCTGTCGGCCCGCAAGATCGGTGGCGCGCTGGCAGCCGGCTGCAGCATCGTCCTCAAGGGGGCCGAGGAGACCCCGGCCTCGGTCGCGGCGATGGTCGACTGCCTGCAGCAGGAGCTGCCGGCCGGCGTGCTGCAACTGGTGTTCGGCGTGCCTTCGGAGGTGTCGCAGCAGTTGATCAGTGCGCCCGCTATCCGCAAGGTCACCTTCACCGGCTCGGTGCCGGTGGGCCGGCATTTGGCGGAACTGGCCGCCAGACACCTCAAGCGCATCACGCTGGAACTGGGCGGGCATGCGCCCGTCATCGTCTGCCGCGACGCCGACATCGATCGGACTGTGCAGATGATGGTGACGCACAAGTTCCGCAATGCTGGCCAGGCTTGCCTAGCGCCCACGCGCTTCTACGTGGACCAGTCCATTTACGGCCACTTCCTCGACGCCTTCACAGCGGCGACCTTCAGCCTCAAGCTCGGCCCGGGCCTGGCGGCATCGACCCAGATGGGGCCGCTGGCCAACGCCCGGCGCCTGGCCGCGGTGGAAGAACTGGTGCAAAACAGCGTGAGCCGCGGCGCGAAAGCGCTGCGCGGGCAGGCGCCCGAGAGCGGCTTCTTCGCGCCGGCCACGGTGCTCACCGACATCGCGCCCGACAGCCCTGTGCTCCATGAGGAGCCCTTCGGCCCGGTCGCCGCGGTGATGCCGGTCGAGAGCGTCGACCAGGCCATCGCGCTGGCCAATCAGTCCCGCTTCGGCCTCGCAGGCTACCTCTTCACCGACTCCGCCCGCGCCATTGAGCGGGTGTCTGCCCGCCTCGAAGTGGGCAGCCTGGCCATCAACGGCATGGGGGTGTCCGTGCCCGAGGCTCCCTTTGGCGGGCTGAAGGACAGCGGCTACGGCAGCGAGTCCGGCCTTGAGGGCATGGAGGCCTTCCTCGAAACCAAGTTCACGCATTACTTCGCCTGAGACACCTTCACCCGCGTGGGGCGCAAGCGGCCCCCCCTCTTTTCACCCTGTTCCAATCAGACCCAGGAGACAACCATGAAACGACGCACCCTCATCGCCTCCCTCGCCGCTGCCGCGGCTCTGGCCACTGCCGGCACCGCCTCGGCTCAGGCCGACCGCACCCTGCGCATCCTGGTGGGCTTCCCGGCCGGCGTGTCCATCGACGTGGTCACGCGCATCATCAGCGAGAAGATGAAGGACGAATTGAAGCGCCCGGTCATCGTCGATAACCGCGGTGGCGCGGGGGGCCGTCTCGCGGCGGACCTGCTCAAGGCTGCGGCTCCGGACGGCAACACGGTGATGGTGACGCCCATCGTGGTGCCGGTGCTGGCGCCCATGGTCTTTAGCAAGCTCAGTTACAACCCCGAGACCGACTT
Organism: Comamonadaceae bacterium; assembly: GCA_947449025.1. Taxonomy (GTDB): domain Bacteria; phylum Pseudomonadota; class Gammaproteobacteria; order Burkholderiales; family Burkholderiaceae_C; genus Ramlibacter. The sequence continues at coordinate 5,986 of CANFQF010000086.1, forward strand.
CACCCCGGTCGGCCGGGTCTGCGACTTCGGCTTCGCCCTGGCGGTGCCAGCGAACTCGCCGATCAAGAACGTGAAGGACTATGCCGCCTGGCTCAAGGCCAACCCCCAGCAGGCCAACTTCGGCTCGCCGGCGGCGGGCAGCCTGCCGCACTTCTTCGGCATCATGTTTGGCAACGCCGTGGGCGTGGACATGGTCCATGTCCCTTTCAACGGCGGCGCGGCGCTGCAGACCGCAGTGCTCGGTGGCCACGCGCCCGCCGGCATCGACGTGGTGATGGAGTGGCAGCAGAACGCCAAAGCCGGCAAGGTGCAGGTGCTGGCCACCTCCGGCGCCCAGCGCAGCAAGGTCATGCCCGAGGTGCCAACCTTCCGCGAGCAAGGCTACCCCGACCTGGTGGGCCAGGGCTGGTTCGCGATGTACGCGCCGGCCAAGACGCCGGCCGCGCAGGTCGAGGAAATCAACCGCGCCCTCAACAAAGCCCTCGCCTCGCCTGAAGTGCGTGAGCGCTTCGCCGCGCTGGGCCTGGAGGCCGGCGGTGGCAGCGCCGCCGACCTGCAAAAGACCATGGCCGACGACACCCGCCGCTGGGGCCCCGTGGTGCGCAAGTCCGGCTTCAAGGCCGACTGAGCCATCGGAGCCGCTGATGGCGCGCCGCCCGAACCTTATCTTCATCGTTGCCGACGACCTGGGCTATGCCGACCTGGGCTGCTACGGCGGCCGCGAAGCCGGCTTCGGGCCGGTGTCGCCGAACATCGACGCGCTGGCCGCCGGCGGGCTGCGCTTCACCGAGGGCTACGCCAATTCCCCGGTGTGCTCGCCCACCCGCTTCGCGCTGATGACGATGCGCTACCAGTACCGCCTGCGCGGCGGACTGGAAGAACCGATCAGCAGCAAGAGCAAGGGCAATCCCAAGCTGGGGCTGCCACCGGAAATCCCGACCTTGCCCTCGCTGCTGCGAGAGGCCGGCTATGCCACTGCGCTCATTGGAAAATGGCACCTGGGTTATCCGCCCGCCTGCGGCCCCTTGCGCTCGGGCTATGACGACTTCTTCGGCATCATGGCCGGCGGGGTCGACTACTTCAGCCATGTCTCGGGCAAGGGCGATCACGATCTGTACCAGGGCGAGGAGGCGCACCACGACGTGGGCTACCTCACCGACTTGCTCTCACGGCGTGCGGTCGGCTATGTCGAGCGGCACGCACAGGCAGATGGCGAGGACAAGCCCTTCTTCCTCAGCCTCCACTACACCGCCCCGCACTGGCCCTGGGAGACGCGCGACGACGCCCACCTAGCCGAGCAGGTGAAAGACAACCTGTTCCATCTCGACGGCGGCGACGTGGAAACCTATCGACGCATGATCCACCACATGGACGAGGGCATCGGCTGGGTGGTCGACGCGCTGCGCCGCACCGAGCAACTGGAGAACACGCTGATCGTTTTTACCAGCGACAACGGCGGCGAGCGCTTCTCCGACAACTGGCCTTTGGTGGGCGGCAAGATGGACCTCACCGAGGGCGGCATCCGCGTCCCCTGGGTCGCGCACTGGCCCGCAGCAATTGCAGCCGGCGGTGTGAGCCAGCAGCACTGCATGTCCATGGACTGGTCGGCGACGATGCTGGCCCTGGGCGGCGGCAGGCCGCACCCGGACTACCCCATCGACGGCGTCTCACTCGAGGCGGTGCTGCACGACCCACAGGCCCGCCTCGAGCGGCCCCTGTACTGGCGCATGAACCACCGCAGCCAGCGCGCCCTGCGCCAAGGGGATTGGAAGTACCTGAAGGTCGACGCCCACGAGTACCTGTTCAACATCAGCGCCGACGCGCGCGAGCGCGCCAACCTGGCAGCGCGGGAACCCGAGCGCCTGTCCCGGATGCGTGAGGACTGGCTGACCTGGGAGGCCACCGTGCCGGCCATCCCCGAGGATGCGGGCGTGAGCCTGGGCTACTCGTACAAGGACATGCCCCAGCGCTGATGCCTGTCCTGGAATGGCTCTTTCCGGCCGGGGTGATCCTGGCGGGCTATGTGGTGCTGGGAATCACCGGCTTCGGCTCGGCCCTGGTCGTCGTGCCGCTGCTCGCGCAGAAGTGGGCCCTGAGCGAAGTCGTGGCGCTGGCCATCCTGGTGGACATTCCGGCCTCCGCCCTGCACGGTGGACTCAACTTCGCGCAGGTCCGCTGGCGCGAGCTCGCGCGGCTGATTCCGGGAATGGCACTGGGCACAGGGCTGGGTCTGGGGCTGATGGGCCAGGTCGACACACGCTGGCTGCTGCTGGCGCTGGGCATCTACGTGGTAGTCGTTGGCCTACGCGGGCTGCTACCTCAAGCCCCGGGCGCACACGCCTCCCCGCACAGAGCCCATCTCGCAGGCCTGCTGCTGGGGCTGGTTGAAGTCATGTTCGCCACCGCAGGTCCGGTGGTGGTGGCCTGGCTGACGCGTCGTCCGGGAGGCGTGGCGGGCCTGCGGGCCACTGTGCCGGTGGTGATGGTGCTCGCCGGCGCCGTGGCAGTGGCGGTACTGGCCACCACTGGGCAAATCGACATGGGCCGGCTGCTACCGCGTTGGGGCCTGGCCCTGCCCCTGGCCGCTGCTGGCGTATTCCTGGGAAACCGACTGGCCGCACACATTCCGCCACCCTGGATGAAGCGCTTCATGGCCGGCCTGCTGGCAGTGGCGGGCATTGCCCTCATCGGTCGCGCCTGGGCGTGAAGGGGCCCCGCAGGGGGCTCAAGTTAAGGACACCTGCCGGATCCATCCGAGTAATTCATTGGCCGCCGGCGTGAGGGCATGGTCGGCGCGGCGCAGCACGGTCATGCCCAGGGTGGGAAGCGCATCCTGGATTGGCACCTCGCACAACTTCTCGCGCACATGCGCTTGATCGAAGATCCGCCTGGGCAGGGTGGCGACCAGGTCGGTATGGGCCACCACCTCGGGCAGCGCCAGCAGTGACTCGAAGATGATCGCTGGCCAGGGCGGCTCCAGGCCCAAGTCCCGGAATGCGTCCTCGATGACCGCGCCCGGCCCACGCGTCACCGTGGCATGCGCCCAGCGGGCTTGGTGCAACTCCACGAGCGAGCGGGCCTGCGCCAACGGGTGGCGCTTGTTCACGACAATCACCACCTCGCTGCGGTAAAGCGACTCCGCCTCCAGGCCAGCCTCAAGCTCGTTGGCGCCGAAAGGGGTCACCGCGAAATCCAAGGTGCCATCGCGCAGGGCGGGGGCGATAGCGGGGTAGGTGCCTTCGATGCAGTGCACCTGTACTTGCGGGTACTTTTCCATGAAGGGACGCAGCGCCTGCGGGAGCACCGACAGGGCCACGGCCGGGGAACTCGCCAAGCGCACGTGGCCGCCCAGGTCACCTCGGATCTGCGCGATCTCCTCCTTGGCGCGGTCCGATTCCATCACGATAAGCCGGGCCCGCGGCAACAAAGCCTCTCCAAAGGCCGTGAGGGTGACGCCGCGCTGGCTGCGCACCAGCAAGGGGCTGCCCAACTCCGACTCCAGCTGCTGGATAGCCAGGGTCAGTGCGGGCTGCGAAACATGCAACTGCTCTGCGGCCGCCCGCATGCTACCCAGTTGATGCAGGGAAATGAGCGCCCGCAGGGTCTGGATGCGCATACGGGTTTCCTCGGTGATTTGCTTTTCTGATCATAGAGGTGAAAAGTTCATTGGATCGCAAGATGACGACTGCCTAGCATCCCGGGAAAACATCACCACAACCCGGAGACACGCATGCCCGCCCTCTTCACCCGATTCGTCAAACGCAGCGTTCAGGCACTGGCCCTGATCGCCTGCGCCACCACGCTGCACGCGCAACTTGACCCGAACTATCCCTCGCGGCCGATCAAGATCATCGTGCCGTGGAGCCCGGGCCTGCCGGCCGACGTCGCTGCGCGCGCCGTCGCAGAGCGCATGACGGTGTCGATGAAGCAGCCGGTCATGATCGAGAACCGCCCAGGCGCCTCGGGCACCCTGGGCTACGCCGAGGTTCTCAAGCAGCCCGCCGACGGCTACACGGTCTACGTGCTCTCTTCGGCCTCGCTAGTGCTGCCGGTGATGTACCCGGACCGCCGGCTCGAATTCACCAAGGACGTCCACGCTGTGGGCCACTTGCACTGGAGCTACAACGCCGCAGTGGTGCCGGCTGACTCGAGGCTCACCACCATGGACGCCATCGTCGCCCGTGCCAAGGCAGAGCCCGGCAAGCTGACCTTCGCCTCAGCCGGCAGCGGCACGCCGGCCCACTTGGCAGGCGAGGCCTTCAACCGCAGCACCGGCGTGAGCACCACCCATGTGCCCTATGTACAACTGCCGGCAGCGATGAACGACTTTCTGGGCGGCCGCATCGATTTCATGTTCCTCACGACCGTGGCCGCTATTCCCCAGATCAACGGCGGCAAGCTGCGCGCGCTCGCGGTTACCTCGGCCAAGCGCCTGCCAGCGCTACCCAATGTGCCGACCATGGGCGAACTGGGATTTTCCAATTTCGTGTTTCGCTCGTTTGAGACCTTGACCGTGCGGGCCGGCACCCCCAAACCCATCATCGACCGCCTTAACGCCGAATTGAACAAGGCCCTGGCCGCACCGGACTTGCGTGAACGCTTCGTCGCCAGCGGATGGGACGTCGAACCGATGAACCCGGACCAGATCACCAAGGTGCTGGCCTCGGAGAGCGAGCGCTGGCTGCAACTGGGCCGCGACCTCAAGCTCAAGGGCGAATAAGCCTCATTCGACGCGCACCTGGAGAGTTTTCGATGTTCATTCGCAATGCTTGGTATGTGGCGGCTACGGCCGCCGAATGCGTGACCGAACGCCCGTTAGGGCGCACGCTCCTGGGCGAGAAGGTCGTCCTGTTTCGTACCCCGCAGGGGCAGGCGGCCGCGCTGGAAGACCGCTGCTGCCACCGCCTGGCGCCGCTGTCGCTAGGCGATGTCGAGGAAGGCGGTCTGCGTTGCCGCTACCACGGCATGAAGTTCGCGCCCTCTGGCCAGTGCGTGGAAATCCCGGGGCAACAGGAACTGCCGCCGGCCATGTGTGTGCGCAGCTTCCCGCTGGTGGAGCGCCACGGCTTCCTGTGGATCTGGCTGGGTGACCCCAGCCTGGCCGATCCCACGCAGATCGTCGACTGCCACTGGAACGGCGCGCCGGGCTGGCCCACCGCCAGTGGCTATATCCACTACCGTGCCAATTACCAATTGATCGCGGACAACCTGCTGGACTTCTCGCACCTGACCTTCGTCCACCGGACCACTTTGGCCAATGCGGCCTTTCCGAACGCGCGGCCGGAAGTGGTGCCCTTTGAGGGGGGTGTGCGCCTGTACCGAGAGATCCTCGATTGCGAGCCCTCGCCCCTGCACCGTATGGCGGGCCGCTTCACCGGCCGCGTCGACTTCTGGAACCGCCAGGTTTGGTGGCTGCCCAGCGTCTTCGAGAATTGGGCCGGATCAGCCATCGCCGGCGGCGATGGCCCGCCGCACGAGCGGCCAGGCGCTTTGCACTTTCGGCACTTTTCGCTGCTCACGCCGGAGACCGAAGCCTCGACCCACTACTTCTGGATTCACCCCTGCGAATTCCCCGATGGTGACGCCTCTCTCATCGATGCCGTCGGCGAGGGAATCCGGATGGCCTTTGACGAAGACCGCTGGATCATCGAGGCACAGCAGGAAGTGATGGATCGCTCGCCCAGCGTCAAGCCCAAGGGACTGGCCTCCGACGTGGCCCTCAACCGGATCCGCAAGATGACGGCGCAGCGGATCGAGGAAGAGGCGGCCTCGACGCCGGGTCACCCGCCCTTTTGAAGGAATCCCCGATGCAAATCCAAGCTGCGGTGCTGCACGCGCCGCAAAGCGCGCTCGCGCTCGAAAACCTCACGCTCGAAGCACCCCGAGGCGACGAGATCCGCGTACGCCTGGTGGCCACCGGCGTGTGCCACACCGATATCGCGATGTTGAGTCGTCCCTTCCCCGTGCCACAGCCCATCGTTCTGGGTCACGAGGGCGCGGGCATCGTCGAATCGGTGGGCCGCGCGGTCCGCAAGGTCAAGCCTGGGGACCGGGTGCTCATGAGCTACAACTTCTGCGGCGCATGCCCCAGTTGCCAAGGGCATGCGACCAGCTACTGCCATGACTTCGCCAGCACCAACTTTGTCGGCTTGCGCCAGGACGGCAGCGCCGCGCTGTCGCTCGGCCAGACGCCCGTGCGGCACAACTTCTTCGGCCAGTCCTCCTTCGCCACCCATTGCCTGTGCACCGAGAAGAACGTGATCCCGGTACCCGACGATGTGTCCGACGCAGCCTTCGAGCTCATGGGGCCGCTGGGCTGCGGTATCCAGACCGGGGCGGGCGCGGTGATCAACGTCCTGCGCCCGCAGCTTGGACAGTCTCTGGTGGTCTTCGGCGCCGGCGCGGTGGGGCTGGCTGGCCTGATGGCCGCGCGGGCTATCGGGGTTGGCTTGCTGATTGCGGTGGACAAGGTGCCAGCGCGCCTGGCGCTGGCGCGCGAGCTTGGCGCCACGCACACGATCGATGTCTCACAGGTGGCCGATGTGGCTGCCGAAATCCGTCGCCTGACCGGCCACGGCGCCGACTTCAGCCTGGACACTACCGGCCTGCCAGCCGTCACCCGCCAAGCCCTGGACGCGCTAGGGCCGCTCGGGATGTGTGGATTTGTCGGGGGCGCCGCGGTGGGCGCCGAGTTGGCAGTGGACGTGCGCGACATGATGCTCCAAGGCAAGAGCCTGCGCGGCATCGTCGAAGGTGACGCCAATGCGGACGTCTTTATCCCGACCTTGATCCGAATGCACCAGCAGGGGCGCCTCCCGCTGGAAAAGCTGGTCCGCGTCTACCCCTTTGAGGCAATCAACGACGCGATTGCCGACGCGAAGTCGGGTGTCACCGTCAAACCCATTTTGAGGTTTCCCCACGCCTCGACAGCGTGACGGGGGCCGTGTCTAGCGGCCCGATCAAAAAAAAGGACCTGGAGAAACTTCTCCAAGTCCTTTTTACTTCGTACTGATGGTGCGGCTGGCAGGATTCGAACCCACGACCCCTTGGTTCGTAGCCAAGTACTCTATCCAACTGAGCTACAGCCGCTGAGCCAACGAGTATAGCAGTAAAAAAATCGCCAAAAACCAGAAATGCCTCGGCCTTGCAAGGCCCCGGGGCCCGGGGAGGGCTGGCGTCGGGTTCAGGCCAATCCCGACGTCGGCAAGGGGACGATCACCCTGTGATCCTGCCGATGCGGATAATTATTTTGATGAGCAAATTGGCCGCTAACCGCGGTCGTGGAATAAAAAAGAAGCACAAAACCAGCATGCCAGACGCCACGCCCCTGGGCCACTACATCGACCTCACCGCCAGTGACGGCGGTATCGTCCGCTCGTACGTGGTCAGGCCGGCAGGCCCGGCCCGGGCGCTGCTGCTGGTGCTGCAGCACATGGACCAGCGCCTGCCCGGCTGGCAGGGCGGCGCCAACCGCCCACCGGCCTTGGCCGACACCCGGCCCGGGGTCAATCCGCATGTGCGGCAGATGGCTGAGGCCTTCGCGGCAGAGGGCTTCCTCGCCATTGCGCCCTCCACCTTCAGCCGGGGTCATTCCGGCACCGACTATGGCTACCGCTTTGAGCAGGGTCGCTGGGGGCAGCGCCTGATCCGGCCGATGGAGCCCCTGCCCTCGGACAGGGTGATGCTCGATATCGAGGCGGGAATTGCCCATGGCCGCAAGCTGGCGCCCTATGCCCAGATCGGGGTGGTGGGCTATTGCTGGGGCGGGTCACTGGCCTGGCGGGCCGCCTGCAGCCTGGGCTACCTCAGTGCCGCGGTCTGCCATTACGGTGGTGGGATGGAGAGCCCCTCGGAGCGGGAGCGGCAACCCCTGTGTCCGGTGCTGGCGCATTTCCCCACGGACGCGCGCTGGATGGCGCCGGCCGGCATTGAAGCCTTCCGGGCGGCCCATCCGCAGGCCGACGGCGATCGTCGGGGCGTCGAGGTGCGAGTTCAC
>CANFQF010000087.1 GCA_947449025.1 Comamonadaceae bacterium
GAGCGCCCTCACCTGCCCCGCTGCAGCAAGCGCGTCGCCCCGGACATCGAGCGCAGCCTCAATCTCTGCCAGCAGGTCTTGACCAGCCGCCTGCAGCGTGTCGTTCAAGCGCTGCAGGTCGGCTTCGGTAGCAGCCTCTTCAAGCGCCTCACGCCACTGCATTTGCTGCATCAGAAAAGCCGCTGGCATGGCCGTGTTGCTCTCGGCCTGGATCGGTGCGCCGCGCAGTTCGCACAGGTAGGCTGCGCGCTTGAGCGGGTCCTTCAGGCGCTGGTAGGCCTCGTTGATGCGCACTGACCACTGCATGGCCACCCGCTGGGCGGCCTGGCCTTGGGCGGCGAAACGGTCGGGATGGGCCTCGCGCTGGAGTTCCTTCCAACGCCCATCGAGCTGCGTCCGCTCTTGCTGGAACTGCTCGGGAACCGCGAACAGCGCGAAGTCGCTGTCGGAGAGCTTCACACCCGGAAGGATTCGCCGCAGCCGCAGCGGTCCCGTTCGTTGGGGTTGTTGAAACGGAAGCCCTCGTTGAGTCCCTCGCGCACGAAATCAAGTTCGGTGCCTTCGATATAGGCCAGGCTTTTCGGATCAACCAACAACTTGATGCCGTGGGTTTCGAACACCAGGTCCTCCGGCGCGAAATCGTCGACGTACTCCAGCTTGTAGGCGAGGCCCGAGCAACCCGTGGTCTTGACGCCAAGCCGCACGCCCACCCCTTTGCCACGCTTGCTCAGGTAGCGGGTGACATGACGGGCGGCGGCTTCGGTGAGGGTGACTGCCATCTTGCTAGGTTCCGAAGTAGCGGGCGCGCTCAATTGGCGTGCTTTTTCTTGTAATCCTCGACGGCTGCCTTGATCGCATCTTCGGCCAGGATCGAGCAATGGATCTTGACCGGCGGCAGCGCCAGTTCCTCGGCGATTTGGCTGTTCTTGAGGGCGGCGGCCTCGTCCAGGCTCTTGCCCTTGACCCACTCGGTCACCAAGGAGCTCGAAGCAATCGCCGAGCCGCAGCCGTAGGTCTTGAAGCGCGCGTCCTCAATGATGCCCGTGGTCGGGTTGACCTTGATCTGGAGCTTCATCACGTCGCCGCAAGCCGGCGCGCCGACCATGCCGGTGCCAACCGATTCGTCGCCCTTGTCGAATGCGCCGACGTTGCGGGGGTTTTCGTAGTGATCAACGACTTTTTCTGAATATGCCATTTTTAGCTCCTGTATTCACTGACCCGGAACATTGCGGATCCGGCTTTAGCGGTCTGCGCGTGTCGCCCGTCACATTCCAGCGCCGGGGAGGCGCCGAAGGCGCTCCGGGTTGATCCTTCCATCAATGCGCTGCCCACTGGATCGTGCTGAGGTCCACGCCGTCCTGGTACATCTCCCACAAGGGGCTCAGGTCACGCAGCTTGGCCACATTGGCGCGGATGGTCTCGACCGCATAGTCGATCTCCTGCTCGGTGGTGAAGCGGCCGATCGTCATGCGCAGGCTGCTGTGAGCCAACTCGTCACTGCGACCCAGGGCCCGCAGCACATAGCTGGGCTCCAGTGAGGCCGAGGTGCAGGCCGAACCGGACGACACCGCCAGACCCTTGATCCCCATCATCAAGGACTCGCCCTCGACGAAGTTGAAGCTCATGTTCAGGTTGTGCGGCACCCGATGCGTCAGGCTGCCATTGAGGAAAACCTGCTCCACGTCCTTGAGGCCGTCCAGCAGGCGCTGCTGCAGCGCGTGGGCCTTGGCCAGGTCTTGTGCCATCTCCAGCTTGGCAATGCGGAAGGCTTCGCCCATGCCCACGCACTGGTGGGTCGGGAGCGTGCCAGAGCGCATACCGCGCTCGTGTCCGCCCCCGTGCATCTGCGCTTCCAGACGCACCCGGGGCTTGCGGCGCACATAAAGTGCGCCAATGCCCTTGGGGCCATAGGTCTTGTGCGAGGCCAGGCTCATGAGGTCGACGGGAAGCTGGGCCAGATCAATCTCGACCTTGCCGGTCGCCTGGGCGGCGTCGACATGAAGCAGCACCCCCTTTTCCCGGCAAAGGGCGCCGAGCGTGGGAATGTCCTGAATCACCCCGATCTCGTTGTTCACGAACATGACGCTGGCCAGGATGGTGTCCGGTCGTATGGCGGCCTTGAAGGCTTCCAGATCCAGCATGCCGTCCTCCTGGACTTCCAGGTAGGTCACCTCAAAGCCCTGGCGCTCGAGCTCGCGGGTGGTGTCCAGCACCGCTTTGTGCTCGGTTCTCACCGTGATCAAGTGCTTGCCGCGAGACTGGTAGAAGTGAGCAGCGCCCTTGATGGCGAGGTTGTTGGACTCAGTCGCACCCGAGGTCCAGACAATCTCACGCGGATCCGCGCCGATCAGAGCCGCCACATGGCCGCGGGCGGCCTCGACTGCCTCTTCGGCTTCCCAGCCCCAGGCATGGCTGCGAGACGCCGGGTTTCCATGGTGCTCGCGCAGCCAGGGGATCATGGCGTCGACCACGCGCGGATCGACCGGGGTCGTCGCGCCGTAGTCCATGTAAATGGGCAAATGCGGGGTCATGGGGTAAGCAAAATGAATCGTGAATCTGGGGCCGCCGAAGCGGCCCGGCTCATGGGTGGGGGCAACGCCCCTGCCTCAGCTCTTGGCGAGGATGCTTCCCAGGGCAAAGACCGAGTTGGGTGCGTTCACCCGGATCGGCTTGACCACTGGCGTGCTGGAAATAGCACGCTTGACGGGCGGCTTATCTTCAATCTGCACACCCTTGGCAACCTGGTCATCGACCAGCTTCTGCAGGGTGACCGAGTCCAGAAACTCGACCATGCGCTGGTTAAGGGAAGACCACAGCTCGTGGGTCATGCATCTGCCCCCCTCGCCGCCACAGTTTTCCTTGCCGCCGCACTGCGTCGCATCCAGCGGTTCGTCTACCGAGACGATGATGTCCGCCACGGTGATCTCGGCCGCTTTGCGTCCGAGGGTGTATCCACCGCCCGGTCCGCGGGTGGACTCGACCAGCTGGTGCCGGCGCAGCTTGCCAAACAGCTGCTCGAGATAGGACAGTGAGATTTGCTGACGTTGGCTGATTGCGGCCAGGGTGACGGGACCGTTGTTCTGGCGCAGGGCCAGGTCGATCATCGCGGTGACCGCAAAGCGGCCTTTGGTCGTGAGGCGCATCGCAAACTCCTTGTGAGCTGTTCAAATCTGGCAGACACCTGAATGGCGCCTATTTCCTGACTGACGCTGTCAAGTATAGGGGAAAGCCGAGGGCTTTGCTCGGGTATCCCCTCCGGAGGGCTAGATGACCCCAGGCCGAGTGGGGCCTCAGCGCTGCCCCGCCTGAATGGGGACCACCTTGTCATGGCCTGACCCGCCAAAGGCCTGCTCCCGCAGCAGGGCCAACTGATCGCGTACCCGGGCTGCTTTCTCAAACTCCAGGTTACGGGCGTGCTCGAGCATGAGCTTTTCAAGGCGCTTGATCTCCTTGCTCACATCTTTCTCGGACAAGTCCTGGACTTGGGCCCGCAAGAGTTCGGCTTGCTCCGCGGCCTTTCCGGCCTTCTCGCTGTAGACACCGTCGATCAGGTCACGCACCTGCTTAACGATGCCGCGCGGGGTGATGCCATGGGCCAGGTTGAATTCGATCTGGCGCTGGCGACGGCGGCTGGTCTCCCCCATCGCCTTTTTCATCGATTCGGTGACCCGATCGGCGTAGAGGATGGCCTTGCCATTGAGGTTGCGCGCTGCCCGGCCAATGGTCTGGATCAGGGAGCGTTCGGCCCGCAGGAAGCCCTCCTTGTCAGCGTCGAGAATGGCCACCAGAGACACCTCGGGAATATCCAGACCCTCACGCAACAGGTTGATCCCCACCAGCACATCGAAGGTGCCCAGGCGCAGATCGCGCAGGATCTCGACCCGCTCCACCGTGTCCACGTCACTGTGGATGTAGCGCACCTTCACCCCGTTATCGCTCAGGTAATCGGTGAGTTGCTCGGCCATCCGCTTGGTGAGCACCGTGATCAGCACCCGCTCGTTCTTCTCCACCCGGATGCGGATCTCTTGCAGCACGTCGTCGACCTGGTGGGTGGCCGGCCTGACCTCCACCTCGGGGTCAATGAGGCCGGTGGGCCGCACCAACTGTTCAACCACCTGGCCGGCGCGCCGTTTTTCATAGTCGGCCGGAGTGGCCGAGACGAAGAAGGCCTGGCGCATGCGTTGCTCGAACTCGTCGAACTTCAGCGGCCGGTTATCGAGGGCGGAGGGCAAGCGAAAGCCGTATTCCACCAGGGTGGTCTTACGGGAGCGGTCGCCGTTGTACATGGCCGAGAGCTGCCCGATCATCTGGTGGCTTTCGTCCAGAAAGATCAGCGCGTCCTTGGGCATGTAGTCGGTGAGCGTGGACGGCGGCTCTCCCGGTCTGGCACCCGACAGGTGCCGGGTGTAGTTCTCGATGCCCTTGCAGTGCCCGACCTCGGCGAGCATTTCCAGGTCGAAGCGGGTGCGCTGCTCCAGCCGCTGGGCCTCGACCAGCTTGTTCATCCCGACCAGTTCCTTGAGCCGCTGGTCCAGCTCGAGCTTGATCGACTCCACTGCGGCCAGCACCTTTTCACGCGGGGTCACGTAATGGCTGGAGGGGTAGACCGTGAAGCGCGGCACCTTTTGCCGGATGCGGCCGGTGAGCGGGTCGAACAGTTGCAAGGACTCGATCTCGTCATCGAACAGCTCGAGCCGCACCGCCAGCTCGCTGTGCTCGGCGGGGAAAACGTCGATGGTGTCGCCGCGCACCCGGAAGGCGCCGCGGGAGAACTCGTGGTCATTGCGGGTGTACTGCATGCGCACCAGCTGGGCGATGACATCGCGCTGGCCGATCTTGTCGCCCACCCGCAAGATGAAGCGCATCTGGGTGTAGTCCTCGGGCGCACCAATGCCGTAGATCGCGCTCACCGTGGCCACGATCACCGTGTCCCGGCGCTCGAGCACGCTTTTGGTGGCCGACAGGCGCATCTGCTCGATGTGCTCGTTGATCGCGCTGTCCTTTTCGATGAACAGGTCGCGCTGGGGCACATAGGCCTCGGGCTGGTAGTAGTCGTAATAACTCACGAAGTACTCCACCGCGTTGCGGGGAAAGAACTCGCGGAACTCGCTGTAAAGCTGGGCGGCCAGTGTCTTGTTGGGTGCGAACACGATGGCCGGCCGGCCCAGGCGGGCAATGACGTTTGCCATGGTGAAGGTCTTGCCCGAACCGGTCACCCCGAGCAGGGTCTGGAAGGCCTCGCCGTCGTGGACCCCCTCGACCAATTGCTCGATCGCGCGCGGCTGGTCCCCGGCCGGTGGATAGGGCTGGAACAGCTCAAATGGCGAACCGGGGAAAGAAACGAACTCGCCCTGGGGAGCGGCCACAGGCTCGAGCGGAACTTCGGACAGATCAGACATGCATAAAATCTCGGGCAATCCGGGCAGATTAACCCATGCCCGCGAGCCTCACAGACAACCAAGGATCTCCATGTCGATGTTTTCTGCCGTCACGATGGCCCCCCGGGACCCCATCCTGGGCCTCAACGAGCAATTCGCCGCCGACACCAGCCCCAACAAGGTCAACCTGGGCGTCGGTGTCTATTACGACGATGAGGGCAAGCTGCCCCTGCTGGCCTGCGTACGCCAGGCCGAACAGCAAATGAATGCGTCGCCCAAGGCGCGCGGCTACCTGCCAATTGATGGCATTGCGGCCTATGACCAGGCGGTCAAGAACCTCGTCTTCGGCACCGGCAGCGAGCCGGTCACCGGCGGTCGTGTCGCCACCGTCCAGGCATTGGGCGGCACCGGCGGCCTCAAGATCGGCGCAGACTTTCTCCGCCAGCTCTCGCCCCAGGCCCAGGTGCTGATCTCGGACCCGAGCTGGGAGAACCACCGCGCCTTGTTCAGCCAGGCAGGGTTCGATGTCGGTACCTACGCCTACTACGATGCCGCCCGCCGCGGGGTGAATTTCGAAGGCATGCTCGCAGCCCTCCAGGGCGCGGCCGCTGGCACGATCGTGGTGCTTCACGCCTGCTGCCACAACCCGACGGGTTACGACATCACGGCGGCGCAGTGGGACCAGGTGGTCGCCGCTTGCAAGGCCCGCGATCTGGTCCCCTTCCTAGACATGGCCTACCAGGGCTTCGGTCACGGCATCGCCGAAGACGGCGCGGTGATTGGCAAATTCGTCGCCGCAGGGCTCACCTTCCTGGTCTCGACGTCCTTCTCCAAGAGCTTCAGCCTTTACGGTGAGCGGGTCGGTGCGCTGTCGGTGCTGTGCCAAGACAAGGACGAGGCGGCCCGGGTGCTGTCCCAGCTGAAGATCATGATCCGCACCAACTACAGCAACCCGCCCACCCATGGCGGCACCGTGGTGGCCAATGTGCTGGGCACGCCTGAACTGCGCGCCCTGTGGGAGAAGGAACTCGGTGAGATGCGGGTCCGCATCAAACAGATGCGCGTCGCCCTGGTCGACAAGCTCAAAGCTGCCGGGGTGAAGCAGGACATGTCCTTCATCACCGACCAGATCGGCATGTTCAGCTACTCGGGCCTGTCCAAGGACCAGATGGTTCGCCTGCGCGACGAGTTCAGCGTCTATGGCACCGACACGGGCCGTATGTGCGTCGCCGCGCTCAATTCGAAGAACATCGACTATGTCTGCCAGTCGATCGCCAAGGTGATCTAACGCCCGCGGTGAATGCTTAATCGCTCATTGACGCGATAGAGACAGTCACAGCCGCCCTCGGGCGGCTATTTTCTTTCTTGTGGCGGATTCCATCGTCGGCGGTGTAGGCCTGCCGGCCGGGCCAGCGTGAGCAATTACCGAATTGGCGAGTAAGTGGAATTCACATCACGGTGAACGGCTTGGCGTTAGGGCCGGGTCGTATGATGTGTGCACTGCAACATGAACGGCGAAAGGCAGTAATGCTCTACCAGATCTATGAGGCCCAACGCTCCTTGATGGAGCCCTTCGCCGACTTCGCCCAGGCGGCGGCCAAGTTGTATAACAACCCGATATTCCCCATCGCCCAGGGCCCGATGTCGCAGCGCATGTCGGCGGGCTACGAGCTGATGTACCGACTCAGCAAGGACTACCTCAAGCCGCAGTTCGAGATCAAAACGGTCAAGGCCGACGGCAAGGAAATCGTGATTCACGAGACGGTGGTCCTGGACAAGCCGTTTTGCGAGCTGCGCCGCTTCAAGCGCTTCACCGACGACCCCGATTTGCTCGGTCGAATGAAGGACCAGCCCGCCGTTCTGATCGTCGCGCCTCTGTCAGGACACTACGCCACCTTGTTGCGGGACACGGTGAAGACCATGCTGCAGGACCACAAGGTCTTCATCACCGACTGGAAGAACGCCCGTCTGGTTCCCCTGGAGGAAGGTGAGTTTCACCTCGACGACTATGTGAACTATGTGCAGGAATTCATCCGCCTGCTTCAATCACAGTACGGAAACTGTCACGTGGTGAGCGTCTGCCAGCCCACCGTGCCGGTGCTGGCTGCCGTGTCGCTCCTGGCGTCGCGCGGCGAGAAAACGCCGCTGTCCATGACCATGATGGGCGGCCCGATCGACGCCCGCAAGTCCCCCACGTCGGTGAACAACCTGGCGATGAACAAGAGCTACGAGTGGTTTGAGAACAATGTGATCTACCGGGTGCCCACGAACTTCCCGGGCGCTGGCCGCCGGGTCTATCCCGGCTTCCTGCAGCACACCGGCTTCGTCGCCATGAACCCCGACCGCCACGTTTCCAGCCACTACGACTATTTCAAGCACCTGATCCAGGGTGACGAGGCCAGCGCCGACGCCCACCGCAAGTTCTACGACGAGTACAACGCGGTGCTGGACATGGACGCGGACTACTACCTCGACACCATCCGTACCGTGTTCCAGGAGTTCCGCCTCGTTCACGGCACCTGGGACGTGCGAGGCGAAGACGGCCGCGTCGAACGCGTGCGGCCGCAGGACATCACCACGACCGCCCACCTCACCATCGAGGGCGAGCTCGACGACATTTCCGGCTCCGGTCAGACCGCTGCCGCTCACGACCTGTGCACCGGGGTCCCCAAGGCGCGCCAGAAGCACATCGAGGTCGAGGGCGCTGGGCACTACGGCATCTTCAGCGGCCGCCGCTGGCGCGATGTGGTCTACCCGCAGGTGCGCGACTTCATCCTGGCGTTCGACGAAGGCGCCAAGCTTGTGCGGGCCAGGCCTGCACCTGCCAAAGCTGAGCCTGTGGTCGCCAACGGAAAGCCCGTGCCCGCAAAGAGCAAACCGGTAGCCTCCAAGGCCGCGCCTGCGCGCAGCGCCAAAGCCTCTTTGGCGAAGGTCACGGCGTCAAAGACCGGGCAGACCCGCCAGCGCCCACCCACCACCCGCACGGAAAAACGTACGGACAAAACCGCGGACGTACGTACGGGCGCCCGTACGCAAGCCTGAGCGGCTCCGGCCTCCCGCTTTCAACCGCATTCGGATGCGATGAACTTGGACAGCCTGGCAGAGCGGCTCCACCGTGCGCTGCCTCAGACTCAGTGCCAGCGCTGCGGATACCCGGACTGCGCCAGCTATGCAAGGGCGATGGCCGAGGGCCGTGCCGGCATCCACCAGTGCCCGCCCGGCGGTGCCGAAGGTGTCGCCAGGCTGGCGTCGCTCACTGGGCGCCCTGCCCTGCCCCTCGATCCGGCCTGCGGCCAGGAGGCACCACGCACGGTCGCGGTGATCGACGAAGGCGGGTGCATCGGCTGCACCCTCTGCCTCAAGGCCTGTCCGACCGATGCCATCGTCGGCGCCAACAAGCGCATGCACACCGTGATCGAAGCCTGGTGCACCGGCTGCGACCTGTGCGTCCCGGCCTGCCCGGTGGACTGCATTTTGTTGGAGAACGCCAGTGGCGATTCCACAGGCTGGTCGGCCTGGTCACAGCCGCAGGCCGATACCGCCCTGGCCCGCTACGGTTTTCACCAGCTTCGATTTGAGCGAGAGCAAAAAGAGAACGATGCCCGCTTGGAGGCCAAGGCGCGGGCCAAGCTGGCCGATCTGCCAGCCCACACCCAGGGCGCCGAGGGCCAGGAGGCCGACCGCAAACGGTCGGTGATCGAGGCCGCCCTGGCGCGGGCGCGGGCACGCCGGGGGGGAGCCGCCTGAGGCGGCACCCGCTCACAGGCCATAAGCGTCGCCTCAGAGGGGTGCACCGAGGGCAGTCCGTCGGTGTGCAAAAACAGCACCCTGGAATCCGGTGCAAATTCGCCCCGATGGGCCTGACCGATCAGGCCGGCCCTGATCTTGCCGGTGTAGATCCGCCTCTCGCAACCGAAGAGCGCTGCAGACTCGAACGTAAAGTGCATGGAAACCGGCGGCAGGATTCGGCGCGGCGATGCAGCCTAGCCTCATTCATCCGCATAGTGAAGTAAGACGGCAAGATCACATTCCAAGCGCCTGGCTTGACTCAAAATCGGTGCCGTCCCACACGGCCCATTTGATGCGGAATCCGAATGACCTCGCCCCCTTTACGCGAACGACCCCACCAAGAGCGGAGCCAGCCGTTAGAAGCGCCCGCCGTGATTCGCACGCGGTTTTCAAACGCCTTGTCCCAGATGTACCGCGAGGAGGTACCGCAGTACGGCACATTGCTCGAGCTGGTGGCGGATATCAATGCCGCTGCAGTGCGGCGCGATCCCTCGCTGCTTGCCCATGGACCCAGATCCACCCGGCTGGATGTCGAGAGGCACGGCGCGATTCGATTGGGCACCCCGTATGAGCTGAGCACCATCCGGCGCATCTTTGCCGTCATGGGGATGCATCCGGTCGGCTATTACGACCTGTCGGTGGCGGGCGTTCCCGTTCACTCCACAGCGTTTCGGCCGGTCGATGGCGATTCCCTCTCGGCCAACCCGTTTCGGGTTTTCACCTCCCTGCTGCGCCTCGAACTGATTCGAGACCAGGTGCTGAAGGAACTGGCGGCCGAAATACTGCGCAAGCGCTCCATCTTCACAGCGCGCGCGCTGGAACTCACCCACCATGCCGAGGTGGTGGGCGGGCTCACCAAGGCAGAAACAGAGGAGTTCGTTGGCGAGGTGCTGAAGACGTTCCGCTGGCATGACGAAGCAACGGTGTCGCGCGACACGTACGAGCGTCTGCGCAGTGCGCATCGCCTGATCGCCGACGTGGTCTGCTTCAAGGGACCGCATATCAATCACCTGACCCCGCGTACGCTGGACATCGACACCGCACAAGCTGAAATGCCCCTGCGAGGCATCGCGCCCAAGGAGAGCATCGAAGGACCGCCCGCGCGGACCGTCCCCATTTTGCTGCGGCAGACCAGCTTCAAGGCGCTCGAAGAGCCGGTGCGCTTCGCCCTGTCGCACGCAGAAGGTACGCACACCGCGCGCTTTGGCGAGATTGAGCAGCGTGGCCTGGCCCTCACGCACAAGGGCCGCGCTCTATACGACACGCTCCTGCAACTGGCGCGCAGTGAGCAAGGGGGCGACGCCCCCCGATACGAGGACCGGCTGGCAGAAGCGTTCAAGGCATTCCCCGACACCCTCGATGCGCTTCGCCGCGAGCGGCTTGGATTCTTCCGCTATGCGTTGCTGCGGCAAACTGCGCTGCCCGCCGGCAGCGACTTCGATATCGATGATCTTGTTGACCAAGGCATCGTTTCCGCGACACCGATCACCTACGAAGATTTCCTTCCGGTCAGCGCCGCTGGAATCTTCCAGTCCAACCTGGGCGATGCCGAGCCGAAGACCGCTTGCGCCGAAGGCGCGCAGGCGGAGTTTGAGCAAGCGCTCGGCGCCCCAGTGCTAGACGCGATCGCGCTTTACCAGGCGGAGCAAGACGCCTCTATCGCGGAGGTGATCCGGGATATCAATCGACTCGCCCCATGAACGGCAGTTTTCAAGCCAAAGGCCGTGATCGCGCATGATGTACCCCTTGACTCCAGAAATCTTTTTATGAGCTATACCAACACCCAGCTTTTCATTGATAACCAATGGCAGGATTCTGCGGACGGCCGCACACTCGCCGTCATCAACCCCGCGACAGGCCAGGAGATCGGCCGCGTCGCCCATGCGGGGCGCATCGATCTGGACCGGGCCCTGGCCGCCACCGCCAAGGGCTTTGCCGTGTGGCGGGATATGGCGCCAGTCGAACGCGCGCGGATCATGCGCCGGGCGGCCGCCCTGATGCGCGAGCGCGCCGAGGGCATCGCCCCGCTCCTCACGCTGGAGCAGGGCAAGCCCCTTGTGGAAGCCAAGGGCGAGGCCCTGGCCGCCGCCGACATCATTGAATGGTTCGCCGACGAGGGCCTGCGGGTGTACGGCCGCATCGTGCCCTCGCGTGGCAATCCGGCCCTGCGCCAGATGGTCCTCAAGGACCCTGTGGGCCCCGTCGCCGCCTTCACGCCTTGGAACTTCCCGATCAACCAGGTCGTGCGCAAGGTGTCGGCGGCGCTGGCCACCGGTTGCTCCATGTTGATCAAGGGCCCGGAGGAGACGCCTGCCAGTCCGGCCGAACTGGTGCGCGCTTTCCAGGATGCCGGGCTGCCCCCGGGCGTGCTGGGCCTGGTCTACGGGGACCCTGCCGAGATTTCAAGCTATCTCGTGGCGCACCCGGTGATCCGCAAACTGACCTTCACCGGATCGACGCCGGTGGGCAAGCAGCTGGCCGCCCTGGCGGGCCAGCACATGAAGCGGGTGACCATGGAGCTGGGCGGCCACGCGCCGGTAATCGTGTGCGAAGACGCCGACCTTGCGCTGGCGGTGAAGTCGGCGGGTGCGGCCAAGTTCCGCAACGCAGGCCAGGTGTGCATCTCCCCCACCCGCTTCCTGGTGCATCAGAGCGTGCACCAGGAATTCGCCGCCGCGCTGGCCGCGCATGCCAAGGGCTTGCAGGTGGGCGACGGCCTGACCACCGGCACCCAGATGGGTCCGCTGGCCAATCCCAGGCGCCTGGCCGCGATGCAGGACATCACTCGCGATGCGATCGAGCAGGGCGCCACGGTGCTGGCCGGTGGCCAACGCATCGGCGATACCGGCAACTTCTGGCAGCCGACCGTACTGGACAACGTGCCGCCGCAGGCACGTGTGTTCAACGATGAGCCCTTTGGCCCGGTCGCCGCGATCCAGCGTTTCGAGCGGCTCGAGGACGCCATCGCCGAAGCCAACCGGCTGGCCTACGGCTTGGCGGGCTATGCCTTCACGCGGTCCCTTCGCAACGCCGACTTGCTGGCGCGCCGCGTCGAGGTGGGCATGCTGTGGATCAATACACCCGCGGCACCGTCGGCCGAGATGCCTTTTGGCGGCATCAAAGATTCCGGTTATGGCTCCGAGGGTGGACCGGAGGCGATGGACGCCTACCTCAACGTCCGCTCGGTGGCGACGCTGAACGTCTGAATCGGGTCATGGACTGCGGCGATTGCCGGGCGCGCTTCTCCGCCTACGACTTCAGCAGGGTTGCCTCGTAGGCGTGCACCGAGGGCAGACCGCCGGTGTGCAAGAACAACACCTTGGCATCCGGCGCGAATTCGCCCCGACGGGCCAGGCCGATCAGGCCCGCCATGATCTTGCCGGTGTAGACCGGATCCAGAGGAATCGCCTCGGTACGGGCCAGCATTTGAACGGCCTCCACCATCGCCTCGTTGGGCACCGAGTACTTGGGCTGCCAAAAGCCACCCACGCTGCGCACCGCCTCCCGCGGTACGGTGATGCCCAGGCCCAGCAGGTCTGCCACCGCCTGCGCCTCCTTGAGGACCAGCGGCTCCTGGTCGGCCGGGTCGCGACTGACGCCCACGCCAATCAGGGGAATGTCGATGTGATTGCCGAGAAAGCCAGCCACCAGGCCACCGTGGGTGCCTGAACTGCCGGAACCGACGACCATGTGGTCGATGCGCAGGCCCATATCAAACAGCTGCTGCTGCATTTCTTGGGCGCAAGCCACATAGCCCAGGCCACCGACTGCGTTGGAGCCACCACCGGGGATCACGTAGGGCTTGCGTCCCTCGGCCACCAGCGCATCGGCCACCTTCTGCATTTCGGCGGCCATATTGCTGCCTCCGGGCACCACGGTCACCGCCTCGACGCCCAGAAGGCGGAACATGAAGTTGTTGCCACTGGCCTGCGGGTCATAGCTGCCCGGCACGCGCTCCTCGATCACGAAACGACAGTGCAGACCCTCCTTGACCGCCGCCGCCAGGGTAATGCGGCAATGGTTCGATTGCGGCGCGCCGCAGGTGACGACGGTATCGGCCCCGAGCGCGAGGGCCTCGGCCATCAGGAACTCGAGCTTGCGGGTCTTGTTGCCACCCGGAAACAGGCCCAGCATGTCGTCGCGCTTGATCCAGACCTGCGGGCCGCGCCCTCCGGGGCAGCTGGCGGCCAGGGCTGCGGAAAAGCGCGGCATGGGCTCGATCGGGGTGTCAAAAGGGGTGTAGCGGCGGCGGGGGAATCGGGTCAGGTCCATGGTGTTTTACTTGTCTCTGTCGTTGCGGCAATCGTTTGGAAGTGGTCATTGTCGAGGCAGGCACCGCGGGTGCGGTACCTGCCCTGCGGGTCAGGCGGCGCTGGGCTCCCAGCTGGCGTCCTCGTCGATCGGAAAAACGGGCCGGGGCAGACGCGTCCAGGTCAGTGCGCGCAGGTTGGAGGTGGTCATACCGGGGCAGTCAACCTCCAGAATATCTTTCGGATTTGCAAACCCTTCGAAGGCCGCCCGAAAATGCCAGCGGCTCTTTGCCACCAGCACCCGCGCCTGCGCCAGGTCCACGCCCAGCACTTCGAGCTGGGCCGGGTCGATCAACTGCTGGCGCAGGGAGATCACCGCCACCTGCACCCCGCCGATTTGGAGCAAGGCGCAGGGCCCCATGTCGCGCTGCCTTCCCTGCACCAAGC
>CANFQF010000088.1 GCA_947449025.1 Comamonadaceae bacterium
CGGCACGGTACGCGGACAGATCCGCCTGACCGAGCAGGGCGAGGTGATCGGCTCCAAGTACGCCAACCCCGAAATCGGCCGGCGCAACCTCGAGACCCTGGTGGCCGCCACGCTAGAAGCCACCTTGCTGCAGCCGACCAAGCCAGCCCCCAAATCCTTCCTCGACGCCGCCGGGCGGCTCTCGGCAGCCAGCCAGGCCGCCTACCGCGGCCTGGTCTACGACACCCCCGGCTTCAGCGACTACTTCTTCGCCAGCACACCCATCCGCGAGATCGCTGCCCTCAACATCGGCTCCCGCCCGGCCTCACGCAAGGCCAACCTGCGCATCGAGGACCTGCGGGCCATCCCCTGGGGCTTCTCCTGGGGCCAGTGCCGGGTGACCCTGCCCGGCTGGTTCGGCTTCGGGTCGGCGGTGCAAGCCTTCCTCACCCCTGGCCCGGGCCAGACCAAGAAAGAAGGGCTGGCACTTCTGCAGAAGATGTACCGCCAGTGGCCCTTCTTTCGTACGCTGCTGTCCAATATGGACATGGTGCTGGCCAAAAGTGATCTGGCCCTGGCCCACCGCTACGCCGAGCTGGTGCCCGACGCCCGCCTGCGGCGCAAGGTCTTCGAGGCCATTGAGGCCGAATGGCACCGCACCGCCGACGCCCTGGCCGCCATCACAGGCGAGCGCCAGCGGCTGGCGGGCAACCCGGCGCTGTCCCGCTCCATCCGCCACCGCTTTGCCTATATCGACCCCCTTCATCATTTGCAGGTCGAGCTGGTGCGCCGCTGGCGCGCCGGCCAGCACGACGAAAAAGTGCAGCGCGGTATTCACATCTCGATCAACGGCATTGCCGCCGGCCTGCGCAACACGGGCTGAGCGGGTCGCCGCCCGACGGACACCCCGTGGCCGACAGGGGGCGGCCCGATAGAATTTGCCCCCTATGTCGTCGCACAACCAACTCGATCAAAAATCCCAGGCCTGGTCGGCGCTCTTTTCCGAGCCCATGAGCGACTTGGTCAAGCGCTACACCTCCAGCGTGTTTTTTGACAAACGCTTGTGGCAGGCCGATATCCAGGGCTCGCTGGCCCATGCCGAGATGCTGGCCGCACAGGGCATCATCGGCGCCGCTGACCTAGCCGCCATCCAGAAAGGCATGGCGCAGATCACCGAGGAGATCGAGGCGGGCCAGTTTGACTGGAAGCTCGACCTCGAAGACGTGCACCTGAACATCGAGGCGCGCCTCACGCAACTGGTGGGCGACGCCGGCAAGCGCCTGCACACCGGCCGTAGCCGCAACGACCAGGTGGCCACCGACGTGCGCCTGTGGCTGCGCGGCGAGATCGACCTCATCGCCGGCTTGCTGGTCGAATTGCAAAAGGCCCTGGTCACCATCGCCGGCCAGCACGCCGACGTGATCCTGCCGGGATTTACCCACCTGCAGGTGGCACAGCCGGTGAGCTTTGGCCACCACATGCTGGCCTATGTGGAAATGTTTGCCCGCGACGCCGAGCGCATGGCCGATGTGCGCGGGCGGGTCAACCGCCTGCCCCTGGGATCGGCCGCCCTGGCTGGCACCAGCTACCCGCTGGACCGCGAGCGGGTGGCCCGCAGCCTGGGCATGGAAGGCGTCTGCCAGAACTCGCTCGACGCGGTCAGTGACCGCGACTTCGCCATCGAGTTCACCGCCGCAGCGTCGCTGGCCATGGTGCACATCTCGCGCCTCTCGGAAGAACTCATTTTGTGGATGTCGCAGAACTTCGGCTTCATCCGTCTGGCCGACCGCTTCACCACCGGTTCGTCCATCATGCCGCAGAAGAAAAACCCCGACGTGCCCGAACTGGCGCGCGGCAAGACAGGCCGGGTGGTGGGCCACCTCATGGGCCTCATCACCCTGATGAAGGGCCAGCCCCTGGCCTACAACAAGGACAACCAAGAGGACAAGGAGCCGCTGTTCGACACGGTGGACACCTTGAAGGACACGCTGCGGATCTTCGCCCAGATGGTGGAGGGCATCACCTTGGTGCCCGAAGCGATGGAGCGCGCCGCCCGCAGGGGCTATGCCACTGCCACCGACCTGGCCGACTACTTGGTCAAAAAGGGCCTGCCGTTTCGCGATGCCCACGAGGTGGTGGCGCATGCGGTCAAGACCGCCAGCGGCCGCGGGGTCGACCTGTCCGAGTTGTCGCTGGCAGACCTGCGCGAGTTCAACCCGGCGATCAACGAAGACGTGTTCGACGTGCTCTCGCTGCGCGGCTCGCTCAACGCCCGCAACACCCTGGGCGGCACCGCGCCCGACCAGGTGAGGGCGCAGGTGGCCAGGCACCTGGCACGCCTGGGCTAGAGGCCAACGCTCTGGCGCCCCAGGGTCCTGGGGTGCCGAGGGCCCCGAGGGCACAGCTTGCAACGCCCGCGACGGCTACCATCTGCAAAAACACGAGGAGACTAGGCGATGCCCGTCATCACGAACATCGAAGACCTGCGCGTCCTGGCGGAAAAACGCGTGCCGCGCATGTTCTATGACTACGCCGACTCCGGATCCTGGACCGAGGGCACCTACCGCGCCAACAGCAGTGACTTCGCCAAGATCTTGCTGCGCCAGCGGGTGGCGGTGAACATGGAAGGGCGCAGCACCCGCAGCACGATGATCGGCCAGGAAGTCGCGATGCCGGTGGCGATTGCGCCCACGGGCCTCACCGGCATGCAGCACGCCGACGGCGAGATCCTGGCGGCCCGGGCGGCCAAGAAGTTCGGCGTGCCCTTCACCCTCTCGACCATGAGCATCTGCTCCATCGAAGACGTGGCCGAGGGCACAGGCGGCCATCCCTTCTGGTTCCAGCTTTACGTGATGCGTGACCGCGACTTCGTCGAGCGCCTGATCGACCGCGCCAAAGCCGCCGGCTGCTCGGCACTCGTCCTGACACTGGACCTGCAGATCCTCGGACAGCGGCACAAGGACATCAAGAACGGCCTGTCCGCACCACCCAAGCCCACCCTGGCCAACCTGATCAATCTGGCCACCAAGCCGCGCTGGTGCCTGGGCATGCTGGGGACAAAGCGCCGACAGTTCGGCAATATCGTCGGCCATGTCAAAGGCGTGGCCGACATGAGCTCGCTCTCGGATTGGACCGCCAGCCAGTTCGACCCGGCCCTGTCCTGGGAGGATGTGGAGTGGATCAAGCGCCGCTGGGGCGGCAAACTCATCATCAAAGGCATCCAGGATGTGGAGGACGCTAGGCTCGCGGCCGAGTCTGGCGCCGACGCCCTGATCGTCTCCAACCACGGCGGCCGACAGCTCGATGGCGCGCCATCCTCCATCTCGGCGCTGCCGGCGATCGTGAATGCGGTCGGCAGCAAGATCGAGGTGCACATGGACGGCGGCATCCGCTCGGGCCAGGACGTACTCAAGGCGTTGGCCCTGGGCGCCAAGGGCGTCTACATTGGCCGCGCCTTCCTTTACGGCCTGGGCGCGATGGGCGAGGCCGGGGTCACCCGGGCGCTGGAAATCATTCACAAAGAGCTGGACCTGACCATGGCCTTTTGCGGCCGCACCGAGGTCCGCCAGATCAACCGGGAGATCCTGCTGCCCGGGACCTTCCCGGTCTGAGCATCAGCCAAGCCACCAGCCAAACAAGGCAACGGTGGCAGCACAGTGCGCCAGCACTGTCATCCAGTAGACCCGTTGAAATGCGGGCTTGGCGCACTTGTGCCGAAGCGCCCGCTGCGCCAGCCATGCGGCGGGCCAGCCGCCTGCCAGGGCCCACAGGTGCAGCGTCCGCTCGCTGATGCGATACGCGCCACGCTGAGCCGCCCGCTTGTCCAGGGCGTAGGCCAGCCCCGTCAGCAGGTTGATCAGCAGCAGCGCGCCCAGGACCCAAGGCGTCAATGCTGCAGTGCTTGACACCCCGACAACTCAGCCGATCAGCTTCACGCCGGTTTTGGACTGCAGATGCTCCATCGTCACCTCGGGCGCGAGCTCGACCACCTTGAGCCCTTCGGGCGTGACGTCCATGACCGCGAGGTCGGTGATGATGCGGTCGACCACACCCACACCGGTCAGCGGCAGGGTGCACTGGGACAGGATCTTGAGATCCTCGCCGCCGTCCTTCTTCTTGGCCACATGCTCCATTAGCACGATGACGCGCTTGACGCCGGCCACCAAGTCCATGGCGCCGCCCATGCCCTTGACCATCTTGCCGGGGATCATCCAGTTGGCCAGGTCACCGTTCTCGGAGACCTGCATCGCGCCGAGGATGGACAGGTTGATCTTGCCGCCGCGGATCATGGCGAAGGACTGGTCGCTGCTGAAAATGGCCGAGCCCTTCATGGTAGTCACCGTCTGCTTGCCGGCGTTGATCAAATCGGCGTCGACTTCGTCCTCGTAGGGAAAGGGGCCAATGCCCAGCATGCCGTTCTCGCTTTGCAGCCAGACCTCGACATGATCGGGCACATGGTTAGCCACCAGCGTCGGGATGCCGATACCGAGGTTCACGTAGAAGCCGTCCTGCAGCTCCGAAGCCGCGCGCGCGGCCATCTGGTCTTGGGTCCAGGGCATGAGGGCTCTCCTTATTTGCGGTCGCGGGTGGTGCGCTTTTCGATGCGCTTTTCGGGGCTGGCATTGAGCAGGATGCGGTGCACATAGATGCCCGGCAGGTGAATGTCGTCGGGCGCGAGCTCGCCAGTGGCGACGATGCGCTCGACTTCCACGATGCAGATCTTGCCGGCAGTCGCGGCGGCGGGGTTGAAGTTACGCGCGGTGAGGTTAAAGCGCAGGTTGCCCGAGCGGTCGGCCACATCGGCCTTGATCAGGGAGACTTCGGGGACCAGAGCGCGCTCCATCACATAGGTTTCGCCGTCGAACTCGCGCAGCTCCTTGCCCTCGGCCACCAAGGTGCCGACACCGGTCTTGGTGAAGAAGGCCGGAATGCCGGCGCCGCCGGCGCGCAGCTTTTCGGCCAGCGTGCCCTGCGGGGTGAACTCCAGCTCCAGCTCGCCCGCCAGGTACTGGCGCTCGAACTCCTTGTTCTCGCCCACGTAGGAAGAAATCATCTTCTTGATCTGGCGCGTCTCGAGCAGCTTGCCCAGGCCAAAGCCGTCGACGCCAGCGTTGTTGGAAATGGCGGTGAGGTTTTTCACGCCACTGGCACGCAGCGCGTCGATGAGGGCCTCGGGAATGCCGCACAGGCCGAAGCCGCCAACGGCGATCAACTGGCCGTCGTGCACGACACCGTCGAGCGCTGCGGCTGCAGAGGGGTAGACCTTGTTCACGGGAAGGATCTCCTGGGATGGAAAGGGGGCTGCTCCGCGAAACCGGAGCGGCGTGCGCGTACGATACTACCTACCTAGATACGTAGTACTCCCTAAATAGGAATACCGGGAGGAAAGCCGGGGGAAGTACCAGGGGGCCTGCCAGACCACCCTCGCCGGATCAGGCACAGGAACTGCACCATGGAGATCGACTACCGCCTCGCCTTTGAGCTCGCGCCGGTGGGGCTTTGCCTCTCGCGCGACCGGCGCATCGTGGACTGCAACGCGCTGATGTGCGAGATGTTCGGTGTACCGCGTGAGGCCCTGGTCGGCGAATCCTTCCAAGTGCTCTACCCCAGCGCCGACGAATACGAGCGCCTGGGCGCACGCATCGCGCCCATCCTGAACACACGCGGGCGCTACGCCGACGACCGCATCATGAAGCGCGCCGACGGCGATCTGTTCTGGTGCCATGTGAGCGGGCGCGCCATCAACCGTGCGTCACCGCATGAGGCGGGCATCTGGTCCTTCGAAGACCTGAGCGCGCGCCGGCCGGTCAAAGCCGAACTCACCCCACGCGAGCGCGAGGTGGCGGCACGCCTGCTCGATGGCCTCACTTCCAAGGAGATCGGTAAGGCGCTCGCCATCAGCCACCGCACGGTGGAGATTTACCGCGCACGCCTGATGCGCAAGTACCAAGCGAACACCACGGCCGATCTGGTGCACAAGCTGATGGCGGGGGTGTAGGGCCTGTTCACCCTCGGCGCAACGAGGCCCCTTCAGCGACCAAAGTGGCAAATCCCTTATGGAAATCAAGCAGAGCGTACGCCAAAGCCTCGTGCACAAGCTCCCGTCGCTTTGGGGAGGCTTCGGATGCCCAGTTCCCGAAGGTGGCAGCAACGTCATCGAGGTTGAGTCTGTGGGGCCGCTCAAGAACTCCCTCGTCCAACCGCTCGTCGTTCCTCCGCCTCGAACGACTCATCTCCACCAGGACGCCCACCATCACCGCTATCGATGCATTCGGGTTATCGCTAGCCAGGCTGCCGCGAAAATAGGGCTCCAGGGCGCATCGCCACCAGTCAAGACCACGTGACATGAAGTCGCCCGCCTCCACGTACTCAGTGAGTACGCGGGCGACCCCGATCAACTCTTTCTGGCTAGCAACAGTTGCCCGTTTGACGATCAGTTGCCCCAGGGGATCCATCCCACGCCCCAGTTGCCTTGTCTCAGGCTCGCGATGGAATCGGGCGTCCCCTAGCGCTTCCGCGAGGACAGGTCGTTCAAGAGACAGGCCCGCCAAATGAGACAAACGCGCCTGCGTCTCCTCTGAAGGCTCATGGCTTGTGAATGATGCGCCGAGCTGACCCGTCATCGACGCTTCCACCAAGCCCCGCCAGATGTTGCTCTCGTGCCGGCTGGAAATCACACTGTACGAATCCTTCAGCGACTCTGCGACACCCGGAGTCAGGCGGTCTATCAACGCATCCGTTAGCTCCAGGCATTGGGAAATATGCTTGGCCATCGGCCGCAGAATGTAGGGGTGATCCATCTGTCCGCCCGGCAAAGCGTCCGCCAGACACTTCAAGACCGCGTCGGCAAGTTGGGCTTGTCGTGGCATGTGTGAATCGAGACTGTCCTGGAAAGCGGTGGCGGCTTTCCTGAGCGCAGCCTGGGCAGTCGCGACATCGCCGCGGGCCATCACGGGTCTACCATCCCAGGTGTAATAACAATTGAATTCGCCCACGGCCTGCGCCAACGCCCCCAGGGCTTGGCGGCTGGCCGGAGACAAGGTGATCGCCTGGACCGCCGCGCCTGCGTGCTTGGCATCCACCACCTTGGCCGGTGGGCTGAGCGTCACGCCCGGGTCTACCTGCTCGACCTTCCGATCACGAGCCACGCGCTGCGAACGGGGTGAATCAACTTCTGTGCGGCTGGTCGACGCTGCAGGCACGCTGGGCGTGGCCTCACCTGAACTCAGCGCGACGACAGAACGGGACGCCACCTCTGATGGACCTGTGGCGACAGAGCGCGTGGTGGAGGCCGACGCGCTGGCAACGCCCGAAGAATCCAAGGCGCCAACGGTAGCGGTCGGGCCCGACGAGTCCGCAGCCGGCGGTACGGCGGAGCCCAGGCTGGCGCGGCGCGCGGTGGATGACAGGGTGTTTTGCACAAGAATCTCCAGAGGGGGGAAGGGATCGACAGAAGCGTCCTGCGGCTTCAGCGATCGACCTTCGTACCCGCGGCGAATGTCGGGTTCAATGGGCCGCTATACCAAGACCGCCGCATGCGCAAATACAAGGCCAACACCATGGCCGATTTAGTGCACAAGAAGATGGCGGGGGCCAGAGGCATCGGCGTAAAAGCGCTACGCTACCCAACCCGAACGACCTAGGAGAGTCCATTGCCTGCCCGCTACCCCCTGCCCGAACTCAAGGACCTGCCCGACGACATCCGCGCCCGCATCCTCGAGGTGCAAGAGAAAAGCGGCTTCGTCCCCAACGTGTTCCTGGCCTTGGCGCGCCGGCCGGCCGAGTGGCGGGCCTTTTTTGCGTATCACGATGCGCTGATGCTCAAGGAGGGGGGGAACCTCACCAAGGGCGACCGCGAGATGATCGTCACCACGACCAGCGCCGCCAACCACTGCCTTTATTGCGTGGTGGCGCACGGCGCCATCTTGCGTATCTACGAGAAAAAGCCGCTGGTGGCCGACCAGGTGGCGGTCAACCACCGCAAGGCCGACATCTCCCCGCGCCAGCGCGCCATGCTCGACTTCGCGATGAAGGTATGCCTGCACTCGCACGAGGTGGAGGACGCCGACTTCGCGGCCTTGCAAGCCCACGGCTTCGACGACGAGGACGCCTGGGACATCACCGCCATCACCGCCTTCTTCGGCCTCTCGAACCGCATGGCCAATGTGACCAGCATGATGCCCAACCCCGAGTTCTACCTGCTCGGTCGGGTGCCGCGGGCCCGCTGAGGGCCGCCGCGCCTCACTGCGCCAGCTGCCGCACCCAGTCTGGCAAGGGGACGGACTTGCCGGTCTTCACATCGGCCCAAACCATGGTGCCACCGCCAGCGGCGCACAGGATGTCGGGCTCACCGACGCGGGTCATCAGGCCCCAGGTGTGAAAGGAGCTGCGGCCGGGGTCGCAGGCGTACAGGCGCAGCAGCACCTCGTCGGGGTAAGCCAGTTGCCGGTAGAAATTGCAGAAGGCGTTGGCAAGAACGGGCCCCGGCACCTTCGGGTCGCCTTCGACGCCGATGGACTTGAACCAATCCATGCGTGCCGTCTCCAGGTAGCGGAAGTACATCGTGTTGTTCACGTGGCCCATGACGTCCATATCGCCCCAGCGGACTTTGAACACCATCTCGTAGACCAGGTTCTTCTTCTCAGGAATCTCGATCTTCATCGTTGCGCCTTGATGGATGCCAGGATGCCCAGAGTGAACAAGGCCGCCGCCAGCCACTGGGCGGGCATGGGCCAGCGCCCCTCCAGCACGAAAGCGTACAACAGCGCGAACAGGGTCTCGCTCACGATCAGCTGCCCGCATAGGCTGGCCGAGAGGCGGCGGCTGGCCTGGTTCCAGAGGATGGTGGCCAGCCAGGCGGCACCAAAGCCGGTGGCGCCGCACAGCACCAGATAGGTGACCAGGTCTGGCCGGGCCAGAATTTCGCGCAGCGGGCTGCCGGCTACCGCCCACAGACCCAGGGTGCCCACGCCGGTGGCCAGGCCCAACCAGTTGGCCCAGTCGGTGACGGATACCTCCGGGTTGCGCCGCAGCCACACGGAGTTGAGCAGCGCAAACGCGGTCCAGAACACCATGGCCACGCCAGCCAGCAAGACACCGCGCCAAAACGCGGGCGCCACAAGCAGACCGCCCCCGGCCTGAACGGATTCGGTCATGAGCGCCAGGCCGGCGGCAGTGAGCAATAGGCCTGGCAGCAGGGCTCGCCAGCGCAGGTCACCAGGCTTGCCCAGGACCATCACCCACAAGGGAATGGTGCCGATGATCAGCGTGGGCACCTCGGGACCTGCATCGCGCAGGGCGAGCACCAGCAAGGCGTAGTAGCCCCAGAAGCCCAGCACGCTCAGGACGAAGGCGGCCAGGGCCTGGCGCCTGTTTGGCCAGCGGCTTGTGGCTGGGGCCACCGCGTCGGCTTCCTCATTGGCAATCTCACTTGCTACCAGATTGGCAAGCGGGCCCGTACGTGAACGAAGCAGCGGCACCACCATCATCGCCCCCAGGGAGACACCGGCATAGGCCAGCATGCGCCCCACCGCCAGGTCGACCGGCGGCCAGTGCGGCAGCCAGGCCGGCACGACAAAGACCAGACCCCACAGCGCGCCGGCGGCCAGCCCCGCCAGGACGCCAGGCAGCATCAGGCGCTGAAGCCGTCGTCCGCGGCGATGATGGCGCCGTTGACGAAATGCCCCTCGCCGCTGGCGAGCAGGACGACCAGCGCATCGAGGTCCTCCGGCTGCCCGACCCGCTTGCGTGGCAGCATCTGCACCAGCTTCTGGCCGGCCTCAGTCTGCCAGTGGTCGTGGTTGATCTCGGTGTCGATGTAGCCCGGGCAGATGGCATTGACGTTGATGCCAAAGCGCCCCCACTCGAGGGCCATGGCCCGGGTCATGTGGACGATGGCGGCCTTGCTCATGGCATAGACCCCCACCTGGGCCAGCGGTCGCAGCCCAAGCACCGAGGCAATGTTGATGATGCGGCCGCCGGTGTAGGTGCCCGGCGCCGCGCCCTTGGCCCGCGCCAGCATGCGCTTGGCCACCTCCTGGGCGACGAAGAAGGCGCCGCGCAGGTTGGTGTTCATCAGATAGTCGTAGTCCTCCTCGCTCACATCCTGCAGTCGGCGGGACAGGCCGACGCCCGAGCAATTGACCAGGATGTCGATCGACCCCACCTCGGTCTCGGCATGGGCAACGGCGGCGCGGATGCTCACCGTGTCGGTCACGTCCATCGCAATGACATGGGCGTCGCCGCCCTCGCCCTCGATCTGCGCGCGCAGGTCCTTGAGACGTTCGACACGGCGTGCGCACAAGACGACAGCGGCGCCGGCGCGGGCCAGCACACGAGCGGCTTGTGCACCCAGCCCGCTGGAGGCGCCGGTGACAAGGGCCACGCGGCCGGAGAGATCAATGGAATAGGCCATTTGCTGGGCTCCTGAAAAAGTCATGCCAGGGGAAAGGCGGCAGCGGCGAGGACGGAAACACGAGCGCCCTAAAATGCACAGGAACGACGGTGGAGCGAGCCATGTCCACTGCACTGATTGGCATTATCCGAGAGACCGCATGACAAACGAAGAAATCCTGGCGCAGTTCGGCCCCCGGGAGGCCATGGAATACGACGTGGTCGTCGTCGGGGGGGGGCCGGCCGGCCTGTCCACCGCCATCCGCCTCAAGCAGTTGGCCGCCGAAAAAGGCAAGGAAGTTTCTGTGGTGGTGCTGGAAAAGGGCTCCGAGCCCGGCGCCCACATTCTTTCGGGCGCGATCATGGACCCGCGCGCGCTGACCGAACTCTTCCCCGACTGGCGCGAAAAGGGCGCTCCCCTGAACCAGCCGGTCACCGACGACGCATTTCTTTTCCTCACCGAAAAAGGCGGCGTGCGTACCCCCAACTTTCTGCTGCCCAAGAACTTCCATAACGAAGGCAACTACATCATCAGCCTGGCCAACCTGACCCGCTGGCTCGCCCAGCAGGCCGAGGAACTGGGCGTGGAGATCTTCCCGGGCTTTCCCGCCGGCGAGGTGCTTTACAACGAGAACGGTTCGGTCAAGGGTGTGGCCACGGCCAATATGGGCATTGGCAAGGACGGCGAGCCCACCGACAACTTCCAGCTCGGCATGGAACTGCATGCCCGCTACACCGTCTTTGCCGAGGGCGCGCGCGGCCACTTGGGCAAGCAGTTGATCGCCAAGTACAAGCTGGACGCCGACGCCGACCCGCAAAGCTACTCCATCGGCATCAAGGAAGTCTGGGAAATCGACCCGGCCCGTCACCAGCCGGGCCTGGCGGTGCACACCGCCGGCTGGCCGCTCGAGAACGACACCTACGGCGGCTCCTTCCTGTACCACATGGAAAACAACCAGATTGCCGTCGGCTACGTCGTCGGCCTGGACTACGCCAACCCCTGGCTCTCTCCTTTTGAGGAGTTCCAGCGCTTCAAGACCCACCCCAACATCCGCTGGTACTTCGACACGCCCGAGGGCGGCAAGCCGGCCAAGCGCGTCGCCTATGGCGCCCGCGCGCTGACGGTGGGCGGCCTGCTGTCCCTGCCGAAAACGGTGTTCCCGGGCGGCGCCCTGGTCGGCTGCGACGCTGGGTACCTGAACGCGTCGCGCATCAAAGGCAGCCATGCGGCCATCAAGACCGGCATGCTGGCGGCCGAGGCGGCGTTTGAGGCCATCGTGGCTGACCGCCGCCATGACGAACTCACGGCTTACCCCGAGGCGTTCGAGAAGTCCTGGCTGCACACCGAGTTGAACAAGGCGCGCAACTTCAAGCAGTGGTTCAAGAAGGGCCTGCCCCTGGCCACAGTGATGACCGGCATCGAGCAGTTTGTCTTGCGCGGGCATATCCCCTGGACGATTCACCGCCAGAAGGCCGACCACCTGAACCTCAGGCCGGCAGCCGACTGCCCGCGCATCGACTACCCCAAGCCCGACGGCAAGCTCACCTTCGACCGGCTCTCGTCGGTGTTCATCTCGAACACCAACCATGCCGAGGACCAGCCGGCCCACCTCACGCTCAAAGACGCCTCGGTGCCGGTGAACCTGAACCTGGCCAAATTTGCCGGCCCCGAGTCGCGCTACTGCCCCGCCGGCGTGTACGAGTATGTGCCGGCCGATGGGGGCGGCGAACGGCTGCAGATCAACGCGCAGAACTGCGTGCACTGCAAGACCTGCGACATCAAGGACCCAAGCCAGAACATCGTCTGGGTGGTGCCTGAGGGTGGCGGCGGACCCAATTACACCAACATGTAAAAAAGGCGCCGCAAGGCGCCTTTTTTTCGTCGGTCACCCCTCGGCTGGCTCTGACTCGCCCTTTGCTCGCCCTTGGCTTGCTGTGGCACTGTCTGGCTGGCTCTGGCCCGCCACCCGCGTGAGCCATTCAGTCGTGCACCCATGCGCTCTGGATACGGTCTCCGGGCGGCTACAATTTGCCCGTTGTCAGGAGAGAGCGGTCGGCATCCGGAAACGGATCAACAGCCTACCGCCGCCGAAGGCGCAGGCCACCGGGAGTCCGGAGGGCCGAACGCTCAGGCACCCAGGACTGACGACGCGCCCCGGCAACGGGGCGTTCCCCTGCTGGAGAGAGGCTTGCCGCCACCGCCCGTGACACACGGCGCGAGGCGCAGCAGGCCCACCGAAGGAGCAAACCCCGCGCGGCGCCTGCTGCACACCCGGGGTGAATCTCTCAGGTAAAGCGGACAGCGGGGCTCAGCCAAGGCCTATCCGATCGGACGGGCCCTGGATCGATGCCCTGCCACCGGAGCTCCGCTTGTCTTCTTCGTCTATTCCCGCTAGCGCCTTGCTGAAGACGCCGCTGCATGCCCTGCACCTCGAGCTCGGCGCGCGCATGGTCCCCTTCGCCGGCTACGACATGCCGGTGCAATACCCCGCCGGCCTGATGGCCGAACACCGCCACACCCGCGCAGCCGCCGGCCTTTTTGACGTTTCGCACATGGGGCAGTTGCGGCTGGTAGGCCCGGACGCAGGCGCGGCCTTCGAATCGCTGATGCCGGTGGACGTGGTCGACCTGCCAGTGGGCAAGCAGCGCTATGGCCTGTTGCTCACCGACGAGGGCGGCATCATCGACGACCTGATGTTTACCCGGCGCGAGGGCGACCTCTTCGTCATCGTCAACGGCGCCTGCAAAGTGGGCGACATCGCGCACATCCAAGCCCGCATCGGGTCGCGCTGCGAAGTCCTGCCCCTGCCCGATCACGGGCTGCTGGCACTGCAGGGCCCGCAGGCGGCAACTGCCCTGGCTCGCCTGGTGCCCGGCGTGGAAAAGCGGGTCTTCATGACCGGCGCGTCCTTCAACTGGGAGGGCGCGGCGCTGTTCATCACCCGCAGCGGCTACACCGGCGAAGACGGGTTCGAGATCTCCGTCCCCGGCGACCGGGCCGAGGCCCTGGCCCGCGCCCTGCTGGCCCAGCCCGAGGTGGCGCCCATCGGCCTGGGCGCGCGCAACTCCCTGCGCCTGGAAGCAGGTCTGTGCCTGTACGGCAATGACATCGACACCAGCACCACCCCGGTGGAGGCGGCCCTGACCTGGGCCATCCAGAAGGTGCGCCGCACTGGTGGCGCACGCGCCGGCGGCTTTCCCGGTGCAGCCAAGGTGCTCGGGCAGCTCGATGGCAGCGTGCCCGTCACTCGCAAGCGCGTGGGTCTGAAGGCCCTGGAGCGGGTACCGGTGCGCGAGCACACCGAGCTGCAGAACGCGGCCGGCCAGCGCGTGGGCGAGGTGAGCAGCGGTCTGCTGGGCCCGAGCATCGACCTGCCGGTGGCCCTGGCCTATGTGGA
>CANFQF010000089.1 GCA_947449025.1 Comamonadaceae bacterium
GCCCAGCAGGTCGGCCAATTCGCGCAACTCCGCAGTGGCATTACCCAGGATCACGCCGCCGCCGGTGTAGATGTAGGGCCGCTTGGCCGTCATCAGGAGTTGCAGGGCCTTGCGAATCTGCCCGCTATGGCCCTTGCGCACCGGGTTGTAGGAGCGCATCTCCACGCTTTCGGGGTAGCCAGTCCAAGCCGTCTTATTGAAGGAGACGTCCTTGGGAATGTCCACCACGACCGGGCCGGGGCGTCCGGAGCGGGCGATGTGAAAGGCCTTGCGCATCACGTCGGCCAGTTGGCGAACGTCCTTGACCAGGAAGTTGTGCTTGACGATGGGGCGGGTGATGCCGACGGTGTCGCATTCCTGGAAAGCATCCAGGCCAATCGCAGCGGTCGGCACCTGCCCGGTGATGATCACCATCGGGATGCTGTCCATGTAGGCGGTGGCGATACCGGTGACGGCATTGGTCACGCCAGGTCCGGAAGTGACCAGCGCGCACCCCACATCGCCTGTGGCCCGCGAATAGCCATCGGCGGCGTGAACCGCGGCTTGCTCGTGGCGCACCAGCACATGCTGCATGGTGTCCTGCTTATACAGGGCGTCGTAGATGTGCAGGACAGCGCCACCTGGGTAGCCCCAGATGAACTTCACGCCTTCGGCCTGCAGGCACTTGACGAGGATTTCTGCGCCGCGCAACTCTGTGGTTCCTGCGCTAGCTGCTGCTGCCGAACTCAGTTCGGCTTTGGTGATTTCCATGATGAACCTTTCGATTTTTCTCTGACGAAAAACGTGGGGTGCCCCTTGCCAACCCTTGTGGGGCCGCGTCGGGACTTAGAGCACCTGATCATGGGCAGCATGGATTCGCCGCCGAACCAGGACTCGTTTGCCTTTTGACTTGCAACCCATGATTATCGCATCGCAACACAGCCTTGTGCCATTTTGCGTAGCGGCGATGCGATAATCCTTCGCGTCTACTGGGGCGACGGGCTCATGTCTGCCCCCAGCCCCGGGCCCAGCTGGGCCCCTGCGCCGCATCCCGCGACGCTACGTTTGTTGTACTGACCACCTCGCGCCCTCCCCTTGGCCACCGAACGCGAACTGTCCGATTTCCTGCGGAGCGTGGAAAAGCGCGCCTTCAAGAGATCCGTCTACCATGTGCGCGACCAAGAGGCGGCGCTGGACATCGTCCAGGACAGCATGATGAAGCTCGCCGAGCACTACGGCGACAAGCCGGTCTCGGAGCTACCGATGCTCTTCCAGCGGATCCTGTCCAACTGCACGTTGGACTGGTTTCGTCGGCAGAAAACTCGCAACGCCCTGTTTTCGAACATGAACGAGTTCGAGTCCGACGCCTCGGAGGGTTCGGAATTCGACCTGCTGGAAACATTCCTCCCCGGTGATGCGTCAGATCGGGTCGAGAGTGCGGAAGACGAGGCAGGACGGGCCCAGATCTTGCGTGAGATCGAGGCCGAGATCCTTCAACTCCCCGCCCGTCAACGAGAAGCCTTCATGATGCGTTACTGGGAAGATATGGACGTCGCCGAAACGGCTGCTGCCATGGGCTGCTCCGAAGGCAGTGTCAAAACGCACTGTTCACGGGCGGTTCAGGCCCTCAGCAAAGCTCTGAAGGCAAAGGGATTAGAACTATGAGTTACACCAACACCTCCCGCGACGCACCGAGTGCCGGCAGGGCGGATGCCGAAGCCCAAGACCGGTTCGGTCTCCGCATCGCCGCTCGCCTCGAGTTGGGCAGCCAAGGGCTGCCGCACGACATCAGTGAGCGGCTGCGCGCTGCGCGTACCCGCGCGGTCAGCCAACGCAAGCGCGAAGTCCTCGTCGCGCAGTTGCAGCCGCGGCTCGTGTCGGCAGGCATCGATATTCATTTTGGCGATGGGCGCGGTCTCTGGAGCCGGCTGGCATCCGCCCTGCCAGTTCTGCTGCTGGCCGCAGGCCTCGTGTGCATTCAGACGCTTGAGGCCGATCGGCGGGCCAGCGAGGTTGCCGAGGTGGATGCTGCGCTCCTCATCGACGACCTGCCCCCGGCGGCCTATGCCGATGCGGGCTTCGTCCAATTCCTCAAGTCCGACCACTGAACGCGAGGAACCCCTTTGTTCCTCGCTACGGCATTTTCTGCCGAACAAACACACCGCCTTGAATCGAGGCGTGTGCACGGAATGGGGCGCATCGCGCTTCTTGGGCTCGGGCTTGCGCTGGTTCTTGCCTGCCAAGCTGCCCAGGCACAAGCGCAGCCAGCCGCATCGGTCCCGACGCGCCCAGCGTCTGCCCGCGCTGAACGAGCTCCGGCCAAGCCGGTCTGGGCCGATCTCAGTGCGCCCCAAAAGCAAGCATTGGCGCCCCTGGCGAGCCAGTGGGAGACCCTGTCTGAGCCGCACAAGCGCAAGTGGCTCGCCATGGCAGCCAACTTCCCCAAGATGCCAGCGGCCGAGCAATCCAAGATGCACAGCCGGATGGCTGAGTGGATCGCGCTCAGCCCCAACCAGCGCACCGAAGCACGACTGAATTTCGGCGAGACCCAGCAGCTGTCTGCCGACGAGAAAAAGGCCAAGTGGCAGGCCTATCAGGCACTTCCACCCGAGGAAAAACGCAAGCTTGCGGCCAGCGCGGTCGCCAAGCCTCCGGCCACCGCAGCGGCGATCCGCCCGGTCCCTGCCGAGAAAATGGCGAGCGTGCCGCGCAGCGTGGGAGCCGAGAACAAGCCTGCCCGTATCGTGGTTGCGCCGCCGCCTGAGGCACCGGCGGCCCCTGCACCCACATCGTCCGCACCGGGCCAGCCCGGCAACAGCCGTTGATCCCTGGACAGTCCACGCCGCAGGCCCTGCCACTGCAGGCCCCCGGACTCTGGCGCCGCATGGCATGCTGGCTCTATGAGGGTGTGCTGTTGTTTGCGGTGGTTTTCATCGCTGGTTGGCTCTTCAGCACTCTCGGCCAGATGCGCGACGCCATGGATGCCCGGCGCCCTCTTCTCCAAGGGTTCCTCTTCGTCATCTTCGGCATTTACTTCGCCTGGTTCTGGTCGCGGGGCCAGACCCTCGCCATGAAGACCTGGCATCTACGCATTGTTGACCGCCAGGGCCAGGCAGTGACTCAGGCGCGGGCGCTGCTACGCTACTTCCTGGCTTGGGTCTGGTTCATTCCGCCCTTGGTGGTCCTGTCTCCGTACCACCTGCCTGCCGGCGAGTTGCTTGTGCTGGTAGTGGGTTGGGTATTGGTCTGGGCCATCCTGAGCCGATTTCACCCCCAGGGGCAGTTCTGGCATGACGCGATCGCCGGAACCCGCCTCGTGCCCGACGAGGATCCGCCCCGATGAACCCGGCCCAGTCCCACCCGGCCTTCTCGGTCTGCGTCTATTGCGGCTCACGCGAGGGTGTAGATGCACCTTTCTTCGAAGCAGCCCGCCAGGTCGGTCAGTGGATCGGCTCCCGCCACGGGCAGCTGGTCTATGGTGGCGGCAACACCGGCCTCATGGGTGCTGTCGCCAGCAGCACCTTGAAAGCCGGGGGTCGGGTGGTGGGCGTGATCCCCAAGGCCCTGGTGGATAAGGAGCTTGCCAAGCAAGATTGCACTGAACTGCATGTGGTCGAGACCATGCATGAGCGCAAAAAAATGATGGCAGAGCGCGCCGATGTGTTCCTCACGCTGCCGGGGGGCATCGGAACCTTCGAGGAGTTCTTTGAGGTCTGGACCTGGCGCCAGTTGGGCTACCACAACAAGCCCCTGGGCCTTCTCGATGTCGGGGGCTACTACGCCCCGATGATGGATGCGCTGCAAACCAGCCTGAGGCACGGCTTCATGAACGATTGGCAAATGGGGCTGATCTCGGTAGGCGATCAGCCCTCACGCTTGCTGGCGGAACTGGTGCAGGCCGCCGGCCTCACCCCAGGCGCCGACCTCTCACGGATCTAGGCTCAGACCGCCGAGTCGTCGGTCTCGCCGGTGCGGATCCGGACGACACGCTCGACGGACGTGACAAAAATCTTGCCGTCGCCGATCTTGCCGGTACGCGCAGCCTTCACGATGGCGTCGACACAGCGCTCGACGTCGCCCTCTTTGACCACCACCTCGATCTTCACCTTGGGCAGGAAATCCACGACATATTCGGCGCCGCGATAGAGCTCGGTATGGCCCTTCTGCCGGCCGAAGCCCTTGACCTCGGTCACGGTCAGGCCGGTGACGCCGCACTCCCCCAAGGCCTCGCGGACTTCTTCGAGCTTGAACGGCTTGACGATGGCGGTGATCTGCTTCATGGATTGCTTCGTTTCTCTGGGTAGGGAGTGGCGCCTGAAGTTCAGGCGCGTCATTCAGGCTCGGAATCGACCCGTAATAGGATAGCGCCAATCCTTGCCAAAGCTCCTATGGGTGACCCGAATCCCCACCGGCGCCTGGCGGCGCTTGTATTCATTGATCCGGATCAGGCGCGCCACCCTCTCGACGATGGCCCGGTCAAACCCGGCGGCCACGATCTCCTCGGTGCCCTGGTCCTCTTCCATGTAGCGAGCCAGCACCGCATCGAGCACGTCGTAGGGCGGCAGGCTGTCCTGGTCCTTCTGGTCGGGCCGCAGCTCGGCGCTGGGCGGGCGGGTGATGATGCGCTCGGGAATCGGGGCGGCACCGGTACGGTAGGGATCGTGGCTGTTACGCCACCGGGACAGGGCGAAGACACGTGTCTTGAGCAGGTCCTTGATGACCGCGAAGCCGCCGGCCATGTCGCCATAAAGCGTGCAGTAGCCAGTGGCCATCTCGCTTTTGTTGCCCGTGGTGAGGACGATGGTGCCGAACTTGTTCGACATTGCCATCAGCAGCACACCGCGGATGCGAGCCTGGATGTTTTCCTCCGTGGTGTCCTCGGCTAGGCCGGTGAACTCGTGAGCCAGTGTGGCGCGGAAGGACTCAAACAGGGGAGCGATCGAAATTTCGTCGTAGCGAACGCCCAGCCGCTCGGCCATCTCGCGCGCGTCGATCCAGGAAATGTCGGCCGTATAGGGCGAGGGCATCATCACCGCCCGCACCTTGTCTTTGCCCAGGGCGTCCACCGCGATGGCCAGCACCAGGGCCGAGTCAATGCCGCCGGATAACCCCAGCAGCACGCCGGGAAAACCGTTCTTGCCGACGTAATCACGAACGCCGAGCACCAGGGCGTCCCACAACTGCGCCAACTCCTCGTGTTCCGGAACCATCGGACCAGACAGCGAGACCGCGCCGCCATGGGCCGTGTCGGCCGCCTGAGCCTGGACCGTGAACAAGTCTTCCTGGAAGGCAGGTGCACGCCCGACCAGATGGCCCTTGGCGTCGACCGCAAAGGAATTGCCATCGAACACCACCTCGTCCTGACCGCCGACGAGGTGGGCGTAAATCAGGGGCAGGCCAATGGCACGGGCACAGTCGGCCATGCGCTCGACCCGCTCGCCGCCCTTGCCGACGTGGAAGGGGGACGCGTTAATGACGGCCAGCACCTGCGCCCCGGCGTCGCGTGCGAGCTGCGCGGGTTGCTCGAACCAGGCGTCCTCGCAAATGAGGAGGCCAACCCGAACCCCGTCCACGGCAAAGACGCAGGCGCCCTGGCCCGGGGTGAAATAGCGCCGCTCGTCAAACACTTGGTAATTGGGAAGCTCGTGCTTGGCATAGGCGGCGACCACCTGACCCTCGCACACCACGCTGGCCGCATTGAAGCGGCGCTGCACTTGAACGGAGCGGCTGCGGTTGTCGCCGCCGCGGGGATGCCCCACCACGACATGCAGGCCTTTGAGGTCGGCCAATTCACTAGCCACCTGCTTCAAGGCATCATCGCAGG
Organism: Comamonadaceae bacterium; assembly: GCA_947449025.1. Lineage (GTDB taxonomy): Bacteria > Pseudomonadota > Gammaproteobacteria > Burkholderiales > Burkholderiaceae_C > Ramlibacter. The sequence goes on from CANFQF010000089.1 coordinate 5,804, forward strand.
CAGCGATGAAGGCCGGGCGCAGGAACAAATCTTCGGCGGCGTAGCCGCAGATCGACAATTCGGGCGTGAGCAGCAGACGCGCGCCGCGGGCATAGGCCTCGCGGGCAGCGTCGATGATCTTGCGGGCGTTGCCCGGCATGTCGCCCACAACGAAATTGAGCTGGGCAGTACAGATGAAAAGGGCCATACCGGCGTGCAAATGAACTCCGATGATTATGTCACCCGGGTGCTCGAGGGTGCCGCTGGCCTACCCGCGGCCGAGTGGGACGCGCTGCTGGCACTGCAGGACCAACCCACGCCCTTCATGCGCCACGCCTACCTCAGCGCGATGGAGAGCAGCGACAGCGCCAAGGCATCCATCGGCTGGACGCCGCGCTTTTTCACGCTCTGGCGCGGCGACCGGCTCGAGGCCGCCTGCCCCCTCTACCTCAAGGACCACTCCTACGGGGAGTACGTCTTTGACTGGGCCTGGGCTGAAGCCTACCAGCGGCACGGTTTGTCCTACTACCCCAAGGCGTTGTGTGCTGTCCCCTTCACCCCCGTCCCCGGCTCACGCCTGCTGGCCCGCAGCGAGTCGGGCCGGATTGCCCTGGTGCGGGCCTTGCTGGCCTGGACCGCGGCGGAGGCCCTGTCCTCATTGCACCTGCTGTTTCTCTCTCCGGCAGACCAGCGGGCTTGCGAAGCCGCCGGACTGATGGCACGCCAGACGGTGCAGTTTCATTGGAACAACCGGGAAGCCCCAGGCCCGGCTGGCGGCGGCGATGCCCCCCAACAGGTGCTGGAAGGCGGCCAAAGGCAGGGACCCTACGCCGACTTCGACGGCTTCCTGGCCGCCCTGTCCCAGGACAAGCGCAAAAAAATCCGCCAGGAGCGACGCAAGGTTGCCGAGGCCGGCGTCACCTTTCGGGTGGCCGAGGGCGAAGCCATCTCCGCCCAGGAGTGGGAGTTTTTCTACCGCTGCTACGCCCGCACCTATCGCGAGCATGGCAACCCACCCTACTTGCGCCCCGCCTTCTTCGCGGCCATGGCCAGCGAGATGGCAGGTGCCTGGGTGCTATTCATCGCCGAGCGAGAGGGCGAGCCGATCGCCTGCAGCCTGATTGGCATCGACCGCGCACAGGGCGTGGCCTGGGGCCGTTACTGGGGTGCGATCGAGCGGGTCGACTGCCTGCACTTCGAGGCCTGCTACTACCAGCCCCTGCAATGGTGCATTGCCAATGGGTTTCAACGCTTCGAGGGTGGCGCGCAGGGGGAGCACAAGATGGCGCGGGCGCTCATGCCCGTTCCCACGAGCAGCGCCCACTGGCTGGCGCACCCGGCGTTTGCGGATGCGGTCCAGGCCTTCCTGGAGCGGGAGGGAGAAGGAGTCGAGGGCTACCTGGCCCGGCTCGAAGCCCGCACACCGTTCAAGAAGGACGGCGCACAGTTGGCGGAATGAATCAGCCCTGCTTGGCCTCGTGGGCCTTCTGATAAGCCGCCATGCCGTCAGCGACTTCCTTTATGGCGCCTTCGGGGCCTTCCCAGCCCAAGACCTTGACCCATTTGCCCTGCTCGAGATCCTTGTAGTGCTCGAAGAAATGGGAAATGGTCTTGAGGCGCATCGGGTTCAGGTCCTCAGGCTTTTGCCACTGGGTGTAGATCGACAAAATCTTGTCGGTCGGCACTGCCAGCACCTTACCGTCGACCCCGGCCTCGTCTTCCATCTTCAGGATGCCGATCGGCCGGCAAGGCACCACCACCCCCGGAATCAGCGGTACCGGCGTGATCACCAGCACGTCCACCGGGTCGCCGTCGCCAGCGATGGTCTTCGGCACATAGCCGTAGTTCGTCGGGTAGTGCATCGACGTGCTCATAAACCGGTCGACGAAGATCGCGCCGGTCTCCTTGTCGACCTCGTACTTGATCGGATCCCCGTTCATAGGGATTTCGATGATCACATTGAATTGCTCGGGCGCGTTCTTGCCGGGGGAAACGAGGTCGAGGGACATGATGCTTTTGTACTGCGGGTCTAAAGGAAAACCCGTATTTTAGGTCGTCAAGGCGACACCGAACTTACTCGGTCACACACAAGGAGGGCCCCGCCCTGTATATTGCCGCGGTTGGCCAATCGGGCCGCCTGCATGCCGGGGCGACGAGGAAGCAACGCAGCGGGGGCTCTCAAGGCCTGGTTCCATGCGTCGCCCCCTCCAAGTTCAACGATATGTAGGAGAAATTCATGACAGGCAACACGGCGCTCACTATCGCGCTGGTATGCGGTTTGGCTGCGGTCGCTTATGGCATTTGGGCCCGCGGCTGGATCCTCGCCCAAGACGCCGGCAACGCGCGCATGCAGGAAATTGCAGCCGCCATTCAACAGGGGGCTGCGGCTTACCTGTCCCGCCAATACAAAACCATCGCCATCGTCGGCGTGGTGCTGGCGATCCTGATTGGCTTCTTCCTCGACATGCGCACAGCGGTCGGGTTCGTCATCGGCGCGGTTCTCTCCGGCGCCTGCGGCTTCATCGGCATGAACGTGTCGGTACGCGCCAACGTGCGAACCGCACAGGCAGCCACCCGCGGCATTGCCCCGGCGCTGCAAGTGGCTTTCCGCGGTGGCGCCATCACCGGCATGCTGGTGGTGGGTCTGGGCCTGCTGGGTGTGGCGGGGTTCTTCTCCTACCTCACCAATGGCGGCACCGCACAGGGCGCAACCTTGTCTGCGGCGCTCAACCCGCTGATCGGCTTCGCCTTCGGCTCCTCCCTCATTTCCATCTTCGCCCGTCTGGGCGGCGGCATCTTCACCAAGGGTGCTGACGTCGGCGCTGACCTGGTGGGCAAGGTCGAGGCCGGCATCCCTGAAGATGACCCGCGCAACCCGGCGGTGATCGCCGACAACGTGGGTGACAACGTCGGCGACTGCGCTGGCATGGCCGCCGACCTGTTCGAGACCTACGCGGTGACCCTGATCGCCACCATGGTGCTGGGCGCTCTGGTCGTCGTGAACGCGCCGACCCAGGCAGTGCTCTACCCGCTGGCTCTCGGCGGCGTGTCCATCATCGCCTCCATCATCGGCTGCTTCTTCGTCAAGGCTTCGCCCGGCATGAAGAACGTGATGCCGGCCCTGTACAAGGGCCTGGCGATCGCGGGCGTGCTCTCGCTGGCCGCCTTCTGGTGGGTGACGCAGCAGATGATTCCCGACAACGCAGTGGCCGCCAGCGGCTCGCAGCTGCGTCTCTTCGGCGCCTGCGCCGTAGGTCTCATCCTGACCGGCGCACTGGTCTGGATCACGGAGTTCTACACCGGCACCCAGTACGCCCCGGTGCGTCACATTGCCCAGGCCTCGACCACGGGCCACGGCACCAACATCATCGCGGGCCTGGGCGTGTCCATGCGCTCGACCGCCTGGCCGGTGCTGTTCGTCTGCGCCGCCATCATTGCCGCCTTCAAGCTGGCCGGTCTCTACGGCGTGGCCGTGGCTGCCACTTCCATGCTCTCCATGGCCGGCATCGTGGTTGCCCTGGACGCCTACGGCCCCATCACCGACAACGCCGGCGGCATTGCCGAAATGGCAGAACTGCCCGCCTCCGTGCGTGACGTGACCGACCCGCTCGACGCGGTGGGTAACACCACCAAGGCCGTGACCAAAGGCTATGCCATCGGCTCCGCGGGCTTGGCGTCCCTGGTGCTGTTTGCCGACTACACCCACAAGCTCGAGAGCTACGGCCAGGCAATCAGCTTTGACCTGTCCGACCCGATGGTGATCATTGGTCTGTTCATCGGCGGCCTGATCCCCTACCTGTTCGGCGCTATGGCGATGGAGGCCGTGGGCCGCGCCGCCGGCGCGGTGGTGGTCGAGGTGCGTCGCCAGTTCCAGACCATCAAGGGCATCATGGAAGGCACCGCCAAGCCCGAGTACGGAACTGCGGTCGACATGCTGACCACTGCAGCCATCAAGGAAATGATCATTCCTTCGCTGCTGCCCGTGGTGGTTCCGATCGTGGTAGGCCTGGTCCTCGGTCCCAAGGCCCTGGGCGGTTTGCTCATGGGCACCATCGTGACCGGCTTGTTCGTTGCCATCTCCATGTGCACCGGCGGCGGTGCCTGGGACAACGCCAAGAAGTACATTGAAGACGGCAACCACGGCGGCAAGGGTTCGGAGGCGCACAAGGCCGCCGTGACCGGCGACACCGTGGGCGACCCCTACAAGGACACCGCCGGCCCTGCAGTGAACCCCCTGATCAAGATCATCAACATCGTCGCCCTGTTGTTGGTGCCGCTGGTGGTCAAGTTCCACCCGCCGGCCGAGGCCGCGCCTGCACCGGCGACCCCGGCTGCCATCAGCGCCCCCGCCGAAGCCGCTGCTTCGGGTGCCGCCTCGGCACCTGCCGCAGCCCCCGCCTCTGCATCGGCGTCCGCATCGGCCTCTGCACCCGCTGCAGCTGCCTCGGCCAAGTAAGCCGCGCGCCGCAGCCGAGAGGCTGTGATCGCGACGAAAGACCCGCTTCGGCGGGTCTTTTTTTTTGCTCGTTGCTCGTTTTGCGGTGCTCGTTTTGCGGTGGCCCAGAGCGCGACGGGCATACGGTACGGGCGCAGCGGCTTCGATGCGGGGGCCCTTCGGGCTTCCTTGCGGTGCTCGGCCGCCAGGGGCACGCGCGGCAAACTCGCCCCTGCGGGGCTCAAACATGCCGCGCTCTCCGGCCCCTGTCGACCTCCGCTCCTCAGCCCCGCATAGGCGCCGCTGCACCCGTACCGCATACCCGCCGCTTTCCTCTCTCGGGCGGCCTCTTGCCAGCAGCCCCTCCGCTCGGGGATGCCGGGGAATGGAACGGAGCCAATGCCACCATGACCACCATGCGCCCCTCCCGAGGGCTGTTTCCCATTCGCATGCGCACCGCACCGCACCGCACCGCACCGCACCACACCACACCACCTCGCGTCGCGTCTTTGCGCCTCGACTCGAGTCGCATTGATTCCTGCAGCCCGTTCCAACGAGGTCACCAAAGGCAGCGCCGAGAAACCTAGCGCCAGAGGTAAGCGTCGGGTGTGCGGCAGGGGTTCGGCGGCGCCTATGCGGGGCCGAGGAGCGCAGGTCGACAGGGGCCGAAGAGCGAGGCATGTTTGAGCCGCTGCAGGCGGCGAGTTTTCCTCGCGTGCCCCTGGCGACCGAGTACCGCAGGGGAGCCCGAAGGGCCCCCGCATCGAAGCCGCCGGGCCCCTGCCGCACGCCCGACGCGTTTCCCGCCAAGAGGCAAATTCCTTCCGCAGACAAGGCGTATACCAAGCCAACGGAGACACCCCGCGTGCCATGCAAAAGCAAAGGCAACGGACAACCCTCAAGCCAGCGCCGATGAGACGGCGAAGGACAGAGGGCCAAAAAAGAAAAAAGCCCCGGGACTCACACCCCAGGGCCTTTGCGGTGGCGGTTGCCGTTTACTGGATCGAGATATTGGCTTCCTTGACCAGCTTGCTCCAGCGCGTCGACTCGGACTGCATCAGCTTGCGGTACTCGTCGGCCGTGGTGGGTGCCGGTGCAGAGCCCTGGCTGGCGAGCGCGGCGACGACGGAAGGGGTCTTGAGCGTCTCGTAAATCGCATCACGCATCTTCTGCATGATGGACGGTGGCAGGCCCTTGGCCGCGATCATTCCATAGTTGGAGTCGGCCACCACGTTGGTCAGGCCCATTTCGACAGTCGTGGGCACATTGGGCAGCGCATCGGAGCGCTTGAGACCGTTGACGGACACGATTTTGACGCCACGCTGCACCTGCTGCAGCAGCACCGGCAGGTCGGCGCAGAGCACCTCGATATTGCCCGCGAGCAAAGCGGTGATCGCCGGCGCCGCGCCGTTGAAGGGGATATGGGTCATTTTGATGCCGGCCTCGCGCGCCATCAGTTCGGTGCCGAGGTGCGGGCTGGTGGCATTGCCGGCAGAGCCGTAATTGAGCTTGCCCGGGTCCTTCTTGGCCAGCGCGATCAGTTCCTGCAGGTTTTTGACCGGCACGTTCGGGCCCACGCTGCACACCTGAGGAATGCGCGCCAGCAGGGACACGTAGTTGATCTCGTCTACGTTGTAGGGCACCTTTTGCAGGTGCGGCAGTACCGTGATGCCGCCAGGCACGCCAATGCCGAAGGTGTAGCCATCCGGCTCGGAGCGGTGCACCGAGTCCATCCCGATGATGCCGCTGGCGCCTGCACGGTTGTCCACCGTGACCGCCTGACCCAGAACCTCGCCCAAACGCGGCGCCAGGGTGCGCGCCAGCAGGTCCACCGGGCCGCCTGGCGGATAGGGCACGACCAGCTTGATCGGCTTGACCGGCCAGTTGGTCTGGGCCTGCGCGGGGGCCGCCAGGCCTGCGCACAAGCCGGCCAGTGTGAACAGCGCCGTGGCCATCAGGGAACGTTTCTTCATCGCTTGTCTCCTTCTTGGGTCGATGAGGGTGGGAAATCAGCTTGCCCGCACGTGATTGGCGGGCTTCACTCGGAAAAGTCGACGGGGCAGAGCATGAATCATCGGGCTCAGGCGGGCAAGTCCAGCACCGCACGCGCCAGGATATTGCGCTGAATCTCGTTGCTGCCAGCGAAGATCTTGGCACCCATGGCGTTGAACAGCGGCGCCACCACATGCAGGTCGATCTCGTCGCTGTGGCAGTGGTCACGCATCGCGCCATAGTCCTGGGCCGACTCGATCAACAGCAGGGCCAGGCGCTCGTAGGTCTCGGTCGACCAGATCTTCAATGTGGAGATGGTGGGCGGAATGGCTTCGCCTCGCTTGGCCAGTTCGGCAAATCCGGTATAGGCCGCGCCCAGGTCGATGGCGTCGAGATGAAGTTCGGTCAGCCGGACCAGGAAGGCCGGGTCGTCCTGCAGCCCCCGCTGGCGAGCGAGCTTTTCCACCTGGCCGAGGGTGTGCTGCGAATGCTTGGGGCTGCCGGTGAACAGGCGCTCGAACCCCAGCAGCGCCTTGGCCACCGTCCAGCCCTCGTTGAGGCCGCCGACCAGGTTCTCCACGGGCACGCGCACGTTGTCAAAAAAGACTTCGCAAAAGTCCGACTCGCCTGCAATGTTGCGGATCGGGCGCACGGTGATGCCCGGCGTTTTCAGGTCGACCAGTAGGAAGCTGATACCGGCTTGCTTCTTGACCGTCTTGTCGGTGCGCACCAGCATGAACATGTGGGTGCCATCGGCGCCCCAGGTGGTCCAGGTCTTTTGGCCGTTGACGATGAAATGCTCGCCGTCTTGCACCGCCTCGGTCCGCACCGCGGCCAGGTCAGAGCCGGCATTGGGCTCCGAGTAACCCTGGGTCCAAACATGCTCGCCGGCGAGGATGGGTGGCATAAAGCGCTGGCGCTGAGCCTCGGTGCCAAAGCGCATCAGGATCGGGCCCACCATCACCAGGCCTTGATCGGGCGTGCGGGCGACGCCCCAGGCCTCGGTTTCCTCAATGAAGGCAATCAGCTTGTCTGCCGGCAGGCCCATACCGCCGTACTGGCGGGGCCAGGCCGGCGCCAGCCAGCCCAGGCGGTAGAGGGTCATGTACCAGTCGCGCGACTCGGCCCAGGTCTGGCGATAGGGCATGAAGCGCCTGTGCTCCGGGTAGTGGCGCGCGAACAGGGCCCGGACCAGCGCGCGAAACTGCGGCTCTGGCATGGCCTCCCAGTTCTGGTCAGGGCTGAAGTCAAAGTCCCCCTCCACCTTTGCCGCTGCCTCAGGCAAAGAACCGGGGCCATCGACCAAGGTCGCCTCGTCATGCAGGCGGCGCCAGCGCATACGCAGCGATGCAGCATTGCCAAGGCGGCTGCCCAGAGTCATGGCGCGCTTGAAGTAAAGGCCAATGTCGTATTCGTTGGTGGTCCCGATCGCGCCATGCAGCTGGATCGCCGCGCGGGTCAATTCGGTCGCGGCATGGGCGCAACGCGCCTTGA
>CANFQF010000090.1 GCA_947449025.1 Comamonadaceae bacterium
AGGGCCTGACGTACCCGCTCGAGCGCGTGCGCATCGGACTTGGCGCGCACCAGGCACCACAGCGGCCGGTCCGTCGTTGCGAGTAGTGCGTGCGCCAGCCATGCGCCCAGGAAGCCGGTGGCGCCGGTCAGCACCACAGCGGGCGCCTTCGACAGGGGCCGCTGCGCGAGGTCGGAGGGCAGGGTGGCGGTCAGGCGCATGCGGGTGTCCTCCCAGGGGATCGGCGGGCTGGCGACTTCGGTGCCGTGGCCCTCGATCAGCGCCGCGCAGGCGCTGGCCACGCTGCGCGGTGTGGCTGCCCCCAGCAGGGTGGCCAGGGGTACCTCAAGCGCCAGGGCCTGCCCCAGTTCGTGGGCCAGCCGCGCCAGGTGAAGGGAGGACAGGCCGAGCGCCACCAGGGGCCGGTCCAGATCCGTGGCGGACAGCCGCACCCCCTCCAGGCGCCCGATTTGCGCCAGCACCTGGCCCAGCACCGCGCCCTCCAAGACCGGGCCGCTCAGGCCAGCCAGCACATGGCCCGCGCGCGCCAAGCCGGTGCCTGCGCCGGAGGTCGCGGCCGTTGCCGCCCCGCGGGGCGCGATCTGGTCGTGGCCGTTGAGGCCTTGGCCGCGGTCGTGGACCTCCCATGCCTGCCACTGGCCGTCCCGGACCAGACGCGCGCACGCCAGGCGCGGGATCTTGCGGGTGGTGGTGCGTGGCAGCGTGCCGGTGGGCATGATGAACAGCCGGTCGATGGACAGGCCGTGGGCCTGGGCCACCTGTACCCGCAGCTTCTCGGCCAGTGCCAGGGCATCACGCGGGGCGCGGTCGGCCTGCCCCGCGGCCTTGTCTGCAGGCGGGTCTTCGAGCTCCAGAGCCAGGGCCAGACCCTCCGCCTCTGTCGCGTCATGCAGGGCGAAGGCCACGCATTGGGTCATGCCAGTCCCTTGCGCGGCGTCGGCGACTGTGGCCTCGATGTCCAGCGGGTAGTGGTTCTTGCCGCGCACGATGATCAGCTCCTTGAGCCGTCCGGTCACGTACAACTGCCCCTCGCGCAAGAAGCCCAAGTCGCCCGTGCGGAAGAAGGGGGGCGTATCCGTCCCTTCTTGTGCCAGCCGGCCCTGCCAGCTCTCGTCGGCCACCGCTTTGCCGAAGTAGCCAGGGGTGACGGCGCCCCCGCGCACCCAGATCTCGCCCACCTCACCCGCCGCGAGCAGGGACCGCCCAGCCGGGTCGACGATGGACAACTGGGCATCGCCCACCGGGCTGCCATTGCCGACCAGCATCAGGGTGTCCTCTTCGCCATCGGGCGCGGCCACACGGTGATCCAGGATCGCGCGTCGGCTCACCGCGTGGCGGACCACCGCCTCGCGCTGCGTGATCGACACGCACATGGTTTCGGTCAAGCCGTAATAGGGGTGGAAGGCTGCAGGGTCGAAGCCGCAGGCGGCGAAGGCACGCCCGAACGCGTCCAGCGTCGAGGCGCGCACCATCTCGCCACCCGAGACGGCCATCTCCAGTGTGGTCAGGTCGAAGAGGCCCACCAGCTCGGGCCGGGTACGCAGCGCGTCCTCCCAAATCTTGGCGGTGATGGCATACGCAAAATCCGGCGCAGCGGTGACGGTGGCGCCATGGCGGCTGATCGCCTTGAGCCAGTGGGTGGGGTTGGTGGCGAAGGCCTGTACCGGCATCAGCACGCCGCGCCCGCCCGACACCACCGGCAGCAACCGGAAAAAGAGGCCAGCGATGTGGCTTTGGGGCAGCCAGCTGCACACCACGTCCTCGGGGCCGCGGCCGCAGCCCCGGAGCAGGGCGCGCAGGTTCCCGAGCAGGCCTTCGTGGGTGAGGATCGCCCCCTTGGGGCTGCCGGTGGAGCCCGAGGTGTAGAGCAGCAGCGCCGCCTGCTGCGGCGAGGAGCCGGGCAGCCTGCCCTGCACAGGGGTATCGGCGCGCGTCGGCGAATCGATGTCCAGCCACTCGGGCGTGTCCGATCCCAGCAGAGGTGGCAGGGCCGGCATCAGGTCCTGTGCGACCGCCCGAGTTGCCAGCAGCGTACGCGCGCCGCAGGCGCGGCTGATGGCCGCGAGGGTCTCCAGCATGGCTGCGCGCGTGGCAGCCTGCGGCGGATACACCGGCACTGCGGTCGCGCCGGCCAGGAAGCAGGCGAACAGGGCCACCGGATGCTCGATACCGGGACCGGCGGCGACCAGCACAGGCTCGCCACCGCCAGCCTGCTGCGCGAGCCGCGCGGCCAGTGCGCTGGCACGACGATGCAGCTGCCCGAAGCTCAGGGCCTCCGCGGGTTCGGCCTTGTCATCGAGAAACTCGAACAGCACCTGGTCGGGTGCGCGGCGGGCGTGGGACGCCAGCAAGGCGTCGAGGGTCGACTCCATCGTGATCTCCTTGAGCAGGGGCGGGGGCGAAACGGGGGGCGTCGTGGTCGCTGCGCTTGGCATCAGGTCGCGTAGCGACCCACCACCTGCAAGACGCCGGACTGCAGCAGCTCGCGGCAGGCGCGGCGCTGGATCTTTCCGCTGGTGGTCATGGGGAGCTGCCCCCGCTCGAGCAGCACCACCTCGGCCACTGGCACCTGGTGGTGTTGCGCCACACGCGTGCGTATCGCCCTTGCTGTGAGGAGGGGGTCGAAGTCGGCGGCTAGGCGCCGGTGCACCTCGGCCAGCACCATCACGGCCTCGCCTGCAAGGCCGTCGACTGCCAGGGCCGCCACCGCATGCGGGCGGATCGCAGGGCTGGCCGACTCCACCGTCTCTTCGATGTCCTGCGGGTAGTGGTTCTTGCCGGCCACGATGATCAGGTCCTTGACCCGGCCGGTGACGAACAGCTCGCCCTGTTCGTCGAGAAAGCCCAGGTCGCCGGTGCGAAGAAAGGGGCCTTCCCCGCTCAGGGTGCGGGCCTCGAAGGTGTCATGGCTCTGCTCGGGTCGACCCCAGTACCCCTTGGCCACGGTGGGGCCGGCCACCCAGATTTCGCCGATTCGCCCGCCCAGGCAGGGTGCGTGCGTGTCCGGGTCCACGATGACTACCCGCGTCTGCAGGGCCACTTGGCCGCAGCTGACCAGATGGCGTTCGGGCCGCCCCTCATGGGGCGCCGCGACCCGGCCTATCGACACCTGGGCAGCGTCCGCGGAATGGAAGACGGGATTGGCGTCGCGCGGCTTGATGCTCACCGCGAGCGTCGCCTCGGCCAAGCCATAAGCCGGGTTGGGCGAGGTGGGCGGCAGACCCAGGGCTGCGAAGGTGCGTGTGAATCGCTCGATGCTCGATTGCCGTATCGGCTCGGCTGAATTGAAGGCCACCGCCCAGCAAGACAGGTCGACATCGGTCAGTCGTTCCAACTGCACGCTGTTGCAGCACAGGTCGTAGATGAAGTTGGGCGCACCGGCGTGGGTGATGCGCAACCGGCTGATGGCGCGTAGCCAGCGCTCCGGGTGCATGACCACGGCATTCGGCGTTGACAGCCACAGCGGGATGCCGCAAAACAAGGGCTGTAGACCACCGACGATGAGACCCATGTCGTGGTAGAGGGGTAGCCAGGACAGTGCCCGATCCTCACTGCGCAGCTCGCAGTGGGTCTGGATGTACCGCCCCTGGTACATCAAATTTCCGTGCGTGACCATCACGCCGCGGGGCATGCCGGTCGAGCCAGAGGTGTATTGCAAAAAGGCCAACTCGTCGGCTGCGGGGTGATACGGCTGCCAAGCGGCGGCCATCGCTTCATCAATTGCATCGACCGCCACCCGCAGCAGTGGCGGGAAGTCGGCCTCGCCGAGCCCCAAGCGACCCTGGCGCTCGCTGGCGCTGAAGTTGGTCAGGAGCAAGCGCGCGCCGCAATCGGCTGCCACCGCCTTGAAGCGCGCCACGTGATTGCGCTGGGTTGGCGCGAACAAGGGCACGGCAATCACCCCCGCGTAGGCGCAGGCCAAAAAGCTGAGCAGGTAGTCGGCGTCGTTGTCGAAGACCAGCAGGGCTCTCTCGCCGGCCGCGCCCAAGGCCTGCAGCTTCGCCGCGATGGCTCGGCAGCGGAGGTCAACCTCGGCGTAGGTGTAGCGGCGCCCTTCGTCCTTGAGGTTGGGCAACTCGGTCAGTGCGAGCTGGTCCCCGCGGAGTGCCGCATGGTGGCCGAGGACGTCGACGTAGCTGTTGAAGTGGAAAGTGGCGGGGGCGGCGGCGGCGCCGTCCTCCAGGTCGAAAAAGGTCCTGGCGTTCATGATCCGAGGCAATCGACAGGTGGCGAGCAGGGCCTACCGCTTTGCCCCGGCTTGGCTGGTGAGTTAACTCATCAGCTAGCGGGCGATCCTACATATGAATACAAAAATATCAACAGGAATTTGAAAGTAATTTATTAGTTAGTTTTTTGAGTGGCATCAGACGCCGTCCGAGCCCGCAGCATCATCAACGCCCCCACCATCGCCACGCCCACCGCCGCCGAGAGGTACAGGCTACCCAAGCCCCAGCGCGCCAGCGCCAGGCCAAATAGCCAAGGCGCCAGCGCCTGAGCAATGCGCGCCGGCACCAGCAGCAGACCCTGGCGCTGGCCGTAGCCCTGCGCGCCGAAGATGGCCAGGGTCATGGTGCCCTTGGCGATGGTGAGGATGCCGTTGCCCGCGCCATGCAACAGGCAAAAGGCTGCCGCACCGGGAGCACCAAAGGCCAAGAGCACCGCCACGCCCAGCGGGTGCAGGGCCGAGGCGATGCGGCCTGAGAGCAGGGGGTGCAACTTCTGCAGCACACCAAACTCCAGCACCCTTGCTGCCACCTGCGCCGGGCCGATGAGGCCGCCCAGGGCGACGGCGGCGGCCAGGCTCACACCGCTGGCCATGAGCAGCTGCGGCAAGTGCGCGGCGAGGGCGGTGCTCACGAAGAGGGACCCGCTGAAGACGAAGGAGAGCAGGAGGACGGTGCGAAGGCCCCTGTCGGGCGTGGGCGCGGCCGGTGCGTCTGCAACCCGGTCTGTTGCGGTCACGGAGTTGTCCGCCACCGCTTGGGCGGGCGCTTCGCCGCCGCGCACCCCCAGCGGCGGCGCCTTCGGCAGCAACAGATTGAGCGGCAGGCCCAGCAGCAGGTGCAGCGCGGCCCAGCCCAGGCAGGCGCCGCGCCAACCCCATTGCGATTCCATCCAGGCCGAGAGTGGCCAGCCCACGGTGCTGGCAAAGCCCGCGAGCAAGGTGATGCCGGTGATGGACGACCGCGCCTGATCCCCGTGCAGCCGCACCAGGGTGGCAAAGCCCGCCTCGTACAGGCCGCTGCCCATGCCGATGCCCATGACGGCCCAGGCCAGGAAGAGGCCCAAGCCGTCCTCGGCCTGCGCCAGCAGCACGAGCGCGGTGGCAAACACCAGGCTGGTGCCCGCCAACACGGGCCGGCCACCGCGGCGGTCGATGGCGCGTCCGGCCCAGGGGCCGACGGCGGCCGAGACCAGCAGGGCCATGGTGAAGGCGGCAAAGACGGTGGGCGTATCGACGCCTGTGTCTTTGGCCATCGCTGCGGCCAGCACCGCGGGCAGGTAGTAGGTGGAGGCCCAGGCCAAGGTCTGGGCGGTGCCTAGAAGGAAGACATTGCGAGCGCTGGGCGGGGTGGTCATGTGAGCAGTCCGCCTGTCCCCGTGGCCGGTGTCTTGGGCTGGCGCTTAGGCGTCCGGGCTGGGGGGCTTGGGCGTGCCGAACGTCGGGGTAGGCTGGCCCTGGTCGGCTATTGGGGCAGCGGGTGCTGAGGGTGCGGCAGCAGGAGGTGCTGCCGGGTTCGCCGCCAGACGCGCGGCTCCTGCCGCCTCCTCGCGCTGCCGCTGCTCGCGCGTGCGGCGCTCTTGCTTCAGGTCATGCAACTGCCACAGGCCCCAAGCCAGGGCCAGCAGGAAGACACCGAGTTCGATCCAAATGCCCATGACGCGCTCCGTCCCGAAGGGGTCAGACCTCGCGCCGTAGCGCGGGGAAGAGGATCACATCGCGAATGCTGGGCGAATCGGTCAGCAACATCATCAGGCGGTCGATGCCGATGCCGCAGCCGCCGGCGGGCGGCATGCCGTACTCGAGGGCGCGCACGAAGTCGTGGTCGAAGAACATGGCCTCGTCGTCACCGGCATCCTTGGCGTCGACCTGCGCGTGAAAACGCGCGGCCTGGTCTTCGGCGTCATTGAGCTCCGAAAAGCCGTTGCCGAACTCGCGGCCGGTGATGTACAGCTCAAAGCGCTCGGTCACCTCGGGGCGCTCGTCGTTGGCGCGCGCCAGCGGCGAGATTTCGGTGGGGTGCTCCATGATGAAGGTGGGCTGCCAGAGCTTTTCTTCCACCGTTTCTTCAAAGTACAGCACCTGCAGGCTGGCGAGGGTGCGGTTGGATAGGCGGTGCTTTTCTTCGCTGAGCCCGAGCTTTTTCAGCGCCGGGATCAGCCACTCGCGGTCATCGGCGCCGGCGCCGGCGTCGGTGTGGGTGGCAATGGCTTCGCGGATGGTCAGGCGGGCAAAGGGCTCGGCCAGGTCGACCGGCTTGCCGCCGTAGGTCAGTTGCAGCGTGCCCGCGGCCTTGACGGCGGCGTCGCGCACCAGGGCCTCGGTGAAGTCCATCAAGTCGCGGTAGTTCCAGTAGGCCGCGTAGAACTCCATCATGGTGAACTCGGGGTTGTGACGCACCGAGATGCCTTCGTTGCGGAAGTTGCGGTTGATCTCGAACACCCGCTCAAAGCCGCCGACGACGAGGCGCTTGAGATACAGCTCCGGCGCGATGCGCAGGAACATCTGCTGGTCCAGCGCGTTGTGGTGGGTGGTGAAGGGCCTTGCGTTGGCGCCACCAGGGATCGGGTGGAGCATGGGTGTCTCCACTTCGAGGAAGTGGTGCTGCACCATGAACTCGCGAATGCCGGTGATGGCCTTGCTGCGCGCGATGAAGCGCTTGCGGGCGTCTTCGTCGGTCATCAGGTCCACATAGCGCTGGCGGTACTTCACTTCCTGGTCGTGAATGCCGTGAAACTTGTCCGGCATCGGCCGCAGGCTCTTGGTGAGCAGGCGCACCGAGGTGGCGTGAACCGAGAGCTCGCCGGTGCGGGTTTTGAACAGGTGGCCCTCGCAGGCCACGATGTCGCCCAGGTCCCAGTGCTTGAAGGCGGCGTAGATCTCTTCACCGACGCTGTCGCGGGTGACGTAGATTTGCACACGCCCGGTGCCGTCTTGCAAGGTAGCAAAGCTGGCCTTGCCCATGACGCGTTTGAGCATCATCCGGCCGGCGATGCGGGCCGGCAGCTTTTCCGCCTCCAGCGTGGGCGCCTCTTTGAAGCCGTGGGCCTCGTGCAGGGCGGTGGCATGGTCGGTGGGCTTGAAGTCGTTGGGGAAGGCCACCGGGCCACCGTTTTTTTGCACCTCGCGCAGGGCCTTGAGCTTGTCGCGGCGCTCGGCGATCAGCTGGTTCTCGTCAACGGCGGCTTGGGGGGTGGCTTGTTCGGACATGAGGAGTCTTGGGCTGGTGGCAGGGCAGGGGCCCGGCCAAACCCCTGATTCTAGTTTTTCGGGGCCCGGCCCCCGGCCGGCGCCTGCCTGCCCATGCCCGGCCGGGATAATGCGCCCCATGTTGCTCAAGGCTGGCGCGATCTCCCTGCTGCTGCTGGTGGCCAGCCGGCTGCTGGGGCTGCTGCGTGAGTCGGCCCAGGCCGCGGCCTTTGGCGCCACCGGCCTGGCCGACCTGGCGGTGCTGATGCTCACGCTGCCGGACTGGATCACCGGGGTGCTGGCCAGCGGGGCGCTGTCTTATGTGCTGGTGCCAGCTTGGGCTGGGCGCAGCGCGGCGCAGGTGGCGGCGAGCCAGCGCCGGGTGGCGCGGGTGGTGCTGGGCCTGGGGCTCGCGCTGGGGCTGGCGGCGGCCACCGCCCTGGCCCTGGCGCCTGTCGCTGTCTTGGGGTGGCTGGCCCCGGGCCTGCCTGGCTCGATGGTCGGGCCGTCTGGCCCGGCGGTGTGGGGCCTGGGCTGGAGCGCGATCGCCCTGGTGCCCGCCCTGCTCGCTGCTCTGTGGGCGACCCGTTTGCAGCACGAGGGCGATGCGGTAGGCCTGTACGGGGCCAATCTGGTGGTCAATGGCACGCTGGTGGCGGCGATCGGCTTTGCCGGTTGGATGCTCGGGCGTGGCATGGCGAGCGCTCCGGGCCACGTGGGCCCGGGGAGCGCCGATGGCGCGGTGCTGGCGCTCGGCCTGGGGTTGCTGGCCGCCATGGGCCTGCGCCTGGCCTGGCAGGCCTGGCGAGAGCGCCGGGCCCGGCAGTCTTTGGCAGCGTCTGAACACGAAGTGCCCGCACACCGAGCCCCTGAGCGCGGAGCCCCCGCGTTGGAGGCCCCAGAGGGCGCAGCCCTTCGGTCCACCGCTCCTCTCTCGCTGCCGCCGCCACCCGTCTGGGCCTGGGCCATCCTCGCCGCAGGCCTGCCGCTGGCCTTGCCCTTTGCCGCCCGTTCGTTGGCCTCGGCCGAGGGGGAGGGCGCGCTGGCGGTTTTCAACTACGCCTGGAAGCTGGTCGAATTGCCGCTCATGCTGGCCATTCAGCTGGTGGCCACCTTGGCCTTTCCGCGGGTGGCGCGGGCGGTGGCTGCGGGCCTCGATCAGCCCGGGGCCCGGGCGCCGGTGCAGGCGGCCTTTGGCCTGGCCTTTGCCCTCGCCTGCGCCGCCTGCGCCGGCCTGCTGTTGGCGGCCGACGTCGCCGCCCGGCTGCTTTTTGGCTGGGGCCGAATGGACCCGGCTGGCCTAGCGCAGGTGGCCGCCTGGGGCCGCATCGGCGCCTGGAGCCTGCTGCCGCAGGCGTTGTCGGTGGTGGGCCTGACCGTGCTGGCCGCACAGTCTCGGCTGCGGCCAGCCGCTCTGTGGCATGCCTTGGGGCTGGCGGTGCTGCTGGCGCTGGGGTCGCTGGCCTCAAGCAGCGCGGCCTTCCTGATGGCGGCCCTGAGCGGCGTGTTGCTGGTGGTCGCTCTGGGCGTACTGGCGGCAATGGGCGGTGCGGTCAGGCGGCTCTTGCCTTGGGCGCCCATGGGCGCGGCGCTGGCCGCACTCGCGGTCGTGGCCTGGCTCGCGCCCTGGGTGACGCAGCTGCTGCCCACGCCAGCTTGGCGCCTGGCCGTAGCGGTGCTTGCTGCCCTCGGTGTGCTGGCCGTGGCCTGGGCCGCTGCGGGCTCCCTGCGGCAGACGCTTCGGGGCAGCGGCGACTGAAGGTCTGCTGGCGCGAATGTGGGGCCTGTGTGGGGCCTGTGTGGGGCCTGTGTGTGGCCTGCGCGGTGGATTGAGCCAGTTGGAGCCCGGAGCCGCCACGTCGGCGTGGGCGACCGGGACCCAGCGGCGATAATCGCGGGCTGCCTGCGCCCATGCTCGACCTCATTCAAATCACCAACGACCCGGCCTTCGCGCGCCGTTGCGACGCCATCCCGGGCCTGCGCCTATGGGTCGACCTCGAGCGTCTGGGCAAGGCCGAGCGCCAGGCGGGTCGCAACACCTTCATCAGCACCCATGCGCTGGAAGATGTGGACCGCATCAAGTCCCAGCTCACGCGCGCCCGACTGATGGTGCGGGTGAACCCCTTGCACCCGGGCAGCGCCGAGGAAGTGGACGCGGTTCTGGCTCGCGGCGCTGACCTCATCATGCTGCCCATGTTCGAAGACGCCGCCACCCTGCGCGCCTTCTCCGCGCTGGTGGCCGGCCGCTGCCCCGTCGTGCCCCTGCTCGAGACCGCTGGCGCGCTGGCGACGCTGGACGAGTGGATCACCACCCCGGGCCTGTGGGAGGTCTACATGGGTCTTAACGACCTGCACCTGTCGCTGGGCCAGCGCTTCATGTTCGAGTCTCTGGCCCTGGGCCTGGTCGACCGCGTCGCCCAGGCGGCGCACGCACAGGGCCTGCGCTTTGGCTTTGGCGGCATTGCCCGGCTCGACGAAGGCCTGCTGCCCGGGCGGGCGGTGCTGGCCGAGCACCAGCGTCTGGGCTCGGGCGCGGTCATCCTCTCGCGCACGTTTCACAGGCCCGATTCCGACGCGGTGTTCGAGCGCGAAGTGGCCGCCCTGCGCGAGGCCGAAGGTCAACTGGCCAGGCGCGACGCGACTGGCGTGGCCCGCGACGCCGCCGCCACGCGCGAGACCATCACCCGAATCGCCGCGGGTCTGGGCACATGATCAAGCGCCTGTTCGACCTGCTGCTATCGGGCCTGGCCTTGCTGCTGCTGTCGCCCCTGCTCCTGGGGACCGCCCTGGCGGTGTGGTGGCAGGATGGTTGGCCCGTGCTGTTTCGCCAGGTGCGTGTCGGCCGCCACGGGCGCGAGTTCGGCATGTACAAGTTTCGCAGCATGGTGAAGAACGCAGCGGCCATCGGCCCGTATCACACGGCGTCTGATGACCCGCGCATCACCCGCGTGGGCCGCTTCATTCGCCGCACCAGCCTCGATGAACTGCCGCAATTGCTCAACGTGCTGCTGGGGCACATGAGCCTGGTGGGCCCGCGGCCCGATGTGCCCGCCCAGCGCGCGCTGTATTCGGATGCCGATTGGGCAGCGCGCTGCAGCGTGCGCCCCGGTGTCACCGGCCTGGCGCAGGCCAAGCTGCGCTCGGCCGCCACTCCGGAGCAGCGGCTGGCGCTGGACCTCCAATACGCCCGCGAGGCTGGCCTCTGGCTCGACCTGTGCATCATGGTCTGGACGCTGTCGCGCCTGTCTGGCAAAGGGAGCAACTGAGTCATGTGCGGCATCTTTGGCTACTGGGACCGCCGCCGAGAGGCGCTCGCCCCCAATGCGCTGTCCGCCATGGCGCGCAGCATCGTGCACCGCGGACCGGACGATGAGGGCGTGCGCCACCAGCCGGCGCGCGGCGCCGCAGTGGGCAACCGGCGCCTCTCGATCATCGACCTGGCCGGCGGCCACCAGCCCTTCGTCTCAGACGACGGCGCCATTGCGGTGGTGCAAAACGGCGAGATCTTCAACCACGTCGAGCTTGCGCAGGAGCTGCGCGCCCAGGGCGTGCGGCTCGACACGCACTCCGACACCGAGGTGATCTTGCGCCTGTATGAGCGCGAGGGAATCGCCTGCCTCAAGCGCCTGAACGGCATGTTCGCGATCGCGATTGACGACGCGCGTGAAGACGCGCTGTACCTCGCGCGTGACCGCATCGGCGTCAAGCCGCTATATGTGCACGACGACGGCCAGCGCATGGTCTTCGGCTCGGAGATCAAGGCGCTGCTGCCGGCCATCGAAGCGCGGGGCGCCAAGCCGGGCGTCGATCTGGAAGGCATCCACCACTACCTGGCCTTCAACTACATTCCCGCGCCCTGGACGGCCTGGCAGGGCGTGCGCCATGTCATGCCCGGCACCTGGATGAAGTGGAGCCGCAGCGGCGCGGTGCACACCGAGCGCTGGTGGTCGCTGGCCGACCAGCAGGAGCGTGACCACGATTTTTCCGAATGGCAGGAGGAGTTCCTCTCCATCCTCGACGATGCCACCCGCATTCGCCTGCGTGCAGACGTGCCCTGGGGTGCCTTTCTGTCTGGCGGGGTGGACTCCTCGACCATCGTCGCCCTCATGGCGCGCCATGTGCAGGCGCCGGTCAAGACCTTCTGCATTGGCTTTGCCGACCCGCGTTTTGACGAGTCGCACTTTGCCGCAGAGGCGGCCCGGCGGTTCGGCTGCGACCACACCATGGAAATCGCCGAGCTCAATATGCTGGAGCGCTGGCCGATGGTGTTGCACCACCTGGATCAGCCGCACGGCGACGCCTCTTTCATGCCCACGCTGCGCGTCTCCGAGCTGGCGGCCAAGCATGTGAAGGTGGTGCTGACCGGCGACGGTGGCGACGAGCTCTTTGCCGGTTACGAAAAGTACGAGCAGTTCTTCGCGCAGCCCGGAGTCGACGCGCTGGACGACGCGCGCTTTCGCCGCCGCTACTTCGACTCCATCTCTCTTTTCACGCCCGAGGCCCGCGCTGCGCTGTACCGGCCCGAGGTGGCAGCGCGCCTGGCTGGCATCGACAGCCTGGAGGCCGCCGCCAAACCTTGGTTCGACGAGGCCGCGCACTACGACCGTATCAACCAGGCCCTGTACCTCGACATGCAGCTGCTGCTCTCGGGCAACAACCTGGTCAAGCCCGACCGCATGGGCATGGCGGTGTCGATCGAGGCGCGCACGCCCTTCCTTGACTGGCGAATGATGGAGCTGGCCTTCCGCTCGCGTGGGCGGACCAAGCTCTCGCCCGAGGGCGACAAGAAGCACTGGTACAAAAAGGCGGTCTCGCCTCTGATCGGCGAAGACCTCGCCCACCGCAAAAAGCAGATGTTCACCGTGCCGGTGGGGGAGTGGTTCCGCAAGCAAAGCTACGACTGGCTGGCGCAGACGCTCCGTGCCAGCCCTTTGCTCGAGACACTCTTTCAGCCCGAGGCGATCACGCAGTTGCTGCACCACCACCGCGAGGGCAGCGCCAATTTCACCCGCGAGCTACGCGCCCTGGCGGCCCTGGCGCTGTGGGCTGAGGGCGCAGGTCAGTCCGGCGGCTGAGGCGGCGCGCCAATGAAAAAAGTTTTGTTCGTTTGCTACGGCAGCGGCCATGTGAAGATGGTCGTGCCCGTCGCCCGCATGCTGCGTGAGCGCGGGCTGGCCGAGGTGCAGGTGCTGGGCCTGACCACCGCTGCCGAGGTGGTGCGCGCGGCCGGCCTGCCGCTGCTCCAAGTGAAGGACTTCCTGCGCGAGGGCGATGAGCGCGCCCTGGCCCACGGACGCCGGCTGCGCGAGGCCATGGGGCCGGTGGCCGACGCGCTTGAGACCGAGGCCTACCTGGGTCTGTCCTACGCCGAGCTCGAGGACGCTGTGGGCGCCAAGGAGGCCGCCCGCCGCTACGGCCGTGACGGTCGGCAGGCCTTCCTGCCCCAGCGTCTGCTCGAGCGCATCTTGGCCGAGGTTCGGCCTGATCTGGTCTTTGCCACCAACTCCCCACGGGGCGAGCGTGCCGCGATCCTGGCCGCTCGCCGCCTGGGCGTCCCGGCCGTTTGCCTGGTTGACCTGTTTGCCGTCGACGAAGTGCGATGGATCGGCCAGCCCGGATATGCCGACGCGGTGTGCGTCCTCAATGACGCGGTGCGTGATTTCCTGATTCAGTCGGGGCGCCTGCCGGGCGAGGTGCATGTCACCGGCAACCCCGCCTTCGACCCGCTGCTGGACCCGGCCCAGGCCGAAGCCGGCGCGGTGCTGCGTCAGGCCCAGGGCTGGGAGGGCCGGCGCGTGCTGCTGTGGGCCGAGCAGGAAGAGCCCGCTTTTCATCCCTTCGACGGCCGGCCGGGAGATCCCGGCTTGCCAGGGCGCGCGCGCCAGGCCGTCCTCGACTGGGTCGCCACCCAGCCTGATGCGGTGCTGTGCGTCCGCCCCCG
>CANFQF010000091.1 GCA_947449025.1 Comamonadaceae bacterium
AATACCGACGTGGTCAACATCGGCCCGCGCGGCGCGGTTGAGGGCCAGGTCACGAGCAAGTCTCTGCATGTCAAGGGCGCCTTCGTCGGCACCGCGGTTTGCGATGAGCTGTTCATCGCCAGCAAGGCCCGCGTCGTCGGCCGCATCACCTACCGGTCACTAGCCATCCAGCGCGGCGCGCTGATTGAAGGCGACTTGATCTGCGCCGCCTGAAGAGCGCCTAACTCGCCCCGAATGGAGCGACGCGGATGGACAAGACCTGGACCTCCGGCGATGCCAAGCTGCTTCGCGAACTGCGTCAGGCCGCAGGGATAGACCGCGCGACGCTGGCCAGGCGTTGCGCCCTGTCGATTGGGCAGCTCAGTGAGCTCGAAGACGGCGGGAACAAACAGTTCTACTCCGACCGCATCAAGTCCCATACCGGCCGTGCCGTGCTGGCGCGGTTAGGGCACACACTGGCCCCTGCCCCTGCATCGACCCCAGCCACGGCATCCGCTCCTGCCGCTGCAGCGGCGCATGTCGCCGCACCCACTCCCATCTCCAATCCTGCGGCAGCTCCCGGTGCTGCCCTGGCTCCCGCGCTCGGCACCAACCCCAAGCACAGTGGCCAGAGTGGCCGCATGGACGCGCCAGCGGTCAGCGAACAAGGGGCTGAACCCCGGGCTGCTCCACACCTGTCTGCGGCCTTCACCCCGCCCACCGCACCGCCCACCGCACCGAGCAGCTCACCGACTGTCCCCCTGGACACGCCCTCTCCTGCCGGAGCACCGCCCGTACAGGCCGCCAACACAGGGCGCCGCTTTTGGGTAGGCGTGCTGGTGGTGGGGGTTGTGGTCGTGGGTTTCCTGGCCTGGCTGAACCGGCCGCAGTCGTCCACCCCAGTGGCCCTGCCCGCTGCCGCGCCCGAGGCCTTGGCCGAGACCAGTCTGGTTCCCTCAACGCCAAGTTCAGCGCCCGCTGCGACGGACGCTTCCGTCACTGCCGCTGCCGAAACACCCCCCGCCGTGGCGCTGGAAGCCAAGGCAGAACAGAAGTGTCCTTCCGCACAGGGCGATCCGGCCGTCTTCACCCCGGATCGCGCGCTGCGAGATGCCGGCTACCTCTACATAGAGGCCTTGCAAGCCACGGTGGTCTGCGTGACCGACGCCCGGCAAAAGAGGTCTGAGCTCGTCCTCACAGCAGGTGAGCGCATCAACACCAGCGGAACGCCGCCCTTTACCCTGCAAGCCGCCCGCTGGGCCGATATCCGGCTGTTCTACCAGGGCGTACGGGTCCCTATCGAAGACCCGGCCTTGAGCGCCGGGGCCTTGGTCCTACAGGCGCGTTGAGTTCGCCCCAATAAAAAAGCGCCACTTGGCGCTTTTTTATTTCGAACGACCCCACTTTCATCGGAGTGCCGCGAATCCCCCTCTATGCGCCGATGGGCAGCGCGGTCTTGTACCGCACCTGCTTGAGGGCAAAACTGGAGCGAATTTTCTCCACCTGGGCGATGGGTGAGAGCTGCTCCAAGATGAAGACCTCGAGTGAGGGCATGTCGGCAACAGCGACGCGAATGAGGTAATCGGACTCACCCGTCATGAGGTAGCACTCCATGACTTCCTCGCGCGTGCAAATTCGGTCCTCGAAAGCCTGCAAGGCCTTGCGGCTTTGCTGTTTGAGGCTGATCGAAATGAACACGTTCAAATGCAGGCCCAGCTGCTGCGGGTCCAGCAAGGCCACATAGCTGCGAATCAGCCCTTGCGCCTCCAGCGCACGCACCCGCGCAAGACAGGGGGACGGGGAGAGATGCACCTTACGAGCCAGCTCCACATTCGAAATGCTGGAGTCCGCCTGCAAGGCATTGAGGATCTTGCGATCTGTGCCGTCTAAGTTCGCCATGCTTTTATTCAGTTCTTTTACAGAATAACGTGCCGTAATGAGGCCGATTGACCTGCAATTTAAGCTGCAAATGCCGGCATTTGAATTCTACAGTTGGGCTCACGCCCCAGCTCTTCTTATTGAGTTTTTATGCCCTCTTCGATTGAACAGAACGAAAGCGTCACCCGCCTCGACAGCGACCCCGCGGAGACCCAGGAGTGGCGTGATGCGCTGCTCTCGCTGCTTGCGGCCGCAGGCCCAGAGCGCGCGCGCGAGATGTTGAACATGCTCAGCGACATGGGGCGCGACCCCTCCATTGCCTGGAAGCCCTCACTCAAGACGCCCTACGTCAACACAATCGCTGTCGACCAGCAGCCGGCCTTTCCAGGCGATCTGGCGATTGAGGAGCGGCTAGCGTCGTTGATGCGCTGGAACGCCCTGGCCATGGTGGTACGCGCCAACGAAGCCTATGGCGAGTTGGGTGGTCACATTGCCAGTTATGCAAGCGCAGCCGATTTGTTTGAAGTGGGCTTCAATCATTTCTTTCGGGCCCGGGACGACCATCAGGGAACGCCGCATCTGGGCGATCTGGTCTTCTTTCAGCCGCACAGCGCGCCAGGTGTGTACGCGCGCGCCTACTTGGAAGGGCGGCTCACCGAGGCGGACTTGACGCTGTATCGCCAGGAGCTCACTCCCCCCGAGTCGCCGGCGGGTAACAGCGCCCGCGGTCTGTGCAGTTACCCGCATCCCTACTTGATGCCCGACTTCTGGCAGTTCCCCACCGGGTCCATGGGCATCGGTCCGATCAGCTCGATCTACCACGCCCGCTTCATGCGCTACCTCACGGACAGGCGCTTGCTGGATTGCACCGAGCGCAAAGTCTGGGGCGTCTTCGGGGACGGCGAGATGGACGAGCCCGAGAGCATGAGCGCCCTCACCTTGGCGGCTCGCGAAGGCTTGGACAATTTGGTGTGGGTGGTGAACTGCAACTTGCAGCGTCTGGACGGCCCGGTCCGCGGCAATGGACGCATCATCGACGAGTTGGAGGAGCTCTTCGCCGGCGCCGGCTGGAACGTGATCAAGTTGGTGTGGGGCAGTGACTGGGACGGCCTCTTTGCGCGAGACAGCAGTGGTGCGTTGAAAAAGGCTTTTGCAAACACCGTGGACGGGGAAATGCAGACCTTTGCAGCCAAAGATGGACGGTTCAACCGCGAGACGTTCTTTGGCCAGAACGCGGAGTTGGCGGCCTTGGCAGAAGGCATGACCGACGAGCAAATTGACCGACTCAAACGGGGCGGCCATGACCTCGTGAAAATCCACGCGGCCTACGCGGCGGCCCTCAAGCACCCGGGCAAACCCACCGTCATCCTGGCCCATACCAAGAAGGGCTACGGAATGGGCAGCGCGGGCCAGGGCAAGATGACCACGCACAGCCACAAGAAGTTCGATGAAACCGACCTGATCGCTTTCCGCAACCGGTTTCAGTTACCGCTGACCGATGCCCAGGTGACCTCGCTCGACTTCTACCGACCGCCGGCCGACAGCGCCGAGATGGTCTACATGCACGCCAAACGCAAGCGCCTGGGCGGCTTCTTGCCCCAGCGCTTGACCCATTGCGACCAGGTGCCGGTGCCAGCGCTGGCCTCCTATGGCCAGTTTGCTACTCAGGCCGAGGGCAAGGAGATGAGCACCACCATGGCCTTTGTGCGCATGCTGGGCAATTTGCTCAAAGACAAAACGCTGGGACCGCGCATTGTTCCCATCGTGGCCGACGAGGCGCGCACCTTTGGCATGGCCAATCTGTTCAAGCAGGTTGGCATTTACTCCAGCGTGGGCCAGCGTTATGCGCCAGAAGACATTGGCTCCGTCTTGAGCTACCGGGAGGCCAAGGACGGACAGATTCTGGAAGAAGGCATTTCAGAGGCGGGCGCACTGGCGAGCTGGACGGCGGCCAGCACCAGCTACAGCGTGCACGGCATGGCCATGCTGCCTTTCTACATCTACTACTCCATGTTTGGCTTCCAGCGCGTGGGTGACCAGATCTGGGCCGCCGCAGACCAACGCGCCCGCGGCTTTCTCATTGGCGCCACCTCCGGGCGCACGACCTTGGGCGGCGAGGGTTTGCAGCATCAGGACGGCACCAGCCACGTGGTGGCCGCCACCATTCCCAATTGCAAGGCCTATGACCCGGCCTTTGCCGGCGAGCTCGCGGTGATCGTGGACCGGGGCATGCGCGAGATGATGGAGGAGCAGCAAGACGTTTTCTACTACATCACCGCCATGAACGAAAACTACGCCCAGCCCAGCCTGCCCGAGTCGGCGGTGGAAGGCGTGATCAAGGGCGGCTACCGCTTGGCACGCTATGCCGCCGTGCCAAGCACTGCAGGCCTTGCAGGAGGCGCAGGAGGCGCAGGAGGCGCTGATGAAGTCACGCTCATGGGGTCGGGCGCTATCCTGACCGAGGTGATCAAGGCCGCAGAAATGCTGGCCAAGGAAGGCATTTCCGCCACGGTGTTCAGCGTGACCAGCTGGAGCGAGCTGGCCCGCGAAGGCCAACGCTGCATCGATTCGCCGGCGGGGTCAGCAGAGACGACGCCTTATGTCGCCCAGATGCTGGAATCAAGTGGCGGCCCCATTGTTGCGGCCACGGACTATGTGCGTGCGGTGCCGGAGTCGGTGAGAGCCTATTTGCCGCCAGACCGCCACTACACCAGCCTGGGCACGGACGGCTTTGGCCGCAGCGACACCCGCGCTGCGCTGCGCGCCTTCTTTGGCGTCAATGCCGAGAGCATCGCCGCCGCTGCACGCAAGCGTTTGCGTGGCGCGCAGGGCTGAGCCCCGCCTTCCATTTGTTCGCTATTGACTCGTTCTTCGCGCGAGGAAACGCATAGAAGTCTGCGTGCCCAGCACCGGCGATTTCAAAGATCTGGCGGTGATCGAGCTCCCGGTCCAGAACCCGGTGGACAACCGACGGGTCTTGCTCTGAGCCTTTCAGGGCCTAGTCGGTCACCGGCACTGGCGAGGCATAGACGATGGTGCAGAGAAACCGGATGGGCAACTGGATCAGGCGCTCAAACCCATGCAGCACTTCGCCTTGCAGCGTCAAGGTGTCGCCTGGCTCGAGCAGATAGAGGCTCTGCCCGCTGCGGTACTCCATCACGCCTTCCAGTACGTGAATGAGCTCGGTACCCGGGTGTTCGACGGTCGGCAAATCTTCCGAGTCTTCTGTGATGGTCACGAGGAAGGCATCGAAAGACTTTGTCGGCCCTTGGCCATAAGAGACAAATTCGAAGGTGTGTCCGGGCCGAACGCCTTGGCGCAAAAACGGTGTGCCTTTGCCTCGTTTGACCAGATGGGCCGCTCCGGCGGGGACATCGTAGGTACGAAACAGCATGGCCATGGTGCTGCCGAGCGCTCGCGCGACTCGGCTCAGCGTGTCCATGCCGGCAGAAATCTGGCCATTCTCAATTTTGGACAGCATGCCCGAGCTGATACCCGCACCCTCTGCCACCTGAGCAAGGGTCAACTGGTGGCGCAAGCGCAAGGCACGCACGGCAGCGCCCACACACTTTTCAAGCGAGAGCGCCGCAGCGACGGCCTGTTCACGTGATTCGGTCGGATGCTGGGGATCAGGGAGAGTGGTCAAGGGATTACCCTATGTTTCTTCTCAGGAAAGAACGTTAACGTGAGAGAACATTCTTCAAAAGGAGCCTGACATGCAGACAGTTCTTCGGATCGCCATCAGTGTGGCAGCTTTGAGCATTTTCCCCGCACAGGCCCAGACCTTGGAAAAGATCAAGGCCGAAGGCGTGATCACGCTCGGCTACCGTGATGCAGCGAGCCCCTTCTCTTATCTGGACGACAAGCAAAACCCCATCGGCTATTCCATGGACATTTGCAACAGGATTGCAAATGCCGTCA
Organism: Comamonadaceae bacterium; assembly: GCA_947449025.1. Taxonomy (GTDB): domain Bacteria; phylum Pseudomonadota; class Gammaproteobacteria; order Burkholderiales; family Burkholderiaceae_C; genus Ramlibacter. The sequence goes on from CANFQF010000091.1 coordinate 5,779, forward strand.
AGGCCGAGCTGAAAATGCCCGCGCTCAAAGTGAACCTGAACCCGGTCACGCCTGCGACGCGCATCCCGCTCATTGCCAACGGCACCGTGGATTTGGAGTGCGGTGTTTCCACCAACAATGCCGAACGGCAGCGATTGGTTGCTTTTTCGCCGACCATGTTCGTGGCGACCGGCAAGGTCATGACCAAGAAGGCACTGCCCCTGGAGTCCCTGGCTGATTTGAAGGGCAAGTCGGTGGCATCGCCCTCCGGCAGCTCCAACATCAAAACGGTCATGGAGCAAAACAATGCCAAGCAGCTGGGCATCAATATCTCTCCGACGCAGGACTTGCCTGAAGCGTTTTTGATGGTTGAAACCGGGCGTGCAGCGGCCTTTGCCACAGACGACGTGATGATCTACAGCATGATCGCCAACTCCAAGGCGCCTGCCGATTTTCTGGTTTCGAAGTTCGCCTATTCGGTCGACCCCTACGGAATCATCTTGCGCAAGGGTGATCCCGCCTTCAAAAAGGTGGTCGACGATGCATTCGTGCAGTTGGTCAAGAGTGGCGAGATCGAGAAACTTTACGCCAAGTGGTTCATGTCTCCCATCCCGCCCAAAGGCATCAACTTGAATATGCCCATGAGCGCGAACCTCAAGCGTGCTCTTGCCAAACCCACGGACTCGCCTGATCCCAAAGACTACGAGTAAGTCGGCACACGCAGCATCTGGGTTGCAGTGAACTACCCGTGGAACTGGCGGATCTTTTGGGAGGCCAATCCCGAAGGAACCGGCACCTTCTTGACATCCCTGATGTCGGGGCTTGGCTGGACAGTCGTGACCGCCTTATGTGCCTGGGTCATTGCCCTGATGCTGGGAGTCGTGATCGGCGCCCTTCGCACCACCCCCTATCGATGGGTGGTGCGGTTTGGGAATATTTACGTCGAGCTATTTCGCAATGTACCGCTGCTCGTGCAGATGCTGCTCTGGTACTTTGTGTTGCCAGAACTGGTTCCCACACCGATCGGGGACGCACTCAAGCAGCTGCCGAATTCGCCTTTCTACACGGCCGTCGTGTGCCTGGCGTTCTACACCTCGGTCCGTATCGCTGAACAGGTGAAGGCGGGCATCTTTGCCTTGCCACGCGGTCAGGCCATGGCAGGGCGCGCCATGGGGCTAACCCTGCCGCAGACCTACCGATACGTCCTGCTACCGCAGGCCATGCGGATCATCATTCCGCCCCTGACCAGCGATTTTTTGAATATCTTCAAAAACACGTCGGTGGCGTTGACCATTGGCCTGATGGAGTTGACGGCGCGCACCCGCGCCATGGAGTCGCACACCTTCCAGGTTTTCGAAGCCTTCGCCGCGGCATCACTGATCTACATCGCACTCAATATCACGGTGGTGCAATTGATGCGGCGGTTAGAGCGCAAGGTAGCAGTCCCGGGGTTGATCAGTGGCGGCACACCCACCGCCGGCCACTGATGGGGGTGCCGCATGTTTGACAACTTTGACTTCGACGTCATTGAGCGCTCTTGGGAGTACCTGTTTTACACAGGGATGGCCTTCACCCTCCAGCTGACGTTGTATGCGATGGTCGGTGGAATTTTCTTGGGGACTTTGCTCGCCATTGCCAGGCTGTCGAGTGTCAAGCTCATGTCGGCGACGGCCGGCGCATTTGTCAACCTGATCCGAGCCCTGCCGCTCATTTTGGTGATCTTCTGGTTTTACTTTCTGGTCCCGTATATCGGCCAGTGGCTGACTGGCTCTAGCCGGCCGATCAAAGTGGGGGCCTTCGCCTCGTGCTTGATCACCTTCATCATCTTCGAGGCCTGCTACTACTGCGAAATCATGCGCGCGGGCATTCAGTCAATCTCGCGCGGGCAGGTCTCCGCTGGATATGCACTTGGGCTGAACTATTGGCAGCTCATGGCGCATGTGGTGCTGCCACAGGCGTTTCGAAACATGCTGCCACTGCTGCTCACGCAGACCATCATCTTGTTTCAGGATGTCTCTTTGGTGTACGTGCTGTCTATGCCGGACTTTTTGGGAGCCGCGTCAAAGGTTGCACGCCGAGACAGCCGCCTGGTGGAGATGTACCTGTTTGTCGCGGTGGTTTATTTCATCATGGCCTACACGCTCTCATGCGGCGTCAAATATTTGCAGAGCAAAACAGCTGTCATTCGCTAATTGATCACAGCCAAGTTGAATATCGCCATGATTGAAATCAAAAACGTCAGCAAGTGGTACGGCGCTTTCCAGGTGTTGACCGACAACAGCTTGAGCGTCAAAAAGGGCGACGTGACGGTGGTGTGCGGCCCCTCAGGGTCTGGGAAATCAACGCTGATCAAAACCGTGAATGGGCTCGAGCCTTTTCAACAAGGCGAGATCCTGCTCGACGGAATTTCGGTTGGCCATCCCAAAACCAACTTGTCGACACTGCGCTCCCGCGTGGGAATGGTGTTTCAGAACTTCGAATTGTTTCCGCACATGAATGTTCTGGAAAATTTGATGCTCGCGCAGATCAAGGTGTTGGGTCGATCCTCGGTGGATGCCACCAAACAAGGTTTGAAGTACCTCGATCGCGTCGGTCTCACGGCGCATAAGGACAAGTTTCCGGGTCAGCTGTCCGGCGGCCAGCAACAGCGTGTCGCCATTGCACGGGCGCTGGCGATGGATCCGATCTGCATGCTGTTCGACGAGCCCACGTCCGCGCTTGACCCTGAAATGGTCGGGGAAGTGCTCGACGTGATGGTGGAGCTTGCCGGCGACGGAATGACCATGATGTGCGTCACCCACGAAATGGGTTTTGCCCGCAAGGTGTCCAACCGCATCGTGTTCATGGACGAGGGCCGCATCGTCGAAGACTGCAGCAAAGAAGAGTTTTTCGGCAACCTGGAAACACGGTCAGAGCGTGCTCGATTGTTTCTCTCAAAAATTTTGTCGCACTAGAAGGCGCACAGCGCGATGGCAATGACTATGGCAAGCACCCAACTTCCGCGTATCGGCGTTCTTGGCGGCATGGGCCCTTTGGCCTCCGCAGAATTCATGGTCAAGCTGGTACGGGCGACGCCCGCACAGCGCGACCAGGATCACTTTCCCACGACCCTGGACTCGTCGCCGCACATTCCGGATCGGCCCAATTTCATCGATGGCCACGGCGCGGACCCCTTGCCGGTCATGATCGAAGTCATTCGCCGGTTGGAGGCGGCAGGTTGCGCATTGATCACGATGCCATGCAACACCGTTCACCATTGGCACGCACAACTATCCGAGCAAACCCCACTGCCCATCGTGCACATTGCCGATGCGGTGGCGGTTCAATTGAGAGCGACTGTCCCCCATGCCAGGCGCGTCGGGATTTTGGGCGCCCAGATCACGTGCAAGCTGGGCATTTTTTCGGAGCGACTGGGCCCTGAGTGGGAGTGGGTCTACCCGTCGGAGCAAGCTTTGCGCGACTTCGTCATGCCTGCGGTGGCCGCCGTGAAGGGCGGAGACCTGGACAAGGGCCGGGAGTTGTTTTTGGCCGCCACGCAAGCGTTGCTCTCTCAAGATTTAGACGCCGTCGTTTTTGCCTGCACGGAGATCCCCGTTGTACTTGGGCAAGCAGACGTCCCGATCCCCATCATCGATTCCACCGATGCCTTGGCTCGCCACACGGTGGCAGTGGCCCAGGGCATTCACGCCATTCCCCTTCCCTCTCAAGACCTTGGAGTCCTCCCATGAAGTACCCGTCCCCTCTTGCTGCTCCATTCACTCGCCGCAAATTCGTGACACTCGCCGGCGCCACAGCGCTGATACCGCTGGGTGCGGGTGCCCAGGCCACGTTCCCCAGCCGGCCAATGAGCCTCCTCGTGCCGTTCACGGCAGGCGGGCCCTCCGACGTTGGCGCGCGAGTGATCGCCACTGAGCTCACCCGGCTGCTGGGCCAGCCCGTCGTGCTGGAGAACCTCCCCGGTGCGTCGGGCGCATTGGCCGTCCAGAAGTTGTTGCGCGCGCCTGCCGACGGCCACACGCTGCTGTACGGCGGCATGAGCGAGAGCCTGCTGGTGCCCATGATCAACCCGGCACTGGGCTATCGGCCGGACAGCATGTTGCCGCTGTCAATGATCACCACGGGGCCAGTGGTGGTCATCGCCAAGCCGGATTTCCCGGCCAACTCGATGGACGAACTGGTGGCGCTGGCACGCAAGAACCCGGGCAAGTTCAGCTACGGTTCGGGGGGCATCGGCTCCTTCGCCCACGTGATGGGCGAACTGGTCAGCCAGCGAGCGGGCATTTCCATGGTGCACGTCCCCTACAAAGGCGGCCCGCAGATCGTCACGGACGTGATGGGCGGCCAGATCGAATTTGGCATCAACACCCTGGCGGGCGTGGCCCAGGCCATCGCGGCGCGGCAAGTCAAGGCCATCGCCGTGTCGTCGCGCGAACGCGTGCCCACGATCAAGGACGTGCCGACTTTCCACGAGTCAACCGCGCTGAAAGGGCTGGAAATGGGTGTCTGGGCCTTCGCGTTCACCACGCCTGGAACACCTGCGCCGGTGGTGGCGCGCCTCAACCAGGCGATCAACACGGCCTTGATGGCGCCTGCCGTGCAGGCGCATCGCGTCCGCGTGGGCGCCGATCTGCCTGTACTGACGACACCGGAGCAGTCGCGCGCGTACATTGCGGCGCAGCAGCAGTTCTATGAACCCGTCACCCGCGGCATCAAGCCCGAGTAAGCAGCCACCTATGACGTCACCCGGCATCGACCCGACCTTGGCCTACAGTGGAAGTTACATCGAGGCACGCCAGCGATTCCTGCGTGCGGCGGGGGCCGCTGGGGGGACGCTGACCTCCTTTGTGCATGCGTCCACCGGACCACAAGGCGAAGCGCTGGCCATGGACGTGGCCTGGCTCGGCCCGCGCGATGCGCCACGCGTGCTCGTGGTCCTGGCCGGCACCCATGGCATCGAGGGTTTCCAAGGCAGTGCGGCGCAACTGGGCGCCTTGCACCAGCACGCGCGGCAGCTTCCAGAGGGCTGCGCCATGCTGCTGGTGCACGGCGTCAACCCGTATGGCTTCGCGTGGAAGCGGCGTGTCAACGAGGACAACATCGACATCAACCGCAACCAGCTGGATTTTTCGCTTCCGCTGAAGGTCAATGACGCCTATGAGCGGGTCCACGCGATGATCCTGCCGCCGGATTGGTCGGCTGCAACGGTCGATGGCCTCACACAGGCCTTGGACGCCTACATTGCCGAGGTGGGCCCCAAGGCGGCGGCCACGGCCATCTCGGGGGGCCAGCATGTCCACGCCGATGGCATCTTTTTCGGTGGGCGCTCCCTGTGCTGGTCGAACCGAACGCTCAATCAGCTCGCACGCGATTGGCTTCAGCAAGCGCGTGTGGTGACGGTCGTCGACCACCACACTGGCCTCGGGCCGTTCGGGCACACCGAGCTAATTTGCCTGCATCCAGCAGGATCACTGGCGCTGGCTTCGGCTCGCCAATGGCTGGGAGCAGACCTGACCTCCAAAGCGGAGGGCGACACCTCGACCGCGACGCTGGGCGGCGATGTACGGGGTGCCTTTGTCGGGCTGTGCCCGAAGGCCCTGGTGGTGACCGTGGCGCCCGAGGTGGGCACGGTGTCGCGCATGGAGGTGCGGCAGGCCCTGCTGGCCGACAACTGGGTCTATCAGCGGGGTGACCCGCAGTCCGCGCTGGGCGACGCTGCGCGTGCCGGCATGATGGCGGCGTTCTGCCCGGCCGACGCGGGTTGGCGCAGCAAGGCCCTGCAACGCGCGGTGGAGATCCATGGGCTGGCCCTGCGAGGTATGTGCGCTTTGGACCTGGCCACCCTGCCCGGCTGAGCCCGCTCACCCAGGCTGCGCCTAGAATAGCCCTGCTGCGGAGGCGTGGCAGAGTGGTCGATTGCACCGGTCTTGAAAACCGGCAACGGGAAACCGTTCGTGAGTTCGAATCTCACCGCCTCCGCCAGTTCAAGTCCTGCTAATTCGCCGAGGCGCAGTGGAAGGCGAAAAGCGTGCGCATCACTCGGCCTGCCACGGATTAATGACGTCCAGCCCCATCGCGACAAATGGCGTGGTGTCGCGGGTCGCCACGGGCATTCGGTTTGACGCAGCGACGGCAGCGATGAAGCCATCGGCGACACCGACTGACAAGCCCTTGGCTTGTGCCTGGGCCATCGCCTGGGCGTAGGCTTGCGTAGCCGCCATGTCGAACGGCAGCACGCGTCCGATGAAGGCGGGAAGCACCCGGGACTCCAGTTGCTCGATCAGGCTATTGCGGCGGCGGCCTGCGGGTAAACGTGCGACGCCCAAGCGCAGTTCGGCGACTGTCACCACAGACAAAAAGAGCGTATCCAGAGGCTGCGCATCCAGCCAGGCGACCACCTGCGGATTTGGATTTGCGCGCAGGGGCTCAGAGATGACGTTGGTGTCGATCAGGATCATTCAAAACTCACCGGGCGAGGCAAGGCAGGGATGCGCTGACCGATCAGGGCCGCCTCCTCGTCGGTGAGTTTCATCTTGCGGCCGACCTCGGTCAGCAGGGTGCCGAGCTTGAGTCGCCCCTGCGGTTTGACCGCTTCTTCGAGCAAGGCACGCACCTCGGCCTCGGTGCTTCGCCCGTGCAGGGCGGCGCGCCCCCGAAGGGAGCGGTGGACTTCATCAGACAGATTCCGGATGGTCAGCGTAGCCATGATGTCAAATCCTCCAGCGATAGCAGTGACATCATTCTATCTATTTGACATCAGAGGGGAAGGGCCCAGTCTCATGAAACGCCCCAGCGGATTTCCGGGTGCAGGACGGCTTTGTCTCGGCCAACACGCGGCCGCCTGAAGCCAGCAGGCCAGCAGGCATTAGAAATAGCGGATCACTGGTTGGATTGAGCCAATGAGATCGTGCCCCGCACTACATGCCAGAGCCAGAGATCGCCTTCAGGTAGTACGCCGTGTCCAAGCGCGAAAACGGATCAATCGCCCTCGTCAGCAGCCAGTAGCACGCTGACGTCGTGCAGGCGAAGAGCGCAAGCGCCAGCCTGCCCGCGGATGGCCGATCGGCGTGCACGAATCCGATGGCGATGTGCGCAAGAAATCCCAGCATCAGGACAAGCATCCAAGCCTGATCACTGCGACCCTGTCCCCCTACCCACAGGCGCACACTCCGCGCCTTGACGACATCGTCAAAGACACCCCAGAGGTGATTGCCAAAAGCAGTCGGTAAGCGCCCCGATGCGCGGATCAGATCTTGACGCATTTGCTCAAGCGCCTGGTTTGCCCGTGGACTCGGCTGGCTGTTGCCAGTCACCCACTCTTCCGAGACAACGGCATCGACATAGTTCGACAGGTGCACGCGTGCGTTCTCCAGCCCCTGCCCTTCTTGTCCGAAGAGTGAATTCAGACGCGAAATGGCAGTCACCGCATCGTTAAATGCAGCCTCTGCCGCTTGTTGTCGTGTGAAGATTGTCGACGCGTGGAAGGCAAGAAATAACGCAAATAGCGTCGTCACCGACACGAAGAACGGCGCCACGGGGAGGAGGTCATTGCGACCTTGCAAGCGCGAGCCCAGAAA
>CANFQF010000092.1 GCA_947449025.1 Comamonadaceae bacterium
AGCCCGGTCGGCCTGAGAACACCACCACGCGCTGCGCCAGCGTCACCGCCTCGGACAGGTCGTGCGTGACAAAGACCACCGTCTTGCCCGTCTGGCGCCAGATTTCGAGGAGGCGCTGCTGCATCACCAGTTTGAGCTGCGCGTCGAGGGCGCCAAAGGGCTCGTCCATGAGCAGGGTGCCCGGTTCGTACACCAGCACCTGCGCCAAAGCGACGCGCTTGCGCATGCCGCCCGACAACTCATTGGGGAACGCATTGCCAAAGCCTGTCAGATCAACCGCCTTCATCATCGCCTCTACCTTCGCGCGGCGCTCGGCTACGGAGTGAGGGCGGAAGGTCAGTGGCAGTTCGATGTTCTCGAAAACGGTCCGCCAGGGCAACACGCTGTCGGTCTGGGTCATGTAACCCACCCGCGTGTTGATGCCGTTGACGATATGGCCCTCGTGAAGAATCTGCCCGCCAGAGGGATCGATGATCCCGGCAATCATATTGAGCAGGGTCGACTTGCCGCAGCCCGAGGGCCCAACGAAGGCGACGAAATCGCCCTGCGCAATTTCGAGGTCAACCGACGAAAGGGCCAGAGTCTCCCGGCCCCGCCGCACGTAGCGCTTTTCGACGCCTTTAACCGAGACAGCCATGCTCACAGGCGGCTCAAGGCTTCCTGGGCGACGCTGGGGTCGTACAGGTCCTTGAAGGTGAGGGACGCAGGCAGCGGCTCCGCGTTCATCGTCTTTTGCACCGTATTGATGAAGTCCATATTGGCCTGGAACAGGTTTTCCTTGGGCAGGGGATTGGCAAAGAAGATCTTGCTGTTCACGGCAAAAGAGGCGGCGGCAATTTCAGGCGGCAGGCCGTCGAACCACTTGTCGGCCCAGGCGCGGAACTCGGGCGGGTTAGCGTTCATTTCCTTGAGCGCCATCGCAATGCCCATGCAGTAACGCACCAGGGCTTCGCGCTTGTCCTTGTTGGCCAGGGTCGCCTCGCCGGTAGACGCAATGATGTAGTTGTACTCGCGAAGGGTGGCCGGCGGGTTGAGCGCCATGTTGAACAGGTAGCCGCAGTCACGGTCTTTCACCGCCAGGTCTGATGTGGGCGAGGACAGGCAAAAGCCGTCGATCACGTTTTGCTGCAACGCGGCCAGCATGCCGGGGCCCGCGCCTTGAATGGGGACGAGGCGCAGGTCAGTGTTGGGGTCGAGTTTGGCCTGCACCGCCAGCCAGCGAAACAGGGCGTCGGGCGCCGCGCCAGGGCCAGTGGTTCCGAGGCGCAGGCCCTTGAGCGCTGCGGCCTTGCGGTCCGCTGGGGACTGCTCGGTGATGCCCAGGCGCTTGAGCGTGGCATTGGTCAGCACCACGTTACTGGCGTATTTGTTGACCGTAGAAACGATGGACTTGATCGGCAGTTTCTGGCCGCGTGCGCGGGAGGCTTCGCCCGGGTCACCCAGCACGAGGTCAACGCCCGAGCCAGCCAGGGCGGCAACGTTGGTGCCCCGATTCGAGGCATTGCTCACCACTTTGACGCGGGCCTTGTCGAAAAAGCCGCGTACGCTCGCATAGTCTTCAGCGGCCCAGAGCCAGGCCTTGGAGGTGGAGCGCAGGGTCTGCAACTCCGGGACCGTCTGCGCATAAACACGCGGCAGGAATGCGGAAGCGCCCAAGGCGCCCGTGGCGGCAAGAACGGTGCGGCGATTCAATTGGCTCATCGATCTACTCCAGTAGTTGAGAGGGGTACGCGCCAAGATCGGATGCCTGATGGCGCGATGACAATCACGTTTGAATTGTTCTACTATAGGGACAAATTGTCCAGCACGACATCCAGTGGATTCCCTAGCCGCCGCTGCACCCAATTGAACGCCATGCTCACCATGCCCGCTGCTGATCTTTCTGCCGACTATGTGCTCGTTGGCGCGGGAGCCGCCGGCTGCGCGCTGGCGGCTCGCCTGACCGAAGACGCGTCCTGCAGGGTCCTCTTGATCGAGGCGGGGGGCCAGGACTGGAACCCGCTCCTCGGGGTTCCGCTGATGACGGGCCTGATCCTGCGCTCGGCCTATGCGAACTGGTCGTACAAAACCGAACCCGAGCCGCAACTCAATGGCCGGCAACTGCAATGGGCGCGGGGTCGGGTGCTGGGCGGGTCGACCAGTATCCACGGCATGGTCTACATGCGCGGCCTGCCGATGGACTTCGACCAATGGGCCGCCGAGGGTTTGCAAGGCTGGTCGTACGCCGACGTGTTGCCCTACTTCATTCGAAGCGAAAACTCATTTCGCGGCGCGGGCCCCTTCCACGGCGCGGGCGGCCCCCTGCAGGTATCGGCCGGTAGGCTGGAAAACCCTCTTTTCAATGTCTACCTCGAGGCGGCCCGCCAAGCGGGTCATCCCCGCAGCGAGGACTTCGCAGGGCCCCAGCCACACGGCGCAGGCTGTTACGACTTCACCATCCGCGAGGGCCGGCGAGTCAGTGGCGTCACGGCATTCCTGCGCAGCGCAATGGAGCGGCCCAATCTGCAGGTCATCACACAGGCCCAGGCCCTGGGGCTGCATTGGGGAGATGCGGGCCAGGTCGTGGGCGTGGACATCCTGCGCCGAGGCCAGCGACAGATACTGCGCGCAGAGCGCGAAGTGGTTCTCTGTGGCGGCGCGGTTAACTCACCGCAACTGCTCATGCTCTCTGGAATAGGCCCCGCCGAGGCCTTGCGCGCACATCGGCTACCCGTCCGTGTCGACCTTCCCGGGGTCGGCCAGAACATGCAAGACCATCTGCTGGTGCGGGTCGATCACCGCGCGCTGCAAGACGTCACCATCGACCGCCTGCGCCGACCCGACCGGGCCGCCTGGGCGCTCGCCCAGGCCCTGATCTGGGGCAAGGGCCCGGCGTCGAGCTTTCCGCTGGAGGTGGGCGGGCTTTACAAATCGTCCCCCGACCTGCCGGAGCCCGACCTGCAGTCACATTTCCTGCCCGGGCTGTCCAGCGCGTCGCTGCGGCTGCCGTACTTCTCCAAGGTGCTGCCGCAAGACCGGGGCGCAGGCTTTTTCTCCAACGTGTTCCAGTTGCGCCCGCGATCGGTGGGCAGCATCACTCTCGCCTCCGCCGATCCGCTGGCGCACCCGCGCATCCAGCCCAATTACTTGAGCGCCCCCGAAGACCTGCCGGTGCTGCGCGAAGGCGTTAAGCGCCTGCGGGAAATCTTCCGCCAGAGCGCCTTCGACCCGTGGCGTGGCGCCGAGCTGTCGCCAGGCCCCGAGGTGCAAAGCGACGCCCAGATCGACGCCTGGATCCGCGCCAACGCCGACTCCGTCTACCACCCCACCTCAAGCTGCCGCATGGGCCCTGACACCGACCCGATGGCGGTGCTAGACCCGCAGTGCCGCGTGCGCGGCGTGCAAGGCCTGCGGGTCGTGGACGCGTCCTCCCTGCCCAAGGTGACCAGCGGAAACACCGCCGCACCGGTTTACATGCTGGCCGAGCGCATCGCAGACGTGATGCGTGGCCGTGCGGTGATCTGATTCAGCGCTTGCCCGATGCCTCGTCGTAGCCGCCCTGCCCCGACATCCGTGACCAGGCTGCGAACGCAGGCGAGGCCTGCACCTGACCCTCGCGTATGAGGTTCATCCACACCTTCGCTGCCTCCACGTAATGCGGAACGCTCCCCGGAAACATCATGATGCTGAGGGACTCGGCGAGGTCCAGCTCGCCCACCTGCCGGTCGTAGGCGGCCACCAGCGCCTGACGCAGCCAGTCGAAATGGCCCAGCGCGGCGTGGACGCTGCATGCGCACAACCACACGTCACGCGGCGACAGCGGCTGCCCGGCGCGCTCCAGTGCGTCGCGGTAAGACTGCATCAGGTCCAGGGTGGGCACATGCGGCGCCCAGTGCGTCTGCACAAAGCGGTACGCGGTCACTCCCTTGAGGCTGGCGGTGAGCTGGAGCACTGCGTTGAATTCGGCCATCTGCCCGCCGCCCTCCAGAAAGCGCGGAATGTGGTGCGTGGCCAGGGCCTCGTCGGTCGCGATCAATACCGCCAGCCAGACCAGCTCCCGATCCCGCACCGACAAGGTCTTGTGCTCCAGCGCGATCGCCGAGTAAAGCTGGTCATAGGCCTGGAGCAGCTGGGGCGACGACACCGCCAGCAATCCGTGGTGCGGCAGCAAGTAGCCGCGCTTGGCCTTGATCGGCGCGAGCCGCTGGGACAATTCCTCTGGGGTCATCGTGATTACCTCGGTGTTCCTTGTTCATGCAGTGCCCATCGAGCGCAGGCCCGCGGCAGCAGTGCGCACCATAACCGAAAGGCCCGGCCCGAACGCCGCCGGTGAAAGACCTGTTCATGGAAGACACCACGCCCTACCCCCTGCTTTTTTCGCCGTTGCAGGTGGGCCCCTACACGCTCAAGAACCGGATCGTGCACGGCTCGATGTCGCTGCGCCGGAGCCAGCCCGGTGGTGTGCATCCTGGCTATCACCAATACCACCTGAACCGCGCCCGTGGCGGGGCGGCAATGATCATCACCGACCCGGTCGCCTTCATGCCCAGTCAAGGCACCGAGCGGCTTTGCGTGTGGAACGACTCGGCGGTGGACGCCCTCACCCGCTTTGCCCACGCCATTCGCGCGGAGGATTGCCACTTGCTGGCTCAGATCCAGGACAACGGGCGTGCCCGCCGGCTGCCGGGCCGGGTGGGCGGCCTGCGCGGCGCAAGCCCCCTTCCCGACGACATGTTCTACGCCATGCCCGAGGCGATGACCGAATCGGAGTTGGCGGCCTTTGCAGACGCGGCGGGTCAGGGCGCCGCGCGCCTGCAACGCTGCGGCTACTCGGGGGTCGAGCTGTCGGCCGGACACGGGCATTTGTTTCACCAGTTCCTCTCCCCGCGCACCAATCAGCGTGAGGATGGTTACGGGGGCGACTTGGCCGGTCGGGCTCGGCTTCTGGTCGAGGTCTGCCAGGCCATTCGATCCGCCTGCGGCTCGGGCTTCCTGTTGGCGGTCAAGCTCCCGGGGGACGATGGCCTGGCCGACGGCGTAGGCCCTGCTCTTGCAGCTGAAGTGGCCGGGCACCTGGTGCGCCAGGTGCCTGTGGACCTGCTGTCTTATGCGCAAGGCACCCATCACCACACGCTGGAGATGCATCTGCCGGACGACAGCTACCCGCGCCTGCCCTTCATGCCCATGATCAGCCAGTTGCAGGCAGCCACCCCGGGCGTGCCAGTCATGGCCTTGGGGCGGATCACCGACCCCGCCGAGGCCGAAGGCATTCTGACCCGCGGGGACGCCTCGCTGGTCGGGTTGGCTCGCGCCCTGGTCACCGACCCGGCCTGGCCCCGCAAGGCGGCACAGGGCCGGGCGCGCGATATTCGCTACTGCGTTGGCTGCAACTCCTGCTGGCGCACCATCATCCAGGACAAGCCCCTCGCCTGCGACAACAACCCGCGCGTCGCCCTGGCCGATGAACTCGACGAGCGCTGGCCTGCGGCGCCATCACCCCGACGCATCGTGGTGGTCGGCGCGGGCATCGCCGGCCTCGAGGCGGCGATGACCGCCGCTGAACGCGGGCACTCGGTCACCGTCTTCGGGCAAGAGGCCGGCGGCAAGGCCCAGTTGCAATCGCGCCTGCGCGTCAGCGAATCGCTCTCGAGCATTGCCGACTACCAGGTGATGCGCCTGCAGGCTCTGAGTGTGCCGATGCACCTGGGCGCGCCTGCGCGCATCGAAGACATCCAGGCCCTGCGGCCCGACGCCGTCGTCCTGGCCACCGGCGCCACCATGGTGTGGCCCCCCTGCCTACCGACACGTCTGCGTGAGGAAGGCTGGGTCAAGGACCTGCGCGAACTCTTGCCCGAGGTGCTGGCGATTCACTCCCCGCAAGCGGGCACCGCCGTCCTCTTTGACATGGACCAGACGGAAGGCACGTACGCCGCCGCGGAATTGCTACGCGACAAGTTCGCCCGTGTCGTCATCCTGTGCGCCCGGGAGGCGATTGCGCAGGACACCGCCCTGGTGGTGCGCCAGCGGATTCAAAGGCGTATGGTGGAGCGGGACATCGAAGTCATCGCGCAGGTTGAACCGGTCTGGAACGAGACCATGGAAGAAGAAGGCCGCCTGGCCTATCGCAGCGTGTTCGGCGGGCGCTTGCGCCACCTCGAAGAGGTTTCACTTTTGACCTATTCGACGCCGCGCCAGCCAAACCTCGCGCTCTTGCCCGAGTTGGAGGCCTTGACTATCCCAATACATCGGGTCGGCGACGCCAAGTGGGCGAGGGAGCCGATGTCGGCCACCGCCGAGGGCTATGCGGCGGGCATGGCCCTCTAAGGAGGGCCAACCATTACGCCTCGGAGGCCTCACCCAAGCGATTTCTCCGGCAAGCACCTAAGTCGCCCCAAAATTCAAAACGAATTCCAAACCCACCTTGGAATGAGTAGCATCGCGCGAACCCTTGCTCACCTCAAAGCACATCGACGGGAATTTTCAGATAAGCAACTCCATTGGCTTCCTTGGGCGGCATGGCCCCCGCGCGAATGTTGATCTGCACCGCGGGCAAGATCAGCACGGGCATGTCCAAGCTAGCGTCACGCTGGGTGCGCATCTGGACGAACTGCGCCTCACTGATGCCGTCATGAACGTGGATGTTTCTTGCACGCTGCTCGGCGACCGTGGTTTCGTACGCCACCGGCCGATTGTTCGGCGGGTAGTCATGACACATGAACAAGCGCGTCTGCGCCGACAGGCTCAAAAGCTTGCGGGTTGAGGCGTAGAGCGTCTTGGCGTCCCCACCGGGAAAGTCGCAGCGCGCGGTACCCACATCGGGCATGAAGAGCGTGTCGCCTACAAAAACGGCATCACCCACCTGATATGCCACGCAGGCTGGGGTGTGGCCAGGCACGGCGAGCACCTTGGCGCGCAAATCGCCAATGCGGAACTCTTCATCGTCGTTCATCAAGGTGTCGAACTGTGAGCCGTCCTGGCGGAATTCAGGCTCTAGGTTGAAGATGCCCTTGAACACTTTCTGCACCGAGGTGATCCGTTGACCGATGGCGACCTTGCCCCCCAGTTTTTGCTTGAGGTAGGGCGCGGCCGTGATGTGGTCAGCATGAGCATGGGTTTCAAGAATCCACTCCACGCGCAATTGGTTTTCATGGACGTAGGCGACGACCTTGTCGGCCGAGGTAGTGCGGGTGCGGCCCGACTTGGGGTCGTAGTCCAACACCGAGTCAATGATGGCGCAGGCGGTGCCAGGGCCCTGATGAACGATGTAACTCACCGTCCAGGTGGCGGGGTCGAAGATGCCGTGCACCTGGGGGTTCAATGCGGCGTTGTTCACGTGGCGCTCCTTTCACTTGATCTGAAAATAGTTTATTGACAAATAAATTGTTTGTCAATAAAGTGACGCCAAGCAGAACGATTCCTCACCTTGCCAAGCCTCATCCACCATGGCCACAGACACACTAGATCTCGCTGAAATGCAGTCCGCTGCCGGACGCGCCTGCGACTTGATGAAGGTGCTCGCCAATCCCGACCGCCTTCTCATCCTCTGCCAGCTATCCCAACAGGAGATGTGCGTGGGCGAGTTGGAGGCGAGCCTGGGCATCGTCCAGCCCACGCTGTCGCAGCAACTCACCGTGCTGCGCAATGCGGAGCTCGTTGCAACCCGACGCGAGGGCAAAAACATCTTCTATCAACTCACCAGTGCCCCTGCACTGGCCGTCATGAACACCCTCTTCCAACAGTTCTGCAAACCCCCGGTTGCAAGGAGTAAACGATGACCATCGACTGGACCCATTTCACCCCCTGGACGGCACTGGCCGGCGGAATCTTGCTGGGAATTTCCTCGGCAGCGTTCATCCTGGTCAACGGCCGCGTGCTGGGTATCAGCGGCATTCTGGGTGGCCTCCTCTTGCCCAAACGCAGCGATGCGAGCTGGCGCGTGTTCTTTCTGCTGGGTCTGGTGTTGGCGCCTGCGACGCTCGCGATGTTGGCCCCAGACCTGGTCAGCGCACCACGCATTGAGGCCGGCAGCGCCGCCATCGTGGCAGCGGGGCTGCTGGTTGGCCTAGGCACCCGCTATGGCTCGGGCTGTACCAGCGGACACGGCGTATGCGGTTTGTCCCGGCTATCGCCGCGCTCCTTGGTCGCCACGCTGGCCTTCATGGCCTCGGGCTTTGCCATGGTCTACGTCATTCGTCACCTGATGTGACACCTAGGAGAATTTCATGAACCGCCTCTCTGAATTTCTGGTGGGCCTGCTCTTTGGCTGGGGGCTCCTCATCTCCGGCATGACCGACCCGGGCAAAGTCATCGGCTTTCTGGATCTGGCAGGCACCTGGGACCCCTCCCTGGCCTTCGTCATGGGCGGCGGCATTTTGGTCGGCCTGGTCGGCTTTACTTTGGCGAAAAAACGCACCAGCAGCTTCCTGGGTGCGGCCATGCATCTGCCCACCTCTCGCGACATCGACCGTCGCTTGGTGCTGGGTTCGTTGACCTTTGGCGCCGGCTGGGGCTTGGCGGGCTTCTGCCCCGGCCCCGGCATCGTGGCCATGGGGGCTGGCGAGTCGAAGGCGGCACTGTTCGTCGCGGCCATGGTGGGCGGCATGCTGGTGTTCGAAGTGCTAGACCGCTGGGCCAAGGCGTCGGCCGCGCGCGGCGCTGGAGCCTGAGGTGGGCTCGGGTCCGGGCGGACTCCCCACACCCGAGTGGACGCGCGGCTATGACCGCGCCACTTTTTCCAGTGACTGGGTGGCGGCACTCATCGTCACCCTCATGCTCATTCCGCAGAGCCTGGCCTATGCCGCGCTGGCAGGACTGCCACCGGAAGTTGGTCTTTACGCCAGCATCGCCCCCTTGTTGCTGTACGCCGCCTTAGGCAGCAGCCGCGTGCTGGCCGTCGGGCCCGTGGCCGTGGTCTCCCTGATGACGGCCACCGCCATTGGCGAATTCGCCCAGGCGGGATCACCGGCCTACTGGACGCTGGCGATCACGCTCGCCTTCATCTCTGGCGCCATGCTGGTGCTGATGTCTGTTCTGCGTCTGGGGTTCCTAGCCAATTTTCTCAGCCACCCGGTGATCTCGGGGTTTATCACGGCCTCGGCGCTGCTCATCGCTGCCGGCCAGCTCAAGGTGATCCTCGGCATAAAGGCAGAGGGCCACAACTTCTTTGAACTGGTGGCGGCACTGCTGCAGCAGGCCCCAAACATCCATCCGCTGACCGCCACCATCGGAGTGGGCATGGTCGCGTTCCTGTTTTGGGCCCGGCGTAGCGTCAAACCCCTGATGATTCGGCTGGGCTTGGGGCCCCGCCTGTCGGATGGATTGGCCAAGGCAGCCCCTGTCGCTGGCATCGCGTTCACCGCTCTTCTCACCTGGGCGGGCCAGTGGCAAGGCCAGGGCGGTGTGCGCATCGTGGGGACGGTCCCACAGGGACTGCCACCTCTCTCGCTGCCGTCCTGGGACTGGTCAATCTGGCAACAACTAGCCGTGCCCGCCTTGCTGATCAGCGTGGTCGGGTTCGTCGAATCCGTCTCCGTCGGCCAGACACTGGCGGCCAAGCGCCGCCAACGCATTGAACCGAACCGCGAACTGCTCGCCCTGGGCGCCGGCAACCTGGGCGCAGCCATGACCGGTGGCTTTCCGGTCACGGGCGGCTTTGCGCGCTCGGTGGTGAACTTTGACGCCGGGGCACAGACGCCAGCGGCCGGGGTCTTCACAGCGGTGGGCATTTTGCTGGCGGCACTGCTGCTCACGCCGGCGCTTTACTACGTGCCCCAAGCCACACTCGCAGCCACCATTGTGGTGGCGGTCATGTCCCTCGTGGACCTTCGAATCCTGCGCAGAACATGGGCCTACTCACGAGCCGATTTTTCTGCGGTCATCCTGACCTTGCTGGTCACTCTGGGAAGCGGTGTAGAAGCGGGTTTGGTGGCCGGCGTATCCTTGTCTCTGGTGCTGCACCTTTACAAAACCAGCCGACCGCACATCGCCGAAGTCGGCCTGGTACCGGGCACGGAGCATTTCCGCAACGTTCTAAGGCATCAGGTGATCACCAGCCCGCGCCTGGCGAGCCTGCGGGTCGATGAGAGCCTCTACTTCGCCAACGCGCGCGTGCTGGAGGACCGGATCAACGCACTCGTCGCCAGCCGGCCCGAGTTGAAGCACCTGGTTCTTCAGTGCTCGGCCATCAACGACATCGACGCCAGCGCGCTGGAAAGCCTCGAAGCCATCGACGAGCGGCTGCGTGATGCCGGTCTCTGCCTGCACCTGAGTGAAGTCAAAGGGCCAGTGATGGACCGGCTGCAGGGGACAGATTTCCTGCAGCATCTGAGCGGGAAGGTCTATCTCAGCCAGTACCAGGCCGTACTGAACTTGGCGCATGAGATCGTGGATGCATCCGAGGCACCTATCGGGCAATGAAGGCGCCAATCAAAATCGACCGCCTCTAACGATTTCCCTTGTGCTGGCGCTCCGGACTACACGGAGCCTCGGTACAACAGCCCGTACTACATCACAAGGGTGCTTCAGCCGCGACCCCTCGCATGCTCATGCAGGCGAAAGGCGCGTTTTCATTGGGGAGTGGTAAAAAAAGCGGGGCCTCGCTGGGCCCCGCTGGGTGGATTGGTGGAGCTGGCGGGAATTGAACCCGCGTCCGCAAGCCTTCTTCGAACAGTTCTACATGCGTAGCGTTCTGATTTGGTTTCTCGCCACCGGTGTCGCGCAGACGCACGCTACACCGGCCGCCAGTACCCTACTTTCTCGTCCCCACCCAAGGTACCCGGGTGGCGACCAGCCGATGTAAATAACCTCGACGCTAGGCGCTTGCGCGCTTCGCCCAGCCCATCAGCGAACTGGTTCGAGGTGCATTAGGCGTTAGCCGCTTGCAGGTAGTGACTGTCGTTGGCAGTTACTTGATTTCAGCTGGATTTACGAGGTAACTGAGCCTCGGCATGCCCTGCTGCGCGTCCGAACCCACGTCGAAACCGGTGCAGCCCCAAGCGACCCATTCTAGGGCCAGTCGATCGAAATCAATGGCTATTCCTGCCCAGAAGGCACTTCGAGGGCCAGCGCGTCAACTTTTTTGCGCAGTTGCGAGGCGGATCAGTGCGAGCAAGCCCAGCGGAGTGTCGATCTGTGCATCTGCTCCCCAGGCCTGCCAATCGCTGCCCTGCCCGAGATAGCCATAGGTCGCGGCCACAGTGGCCATGCCCGCCGCCCGTCCGGCCACGACATCGCGCTCATCATCACCGACATAGAGGCAGTCGGTTGGCGCAATACCGAGCTGGCGTGCAGCTTCCAACAGAGGAGCGGGGTGGGGTTTGGCGTGCGGCGTAGAGTCACCTCCCACAACTGTCGCCGCGGAGGAAAACAAAGGCATCTCGCGGGTCAGAGGGCCCGCGAAGCGCATGCTCTTGTTGGTTACGACCCCCCAGGGTAGCCCCAGGTCGACCAGCTCGGCGACAAGTTGTTGGACGCCCGGGAAGGCTTGCGTCGACGCGAGCATTCGCTGCTCATAGTTCTGGAAGAATTCTTCACGCCGCGCAGGAAATTCCGGGTGGTCTGGCGTCATACCCAAAGCCACACCGAGCATGCCCCGAGCTCCGGCGCCCGCATGCGGACGGTAAACAGCAAGCGGCAGGGAGTTCAGTCCCCGGTCGGTTCGCATTTTGTCCGCGGCAGCGCCCAGGTCCGGGGCACTGTCAATGAGCGTGCCGTCCAGATCGAACAGCACAGCCTTGACGGAGAACTTCATCGTCGTTTCCCTATCGGGCCATGATCTGCGAACGACAAGCCCAGCGCTCAGGCGGGCTTGCGGCTTGCCAGCATGTAGTTGACGCCGGTATTGCCAGAGAGCCAATAGCGGCGAGTGAGCGGGTTGTACTCCATGCCCTTGGGTTCGACCAAGTTCAGTCCGGCATCCCGGCAATATCGTGAGAGCTCACTGGGGCGAATGAACCTGCGCCACTCATGGGTCCCCCTGGGCAACATATTCAAAACGTATTCGGCGCCCACAATGGCGAAAAGAAAGGACTTCGGAGTCCGGTTGATCGTCGAGAAGAACACCCAGCCGCCAGGCTTGACCAGATCAGAGCAGGCACGAACGATCGAGGCAGGGTCGGGCACATGCTCGAGCATTTCCATGCAGGTAATCACGTCAAAGCTACCAGGCGCCTCGACGGCCAGCGACTCAGCGCTCACCTCGCGGTATCGCACCCCCTCGGTTTGGGCTTCCAGCGCGTGCAACTGTGCCACCTTGAGAGACTTGGTCGCTAGGTCAATCCCGAGCACCTGGGCGCCCTTGCGGGCCATGGCATCAGCCAGGATGCCACCGCCACAACCCACGTCCAGCACCTGCTTGCCTGTCAAGGGGGCCAGCTGGTGGATCCATTCCAGACGAAGCGGATTGATATGGTGCAAAGGGGCAAATTCACTTTCCGGGTCCCACCAGCGGTGGGCGAGTTCGGAAAATTTTGCAAGTTCCAGCGGATCGACATTCGCGTCGCTGTGGGAGGTTGAAACGGAAGAAAAATTCGGGGCGGTCATTGCCAGCGATTGTGCGTGTGTCGTTTGGGGAACTTTGCCAAGAGGGTAATGGCCAAAGAAAAAGCCCCGCCAGGCGGGGCTTTTTCAGAGGCGCAACTGAAGATCAGTTGGCGCGGGTACCAACCACTTCGATTTCCACGCGGCGGTTCTTGGCGCGGCCTTCGGCGGTCTTGTTGTCGGCGACGGGCTGCTTTTCGCCCTTGCCTTCGGTGTAGACGCGGTTCTTCTCGATGCCTTTGGACACCAGGAACGCCTTCACAGCTTCAGCACGGCGGACAGACAGCTTTTGGTTGTAGGCGTCTGCACCAACAGCATCGGTGTGCCCGACGCCAATGATCACTTCCAAGCTGATGCCCTTGACCTTACCCACCAGATCTTCAAGCTTGGCCTTGCCTTCGGCCTTCAGGACAGCCTTGTCAAAGTCGAAGAAGGTGTCAGCAGCGTAGGTCACCTTGGTGGCGGCGGCCGGAGCGGGAGCGGGAGCAGGCGCCGGGGCGGCGGCCGGAGCAGGCGCAGCGGCGCGAGGAGCCGCGGGAGCGGGTGCAGGAGCCGGTGCAGCAACGGGCGCCGGAGCCGGAGCCGGAGCCGGAGCCGGAGCCGGTGCGGGTGCCGCGCGAGGAGCTGCAGGAGCAGGAGCCGGTTCAGCAGCGGGCGCGGGAGCCGGTGCAGGAGCCGGTTCAGCAGCGGGCGCGGGAGCCGGTGCAGGAGCCGGTGCAGCAACGGGAGCCGGTGCGGGTGCGGGTGCAGCCAAGGCACCATCAC
>CANFQF010000093.1 GCA_947449025.1 Comamonadaceae bacterium
ACACCTTCGGAATTTGCCGCTGGCCATACCGACGGCGAAGCCTATGCCAAGCGCGCCGCGGCCGTGGTGGGCTCGGCGGCTGAATCTTTCAACGACGGAGTGCGTGCCTATTACTTCGCCTTCGCGGTGTTGGCCTGGTTCTTCTCACCACTGGCGTTTGCGGTGGCAGCGGCGCTGGTGGTGGCCATTCTGTACGGGCGGGAGTTTCGCTCCGGTGTGCTGCATTTGCTTCGGGACCATTGACGCAGCGGCGGAGCGCCTTGGACGATTCGTTCGGGGCCGGTGATTCAATCGGCGTCGGCAGCAGGTGTTTCTGGATGGAGCTCTGTGATCTCCAAAAGTTGAAATACGTCTTTTTGCACGATTTCGATTTGAATGCCTCCTCCTTTGAACCGTGCCATGCCACGGGCCTCTCCAAGGAAGGCATTGACGTCTTTCGTGACGGCGACTTTGGCAAGAACGAGGGGACCATCCTTGAACCTGTGCAGGATGGCTCCCGTGTTGCGTGCATCGTCTGAAGTTGCCGTCGGTGAAGGGAACCACCATTGACCAAAAGCGTCCGATCCCGATTCCAGGGCCTCCATCTGGCTAAGGTCCTCGCGCTCATCTTTGTGCAGCCCGCGAACGGGTGACTGGTCGGGCAGGTGCCCATCTTTGAACCGGGTACGTGGTGCGCTGGTCACCACCTGGTACAAAAAGGTGCCGGCTTTCAAGCGAATCTCGTAGACAAGCCGGCCTGACCACTGAGGGCTCTTGATCGGTCGGGATTCGGCAGCGACCCGGTTGCGGTCCGAGACAGAGTGGGTTCTCAAAAAATCGGGTCTCGGTGTGATTTGCAGGAACGCCTTTGAAACGCTCGGGTCCGCTTTGCGTAGGGTGTGCAGTACGCCCGGAAGGTTCGACGGCCTCACCATCAGCGCGTCGCTCTGCCCAGTGCTCCCTGGGCTCAGGTTCTCCTTGGCATTGCGGCTTGGATGCGCGGGAGTTGCCTTGCTGTCTGTGCGCAATGTGACTACCGCGACCGCTGGCAATGGCGGGGACAAAGGTTTGCGCGCGCTCGCGATGGATTGGGTGATTCTTCTCACGGTACTGTCCTTGAGTTGGGTGGAACACATTCCCGGCAGCAAGCGGGTTCGGCGACTTGGTGGGTGGTCGAGCTGATGAGCAGGTTCCACGGCAGGACCTGAGGGCGAACTTGACTGCACGCTCAACCCCTTCCGCTATCCGGTCCCGCGACTCGCTCCCGCCACCCGCGAGACAAGGGCTCTGAGTCAACGCTGACGGGCCTGCGGCTTCTGCGCTATCAGTCGTCCGGGCGCCTCGGCATGTCACCACAATCCGGCTGCAATTTCCCCGCGTCGCCTTGGAGACCCCTCTTGATTCGTCTACTGACCCGTCACACGAACTCGCTTGCCCCCCCCGCTGTGGCCTCGTCCATGCCGCCGTCGGGTGGGGGCTTGACGGCTCGCCTGCCAGACCTGTGCCGCCCGCCCGCCGTCGTCACTCGCCAGATTCGAAGCGGTGCATGGCTGTCGCGTGCGGTATCGGTCGTCTCGCGCCCGTCCTTTTGCGAGCGTGACTGGCCTTTGCCGCATGACCACTGGCGCTCCGGTCCCGACACCGAGGCCGCCGGCCAGTCCGCCCACCCGGCTTGGCGGGAGGCGCCTGCGAGGGCCTCGTACATTTTTCAAGCGGGCGCAGCACAGGAGCCCAGCCCGGGCGACTGCGACGTGGCCCAGACTGCGTTGACGACCCGCATCGCCATGGTCATCGGCCTAGAGCGATCAAAAGAGGATCTGTTGCTAGCTCAGGGCCCAGGCGTCGCGGCGGGTCTTCGTGATCTGGCAGTGGTTCCGGGCGATGCAGTGGCGGAGCAGCAGCCCGCCACTCCTGGCTTGGCGGTCCGCTTCGCCCTGGAGGGGGCGCAGACCTACGTCGTGATGGCCCACCCAGCGCGTCTCGCCGAAGTCAAAGACGAACTCGACCGCTACAGGGACGGGCGTTGCTTAGGCGTGCGCAGCATGACGCTGGACTTCAAGAGAAGGTGGCCCGAGTCGCATTACACCGAAGGTGCGCGTACCGTGGCGGAGCATCTGTCGGTGCTGCGCGGCCTGGACTTTTCTGCATTGCCCGACGGCATCCGCTTCAAGGCGCTGATTTCCCGCGGCGTGTTCGAGTACATGGACCTCCCCCGCATCGCTGCGACCTTGCGATCTGCAGGGCAGGTACTGCATCCCGGTGGAGGCCTGGTGTTCGAATTTCCTCACGCTGCCAGTCAGCTGCTCGTGACGCGTGGCCAAGTGACCCTGTCGCGAATTGGTTTTCATCAGATCGAGGGTCCGCTTCGGGATGCGGGTCTGCGTCTGCGCAGCCTTTTCGTCACGTTCCGCGACGCGCACCAGAGCGCGACCTGTCTGATTGCGACCCGGCGGGTGTTGCCCGACGCCGATGGGGCGATTGATCTTCACAAGGCGGATGCCGCAGCCTGGAGCGGCTGGGACGAAATCGTCCAACAGCGTGAGTCGCAGGACAGGCCTGTCCGGATCGAGGTATCCGGGCTGTTCGTCAAGCAGGGCCAGACGAAGGACTGACAGCGCTCAGGGCTGGCCGATGGCCTGTTGCAGTTTCGGACCCAGCGCTTCGCGCTCGTCGAACACAAAGCAGTTGCCCTGGTAGTGGGCGCCGCCTGCGTCCTCGAAGTACTTCAGGATGCCGCCCTCGAGCTGCCACACATTCGTCAGGCCCGCTTCGCGCAGGTAGATGGCCGCCTTTTCGCAGCGGATTCCACCGGTGCAAAAGCTCACCACGGTCTTGCCTTGCAAGTCTTGCAAATGCTCCTGCACTGCCTGCGGGAACTCGCTGAACTTGTCTATTCGCCAGTCGATTGCGCGCTCGAAGGTGCCATGGTCTACCTCGAACGCGTTGCGCGTATCCAAGGTGACCACTGGCTGTCCCTGGTCGTCATGGCCCTGGTCTAACCAACGGCGCAGGGTGAGGGCGTCCACCGCCGGCGCGCGGCCCTCGAAAGGCTGGATCGTGGGATGGTTCATCCGGATGATCTCGCGCTTGACCTTCACCAGCATGCGCTGAAAGGGCTGCGCGTCCGACCAGCTTTCTTTGACCGGCAGGCCGCCCAGGCGCGGGTCCGCCTGCAAGCGGACAAGGAAGCCGCGCAACGCCTGGGCCTGCCCCGCCAGAAATAAGTTGATTCCTTCGCCGGCCAGCAAAATGGTGCCCTTGAGGCCTGACGCGCACGCGTCGGAGAGCAATTGCTCACGCAGCGCGGCGCAGTCGTCCAGCGGAACGAACTTGTAGGCGGAAACGTTAAGAATTTCAGGCACGGGAGCGCCATTTTAGGAGGGAGGGCAGGCCGAAAAACCGTCTTTCACTTCCTACAATGGCCCCATGTTTGTTCACCTGCGCCTGCACTCCGAATTTTCCGTTGTTGACGGCACCTGCCGCGTGGACGACACCGTAGAGGCTGCAGCTCGCGATGGTCAACCTGCGCTGGCCATCACCGACCTGAACAACCTGTTTGGTGCCATCAAGTTCTACAAGGCCGCACGCGGCAAGGGCGTCAAGCCTTTGATCGGGGCCGAGGTCTGGCTGCAGGGCCTGGGTGCAGACATCGCCCACCTCTCACGTGTGCTGCTGCTGGTGCAAAACCGCGACGGTTATCTGAACCTGTGCGAGCTGCTGGCCCGCGCCTGGACCAAGAACGTGGTGCGTGCCCAGGGTGTGTGTACGGTCGACTGGTTGCGCGAACTCTCCGGTGGGTTGTTGTGCCTCGCCGGCGCCCAGGCTGGCCCGGTCGGTCAGGCTTTGGTGCAGGGCGACGCCACGCGAGCCCGCGAGGCGGCGCTCGGCCTCGCCTCAATCTTCCCGCACCGCTTCTACCTGGAGGTGCAGCGCGCCGGTCGTGCCGACGACGAAACCCATGTAGCCGGCGCAGTGCAGCTGGCCGCAGGTCTGGGCCTGCCGGTGGTGGCCACGCATCCGGTGCAGTTTCTGAACGAGGGCGACTACGAGGCCCACGAGGCGCGGGTGTGTATCGCCGAGGGCGAGATCCTCGGAAACCCGCGCCGGGTGCGTAAGTTCACCCGCGAGCAATATTTCAAGAGTGCCGCGCAAATGGAGGCCCTGTTTGCCGACCTGCCCTCGGCGCTGGCCAACACCGCGCAGATCGCGCGCCGCTGCAGCCTGACCCTGGATCTGGGCAAACCCAGGCTGCCCAATTTCCCCACGCCTGAGGTCGATGGCCGCAGGATGCCCATCGAGGAGTACTTCCGCTTCGCCTCGCACGAGGGACTCAAGGACCGGCTCGTTCAGCTCTATCCACAGGAGGCCGAACGCGAGAAGCAGACGCCGCGCTATCTCGAGCGGCTGGAGTTCGAAATCGGCACCATCCTCAAAATGGGGTTCCCCGGTTACTTCCTGATCGTGGGCGATTTCATCAATTGGGCCAAGAACAACGGTTGCCCGGTGGGCCCGGGCCGGGGCTCGGGCGCGGGATCGCTGGTCGCCTACTCTCTGAAGATCACCGACCTCGACCCGCTTCGCTACAACCTGCTGTTCGAGCGATTCCTGAACCCGGAGCGGGTGTCCATGCCCGACTTCGATATCGACTTCTGCCAGAGCAACCGCGACCGGGTGATTGAGTACGTCAAGGACAAGTACGGCCGCGAAGCGGTGAGCCAGATCGCCACCTTCGGCACCATGGCCGCCAAGGCTGCGATCCGCGACGTCGGCCGGGTGCTGGACATGTCCTACACCTTCTGCGACGGCATCAGCAAGCTGGTGCCGCAAAAGCCCGGCCAGCACATCACCATCGCCGGCGCCATCGAGCAGGAGCCCATTCTGGCGGAGCGACTCGAGCGCGAAGACGAGGTCAAGACGCTCATTGGTCTGGCGCAAAAGCTCGAGGGGCTGACCCGCAACGTGGGCATGCATGCAGGCGGCGTGCTGATCGCCCCGGGCAAGCTCACCGACTTCACACCCCTGTACCAGCAACCAGGCAGTGACTCGGCGGTGAGTCAGTACGACAAGGACGACGTGGAGGCCGCCGGCCTGGTGAAGTTCGACTTTCTGGGCCTGGCCACGCTCACCATTTTGGAAATTGCTCGCGAGCTGATCATCCAACGCCACAAGGGCCAGGAGCAGTTCGCTTTCGAGAACGTGCCGCTCGAAGACGCCGCCACCTACAAGCTCTTTGCCGACGGCCGCACCGAAGCGGTGTTCCAGTTTGAAAGCCGCGGCATGCAGGGCATGCTGCGCGACGCCAAGCCGACCCGGCTCGAGGACTTGATCGCCCTCAACGCCCTGTACCGTCCGGGCCCAATGGACCTGATTCCCAGCTTCGTGGCCCGCAAGCACGGGCGCGAAAAGGTCGAATACCCGCACCCGATGGTCGCGCAGATGCTCTCCGAGACCTACGGCATCATGGTCTATCAGGAGCAGGTGATGCAGACCGCCCAGATCCTGGGTGGCTACTCGCTCGGCGGCGCAGACTTGCTGCGGCGGGCCATGGGCAAGAAGAAGGCCGAGGAGATGGCCGAGCACCGGGAGATTTTCCGCACGGGCGCAGCCAAGAACGGCATCGAACAGGAAAAGGCCGACGAGATCTTCGACCTGATGGAGAAGTTCGCGGGCTACGGCTTCAACAAGTCGCACGCGGCCGCCTACTCGCTGCTGGCCTATCACACCGGCTGGCTCAAGGTGCACTACACCGCCGAGTTCTTCTGCGCCAACATGACGGTGGAAATGGACGACACCGACAAGCTCAAGGTCTTGTTCGAAGACGCGGTGAAAAATTTTGGTCTGTCCTTCGAGCCGCCGGACGTGAACCGCGGCACCTATCGTTTCGAGCCGGTGTCGGACAAGGTCATTCGCTACGGGCTGGGCGCGGTCAAGGGCACCGGTCAGCAGGCGATCGAAGCCATCGTGCGTGCCCGCGAGGGTCAGGGAAGCGGTGCCAGTGGTTTGCTGAGCGGCCCCTTCACCAGCCTGTTCGACTTTTGCAAGCGGGTGGACCGCACGCGCATCAACAAGCGCACGGTCGAGGCCCTGATCAAGGCCGGGGCCTTCGACGCTCTGCACCTCAATCGCGCGGCTCTGGTGGCCTCGATTGACCGAGCCTTCGATTTCGCCAACGCCGCCGAAGCCAATGCCAATCAGGGCGGTCTGTTCGACATGGACGGCGGTCACGGCGCCAGCGACGAGGAGCCGCCGCTGGTGGACCTGATGCCCTGGGGCGTGAAAGAGCGCCTGACCCAAGAAAAGACAGCGGTGGGCTTTTACCTTTCGGGGCACCTGTTCGACGAGGTGGCTGCCGAGGTGCGCCGCTTTTGCAAGCGGCAGATCGAAGAGCTCAAGGATTCTCGCGAGACGGTCCTGCTCGCCGGCATCGTCGGTGACCTGCGGGTGATCAATGCCCAGCGCGGGAAGCTGGCCATCTTCAAGCTCGACGACAAGTCCGGCGTGCTCGAGGCCACCGCCGACGAGGCCTTGATCAATGCGAACCGAAACCTGCTCAAGGACGACGAGTTGGTCATCGTCATGGCCAAGTGCCAGAACGACCGTTTCTCCGGTGGTCTGCGCCTGTCCATCCAGCAGGTCTGGGACCTGGCCTCGGCGCGTTGCCGATTTGGTAAATACCTGCGGGTGGCGGTCAATGGCAAGGCGCCGGACATCCAGCGCCTGTTGCGCGACTTCCCGCCGCAGCGCCAGGACAGCGAAGCGGGCGAGCTGGTGCGCGGCTTGCCCGTCCGGCTTACTTTGCAGCGCGAGGCGGCGGTGGCCGAGCTCCAACTGGGGGAGGCGGCGCGCTTCTTTCCCAGTGATGCCGCACTGGCCAGCTGGATGGCTCAGGCCGAAGGGGGCTATGCCCAGATCGTCTACGAGGCCTGAGACCTAGGCTAAACCGGTTACACTCCACCTCACGCTCGCGCATTGCTCTCCAGCGCCAGCGTCCTGTTTGACAGGACTTGAGCCCCAACCCGGGCCCCTCCAGACCGCCTCGCCGCCGCTTCTTGCGCCGCGCACGGTCGTCACACTGCCCTGACGGCGAGCCCCTCCGTTTCATTCGTCTTCTCTGCCTTCTGGCGGAGACCTCCATTGCCCCGCCGCATCGAGGGCCCTTCGGGCTCGTGCGGCGTTCCGGCCATCTCTCACGGATGCCCCGGTGTCAACACCGTGGCCAGTTGTATGTCTCTCTCCCAAGAACTGTCGTTTTCCATCGGCAGCTTCCTCGTGACTCCCAGTGCCCGCGTCACCGACACGGGCGACTTCGCCCCCTCGGTTTCGATCCGCCGTGGGCGTGGCACCAGCACCCTCGACAAGGTGTACCGCTTCACCCGGCGCTTCCAGAGCCACCGGGGCGCTATCGACTACGCGATTCGCCAAGGACAGGCCCAGGTGGCCTCTGCCTCGGCTTGACGCTCACCCATTGACTCAAGGAGCCTCATGGCCAAGGAAGAACTGATCGAAATGCACGGCATGGTGGAGGAAGTCCTCCCCGACGGCCGCTACCGCGTCAAGCTGGACAACGGCCACGGCCTGATCGCCTACGGCGGCGGCAAGCTCAAGAAGAACCGCATCCGCATTCTGGCCGGGGACAAGGTGTCGCTCGAGCTGTCGCCCTACGATCTCAACAAGGGGCGAATCACCTTTCGCCACCTTGAGCCGCGCGCGCCTGGCTACAAGCCGCCGCCTCGGCGCAATTTCCGCTGATTCAACGCGCGCAGCGCGTTGTCACGGCCCCTTGGGCTTGAAGTCCATCAGCAGCGGGCTGTGCACCCGTCCGTCGACGTCGCGCGGCAGAACGCCGGTGCGGTCGAGCGCGCGCAGCACCGCATCGTCCCAGCTCTTGAGGCCACTCGACCGAGTGATCTTGCGGCTCAAGATGGTGCCATTGGCGGCCATCGTCACCTCGACCTCGGCGACCGGATTGCCCGGCACATCTTCTGTAAAGAGGATGTTGGGCCTGACCTTCTCCCGGATCCTCCCTGCGTAGCTATCGCTGGGGCCGGCTGACCTGGCGGCGTTACCGGTGGCAGCAGGTCCTCCTGTGGCGCTGGCCATGCCCTGGATGCGCCTGAGTTGCTCTTCGCGCATCTGGGCCGCGCGCCGGCCTTCTTCGGCCTCCCGGTTGCGCCTTGCCTGCTCGGCCGCCTCAGCGGCTTTTGCGGCGGCCAGCTTCTCCGCTGCAAGCTGTTCTGCCTGCCTCAGTTCGGCCGCCTTGATTTCGGCAGCTTTGATTTCGGCAGCTTTGATTTCGGCAGCTTTGAGTTCTGCGGCTCTGAGTTCGGCCGCGTTTTTCTCCGCTGCCTGCTTGTCGGCCAACTTCTTGTCGGCCGCCTCGCGTGCGGCAGCTTCGCGTAGCGCCTTGTCCTTTTTTTGTTTTTCTAACGCCTCGCGCGCTTTTTCTTCCCGCGCCCGCCGCTGCTCCTTGTCGCGCTCGAGCGCAATGGCCGCGTCCTTGATCTGCGGCTTCGGTGGCGCAGCCACGGGGACCGCCTTCGTTGGGCGTGGAGGCTGGGGCACCGGTACCGGTACCTGCACCGGCGCAGTTGGCGGAGGTGGAGGCGGTGGAGGAGGCGTCTCCACCGGGGCCGGCGCCGCCAGCTGGATCGTGTTCGACCAGAGCTCGGCTTCAGCGCTGACCTCCGCGCTATCTCGGTTCCAGGTGATGCCCCATGCCAGCGCGACGCACAGCAGCAGGTGGGCCAGCAGGGCGAGGCCCATGGCCGCCACCGGGCGTGGCTCGGGTGGCGGTGTGAACTCCAGGCGGTCAGCGGTGGCCATCAGGGACATACGGCGTGAGTCCTCGTGGGGCGGCAGATCTTCCGGTCAGGGCGCCAACTGCACCGACAGGCCCACCCGCTGCACGCCAGCGCGTTGCAGCGTGTCCATGACCTTGACCACCGATTCGTACTTCAGGCCGCGGTCGGCGCTGATCACCACAGCCACGCTCCCCGCGGCCTGGCCGCTTTGCGCCTGCAGCACGCGAGCAGACAGATCAGCCAGGGCAAGCCGCTGCGTACTTGTTGTCTTTGCCGAGCTGGCTGCGCCTGGCTTCGGGGAGCCTTCGCGCAGCTCCAATGTCTCGTCTTTGTGGATCACCACCTCGAGCTTCACGTCCGGTTGGCGGTTGGCCTTACCCACGCTGGGCAGGTCGATCAGGCTGGGCGTGATCAGCGGCGCGGTGACCATGAAGATGATCAGGAGCACCAACATCACATCGATGAAGGGCACCATATTGATCTCGTTGATCGTGCGGCGGCCGCGGCCGCGGGAGGCGACGGCGGGCATGGCCTTAGCGCCCCGGGGCCGAGTGGGGGGCGCCAGGCGCGCCCACGCTGCGCTGAAGGATGTTGGAGAACTCCTCGATGAAGGTCTCCAGCTGGATCGACACCCGGTCGATGTCGCGGGCGAAGCGGTTGTAGGCGGTCACTGCCGGGATGGCAGCAAACAGGCCAATGGCGGTGGCCACCAGAGCCTCGGCGATGCCTGGGGCCACCGTGGCCAGGGTGACCTGCTGCAAGCTGGCGAGGCCAGTGAACGCGTGCATGATGCCCCACACCGTTCCGAACAGGCCCACATAGGGCGACACCGAGCCGGTGGTGGCCAGCAGGGAGAGCTGGCTTTCCACCGCGTCCATCTCGCGCTGGTAGCTGGCGCGCATCGCGCGGCGGGCGCCGTCGAGCAACACGCCTGCGTCCAGGATGCGGCGCTCGCGCAGCTTCTGGAACTCGCGCATGCCCGAGGCGAAGATGCGCTCCATCGGGCCGGCGGCGCGGGCGTTTTGCGCCGCTGCGGCGTACAAGTCATTGAGAGTGGTGCCAGACCAGAACTCGCGCTCGAACGCCTCGTTGAGCGACTTCACTCGGCGCAGCGCGAAGATCTTGCGGAAGATGGCCGCCCAACTGGCCACGGACACGCAGGCCAGCAGCGCCATGACGCCCTTCACCACCCAGCTAGCGCCCAGCACCAGCTGGACGATGGACATTTCTTGGTTCATGACCTTATTGTTGCAGAGCCTGAAGCACCGCGGGAGGGATGCGGGTCGGGGTCATGCTCGCAGCGTCGACCCACCCGATCCGAATGCGCCCCTCCGACAGAAGCCGGCCTTGCTGGTCCAGGGCCTGTTGCACGATGACCATCGAGGCGCGGCCGGCCTCCTCCAGACGGGCGGTGACCCGCAGTTGGTCGTCCAGGCGGGCCGGGCGCAGGTAACGCACCTGGGTTTCGCTCACCACGAACATGCCACCGGTCTGCTCGCGCAGCGCCGATTGCGCCAGGCCCAGAGCCCGCAGCCACTCGGTGCGGGCACGCTCGAAAAACTTCAGGTAGTTGGCATAGAAGACGATGCCGCCGGCGTCGGTGTCTTCCCAGTAGACGCGTACCGGAAACTCGAAGGTCATGGCGCGCCTCCGAGCACCGGGGCAGGGCCGGGTAGGGGCGCGTTGGACAACAAGCCCAACCCCGCCGCAGCCTGGCGCAGGCGGGCGATGGCCTCCTGCAACTGACCCATGCTGCTCGCGGTCGAAAAGCGGATGAACCGCGCGGTGTCCGCGCTGCCGAAGTCGCGCCCCGGTGTCACGGCCAGGCCGCAGCGGCGCATCAGGTCAAAGGCCAGGTCCCAGCTGCCGGTCGCGGCGGGTAGGCCCAGGCGCTCGCACCAGGCGCTGCAATCGGCCCAGGCATAGAAGGCGCCGTCGGGCACCACGGGTACTGGCAGGCCGACGGCTGCCAGCTGCGGGATGAACCAATCGCGTCGGGCCTTGAATTCGGCGCGGCGGCGCTCGTATTCGGCGATGCTCTCGGGCTCGAAGCAGGCCAGAGCCGCGTGTTGGGCGATGGTGCTGGGGCAAATGAACAGGTGTTGCGCCATGCGTTCGATCACTGGCACCAGGGGCTCGGGCAGCACCAGCCAGCCCAGACGCCAGCCCGTCATGCAAAAGTATTTGGAAAAGCTGTTAATGCTCACCAAGTCTTCGCCGAGGGCGAGGCCCGACTGGCCAAAGGTCTCGTCATGAGACAGGCCTAGGTAGATTTCGTCCAGCAGCGTGATCCCGCCGCGCTCGCGCACGGCGGCGTGGATCTCGGCCAAGGCTTGGGGTGCGATCGAGGTGCCGGTGGGGTTGGACGGCGAGGCCAGCAGCACGCCCCGCGTCTGTGGCCCCCAATGCGCGCGCACCTGTTCGGGAGAGAGCTGGAAGCGGCTCGCGGCGGTGGTGGGCAGCAGAACGGCCCTGCCCTCGGCGGCGTTCACGAACTGTTGGTTGCAAGGGTAGCTGGGGTCGGGCATCAGCACCTCGTCCCCCGCTTCCACCCATGCGAGGCAGGCGAGCTGCAATGCAGCCGAGGCGCCTGCGGTCACCACGATGCGGTTGGCGGGCACCCGAAGGCCAAAGCGGTCCTGATACCACTGCCCGATGCGCTCGCGCAGCTCTGGCAGGCCGGTGGCCTGGGTGTACTGCGTGCGTCCTTCTCGGATCGCGCGCGCAGCCGCTTCTTGCACCAGCGGCGTGGCACCGAAATCAGGTTCGCCGATGTTCAGGAAGACCATCGGCCGGCCCTCACGGGCCAGCTCGGGGGCCAGCGCGGTGGCGGCCTTGGCCACCTCCATCACATAAAAGGGCTCGATGCGTCGGGCGCGTTCGGTGATGCGCATGGCGGTGGCTCTGGTCGGTTGGGGGGCAGGGCGCGCGTGAGCCTTGACCGGAGAGGCAGAGCCTCAGCCGCGGCCCTTGCCTGCGCCGCGATCGGCTTCGACTTCCTGGGGGCGCAGCTGGGGCGCCAGCCCGTTCAGGACGGCGTTGATGTACTTGTGGCCGTCGGTGCCGCCAAAGGACTTGGCCAGCTCGACGCACTCGTTGATCACGACGCGCCAGGGCACATCCAGCGCGTGGCGGAATTCGTAGGTACCGATCCACAAAATGCCGTGCTCGATCGGCGAAATTTCGGCCATGGGCCGATCCAGACGCGGCGTGATCAGGGCGTCGAGTTCGCCCGCTTCGCGCGTGCAGCCATGGACCAGCGCGTCGAAGTGCACCGAGTCGGCCTTGTGAAAGCCCATCAGGCCGCGTGTGAAGGTGTCGGCTTCTTCGGCCCCGTTGCGCCCCACCATTATCTGGTAGAGCGCCTGCAGCGCGAATTCGCGGGAACGCGTACGGGCTGACTTGTTGGCGGACTTCTTGTGACTGGCGACGGCTGCGCCAGCGCCCTCGGGGGCTTCGACGGCGTCGGTGTCGGTGTCGGGGATCTCGTTCATCGCTTCAGGTCTCGCAGCAGCTGGGCCATTTCGACCACGACCTGGGCCGCGTCCACGCCCTTTTCAACCTGCCGGGCCAGTGCTTGAGCCAGGTTCTCGGTGGTGAGGATGACATTGGCGATCGGGATCTGGTGGTCCAGTCCGACCCGGGTCACCCCGGCGGCAGACTCGTTGGCCACCAGTTCGAAGTGATAGGTCTCGCCGCGGATCACGCAGCCCAGGGCGACGAGTGCGTCATGTTTGCCCCGTACTGCCAGCGCCTTGAGCGCCAGCGGGATCTCGAGTGCGCCGGGCACGAAGTGGTGGTCGATATCGGCCGCAGCCACGCCCAGGCGAATGAGTTCGTCCTTGCAAGAGTGCGCCAGGGTGTCGGTGATGCCCTGATTGAAGCTCGCCTGCACGATGGCGATGCGCAGGCCCTTGCCTCCCTCGTGAGCGGTCTGGCCCTTGTCTGCGCCTTGCATGTCGAATTTCCTTATGTGGGTGTCTGGTGATGGGGGAGGGGTCGCCTGGCGTCTTGCTCAGGCCGCCTTCGAGGGCGGCAGATAGCTGGCCACCTCGAGGCCCCAACCAGCCATGCTGGGCATGGGGCGGGGCGAGCCCATGACCGTCATGCGTTGGACGCCACAGGCGCGCAGGATCTGGGCGCCACTGCCGTCGGCGCGCAGGTCCATGCGTCCGCGTTGGGGCGCCTGTGAAGCCCGGGCCCGGCCCTCGAACTGCTCGAGCAGTTGCTGCGACGACTCACCGGCGTTGAGCAGCACTGCGACGCCCCTGCCCTCCCGGGCGATATGGGCCAGCGCCTGGTCCA
>CANFQF010000094.1 GCA_947449025.1 Comamonadaceae bacterium
GCCGCCCTCCTCTTGCTGGTGGGCAGCGTGTCGCAAATGGCTCTGGCCCAGGCAAGCAGC
This sequence comes from Comamonadaceae bacterium, assembly GCA_947449025.1. Lineage (GTDB taxonomy): Bacteria > Pseudomonadota > Gammaproteobacteria > Burkholderiales > Burkholderiaceae_C > Ramlibacter. Next base: position 61 of record CANFQF010000094.1, read on the forward strand.
CCGCGTGGGGGCTGGCCGGTCACCGCAGCCCAGCGGGCTGCGGCGCAGCAGGCCGGCGAGGCCGGGGTGCCGCTGGCCGACCTGCGGGCTGGTGCGCCCGAGGTCTATGGGGTCAAGCGAGGCGACACCCTGTGGTCGATCGCGGGGCTCTATCTCCAGAGCCCGTGGCGTTGGCCGCAGCTGTGGGGCATGAACATGCAGGAAGTGGGCAACCCGCACCTCATTTATCCCGGCCAGCAACTGGAGCTGGTGCGCGAGGGAGGCCGTGCGCGCCTGCGCATGGCCGGCCGCGAGGGCGCCGCCCCGGGCGAGCCGCCGACAGTCAAGCTCGAGCCCCGGACCCGCAGCGAGGGCCTGCCCGACCTGGCCCTGCCCACCCTGCGCCCGGGCCTGATCGAACCCTTCCTGGCCGAACCCCTGGTGATCTCCGAAGCGCAGCTGGCCCAGGCGCCGCGCCTGGTGGGCGCCGGCGACAGCCGGGTGCTCTTCACCCGCGGTGACCGGGCCTACGCCCGCGGTCCTGCCAGCGCGCCCATGGCCACGCCAGAGACCGACGGCAGCGGGGCAAGCTCGGGCCGTGACTGGGTCGTGGTGCGCGGCGCACGCACCCTGCGCGACCCGGTGAGCGGCCAGTCACTGGGGGTAGAAGTGCAAATGGTGGGCCGTGCCCGCCTGGTCCGCGCCGAGGCGGCGCAGACCCGTCCGCCGGTACCGGCCTCGGTGGACATCATCAGCGCCCGCCAGGAGTTGCGCGCCGGCGACCAGCTGCTGCCGGTGCCGCCGCGTCAGTTCGTGAGTTACGCGCCGCGCGCGCCCGAGGCGCCGATCCCTGGCGCCTTGGTGCTGGCGGTCTATGGCGATGCGGTAAGCACCGTCGGCCAAAACCAGATCGTGGCCCTCAACAAGGGCGCTGCCGACGGCCTGGCGAGCGGCCATGTGCTGGCCATCTTGCAGGCGGGCCGCCGCATCACCGACCGGGACGCGCAGGGCAAGCCACAGCAACTTGCGCTGCCCGAGGAGCGAAACGGCTTGCTGATGGTGTTCCGCACCTTCGAGCATGTGGCCTACGCGCTGGTGATGGAGACCCGCGAGGGCGTGAAAGTCGGCGACCGGCTGGTAACACCGCGCTAAAGCCAGGGCGGACATGCGCGACGAAGACATGGACCGCGAAGCTAGGCACCCCGAGGCTAGGGGCTCGGAGGGCTCGGATGACTTGGCCGCCTGGCTGCGGCTGCTCCTGACCCCTGGGCTCGGCCCGCCCGTGCAGCGCCGCCTGCTTGCTGTTTTTGGGCTGCCACAGGAGGTGTTCGCGGCACCGACCCCCGCGCTGGCAGGAGAGGCGGCTGCGCTCAGCCCAGCCCAGATCCGGGCACTGCGTCATCCGCCTGCGCGGCTGGACTCCCTGGTGGAGGCCACCGAGGCCTGGCTGGCGGCCGGGGTCACGCCTTCGGGCCGGACGCGCCGGGTCATCACCTTGGCCGACGCCGACTACCCACCTGCCTTGCTCGAGGCGCATGACCCGCCCCTGCTGCTGTTCGCCCAGGGCCGCCCACTGGCCCATGGCCCCCTGGCCTGGCCACCCGCGCTGGCGGTGGTCGGCAGCCGCAATGCCACGCCCCAAGGCGTGGCGAATGCGCGGGCCTTCTCACGCCACCTGGCCGCACAGGGCTGGACCGTGGTCTCGGGCCTGGCGCTGGGCATTGACGGAGCAGCCCATGAAGGCGCGATCGCGGGCGCAGCAGATCGCGCATCCTCCCGCGCTGGCACCGGGAGCGAGCGCCCACAGCAGGACGCGCCAGAGCCCCAATCGGAGGCGCTGGCCACCGTGGCCGTGGTGGGCACCGGCCTCGACCGTGTCTACCCCTCGCAGCATGAAGGCCTCGCGCAGCGTATCGCGCAGCAGGGTCTGATGCTGTCCGAATTTCCGCTGGGCACGCCGCCCTTGCGGGAGAACTTCCCCCGCCGCAACCGGATCATCGCGGCCCTGGCCCGGGGCACCTTGGTGGTAGAGGCCGCGCCGCAGTCGGGCTCGCTCATCACCGCACGGCTGGCCGCCGAGCTCGGGCGCGAGGTCTTCGCCATCCCGGGGTCGATCCATGCACCACAGTCGCGAGGCTGCCACGCGCTCATTCGCCAGGGCGCTAAGCTGGTGGAGACCGCTGAGGATGTGCTGGAAGAACTGGGCTGCGCTGTGCCGCTATCGGCTGCCCGCAGCGCACGCGGCACCCCCGAGGCCAACAAGGCCCATGCAAGCCATGAGGCCCGCGATGCGCACGAAGCGGATGACGAGAACGACGCGCATGACGGGCCTGAAGCGATGCAGGACCCCGTGCTCCACGCCCTGGGCTGGGAGCCGGCCGGACTCGACGAGCTGCTGGCTCGCACCGGCCTGCCTGCGGCCCGGCTTCAGGCGCGGCTGCTCGAACTCGAGCTCGCGGGCCACCTCGGCAGGCTGCCGGGTGGCTACTTCCAGCGGGTCGGCCGCGGCTGATTCAGCCCTGCGGCAGACCCACTGGAGGACAAGCCCGTCCATCGGCACCAGAAAGAATGCAACATCCGCGTAGGGGCTCGCCGACAACCGCCACTTCTAGGCTATATTGGGGTCATGTTTGAAGTGCTGGTGTTCGTGTACGAAAACTACTGGCGAGGCGATGCCTGTCCCGAGTTGCAGCAACTCGGTCGCAAGCTCAGCGCCCATGGCTTTGAACCCGAGGAAATCCACGACGCGCTAGTCTGGCTAGACGGCCTCAACAGCGCGGCGCAGGCGATCCGCCTCGAACCCTCCTCGACGCCCGCAGAGGGCACCCGATCCCCATCGACCACCGCCGCGGCATCTGGCTTGGGCGTCGGCCTGGGCGCACTCGACACCTCACCGGCCCACCACCAGTCGCCGCACAGTCTGCGCGTGTACTCGGTCGCCGAGCAAGACCACCTGGGCGCGCAGTGCCTGGGCTTCATCAGCTTTCTCGAGTCGGCCGGCGTGTTGCCCCCGCACATGCGCGAAATCGCCATCGACCGCGCAATGGCGGCGCCCGGTGACCCGGTCTCGCTCGACGAGCTCAAGCTCATTGTGTTGATGGTTTACTGGAGCTTTGGCGCCGAGCCCGACGCCTTGGTGCTCGACGAGCTGTGCGACGACACCGAGCACCGGGTGGCGCACTGACCCCCTTCATGAACATCAAACTGACGCGCATTTAACGCGTTCGACAAGCTCAAAGAAAAACGGCCGCGGAAGCGGCTGTTTTTCTTGAGGGAGTTATCTGCGCTTCATCGAAGGTTTATATCGAACGACGACGAATCGAAGCGTGATCAAGCCCTGGGCGCTGGCCTCAGACCACCGCGCCTGCGTTCGGGTCCCCGGGGTCTCCGTCCTTGCGCGGCGCTGCCTTGATCAGGTCCTCGCGCTTGACGCCCAGCCACATGGCGATCGCGGCCGCCACGAACACCGAGGAATAAATGCCAAAAAGAATGCCGATCGTCAGCGCCAGCGCAAAGTAGTGCAGCGTCGCACCACCGAACAGCAGCATGGACAGCACCATGATCTGCGTCGAGCCGTGGGTGATGATGGTGCGGCTGATGGTGGAGGTGATCGCGTTGTCGATGATCTCCACCGTGTCCATCTTGCGGTAGCGGCGGAAGTTCTCCCGGATCCGGTCAAAGATCACCACCGACTCGTTGACCGAGTAGCCCAGGATGGCCAGCACCGCCGCCAGCACCGCCAGTGAGAACTCCCACTGGAAGTAGGCGAAGAAGCCCAGGATGATGACCACGTCGTGCAGGTTGGCAACGATGGCCGCGACCGAAAACTTCCACTCGAAACGCAAGGCCAGGTAGACCACGATCCCGATGATCACCATGGCCAGGGCCTTCAGACCGTCGGCTGCGAGTTCCTCACCGACCGAGGGGCCAACGAACTCCGTTCGTTTGAGCAAGACCTGCGGCTCGGCGGCCTTGAGCGTCGCCATCACCTGCTCGCTTTGCTGGGCCGAGCTCACGCCTTTTTGGGCCGGCAGGCGAATCATCACGTCGCGTGCAGTACCGAAGTTTTGCACCTGCACGTCGGCAAAGCCCAGGCCCGAAACCGACTGGCGAATCCGCTCGACCTCGGCCGCCTGCGGGTACTGCACCTGCATCACCGTGCCGCCGGTGAATTCCACCGACAGGTGCAGACCACGCGTCACCAGGAAGAACACCGCCAGGGCGAAAGTGACGAAAGAGATGACGTTGAACACCACCGCATGGCGCATGAAGGGGATGTCGCGCCGGATCTTAAAGAATTCCATGATTTATCCCTTCTTGGCCACCGCGCCGGCTTCGGGCCGCCACACGGTGCCGATGGACACCGACTTGAGCTTCTTCTGCCGGCCATACCAGAGGTTCACCAGGCCGCGCGAGAAGAACACCGCCGAGAACATCGAGGTCAAAATGCCGATGCAATGCACCACCGCGAAGCCGCGCACCGGCCCCGACCCGAAGGCGAGCAGGGCCAGACCCGCGATCAGGGTGGTGATGTTGGAGTCCAAAATGGTGGCCCAGGCGCGGTCGTAGCCGGCATGGATGGCCACCTGCGGCGCAGCGCCCATACGCAGCTCTTCCCGCACCCGTTCGTTGATGAGCACGTTGGAGTCGATCGCCATGCCCAGGGCCAGGGCCATGGCGGCCATGCCCGGCAGGGTGAGCGTGGCCTGCAACATCGACAAGATGGCCACCAGGAGCAGCAGGTTGACCGCCAGCGCGAGGCCAGAGAACAGGCCGAACAGCATGTAGTAGATCGCCATGAAGGCGACGATGGCGGCAAAGCCCCAGGTCACGCTGTGAAAGCCCTTGGCGATGTTCTCCGCGCCCAGGCTCGGGCCGATGGTGAGTTCCTCAATGATCTCCATGGGCGCGGCCAGCGAGCCGGCGCGCAGCAGCAGGGCCAGGTCGTTCGCCTCGGTCACGCTCATGGAGCCGGAAATCTGGAACCGGTTGCCCAGCTCGCCTTGAATGACTGGTGCGGTGAGCACCTCGCCCTTGCCCTTTTCGAACAGCAAGATGGCCATGCGCTTGCGGATGTTCTCGCGGCTGGTGTCGCGCATGATGCGGCCGCCCTTGGCGTCCACCGTGAGGTCGACCTTGGGCTGCTGGCTTTGCGAGTCAAAACCCGGCTGGGCGTCGGTGAGGCTGTCGCCAGACAGGATGACCTGCTTCTTGACGATGACCGCGCGGCCGTCCCGCTCGAAGTAACGCTCGGCGCCAAAGGGCACCGGGCCGCTGCCCTGCTCGGCGGCGCGGGCCTCGGCGCTGTCGTCGACCATGCGCATTTCCAGCGTGGCAGTGCGGCCCAGAATGTCCTTGGCCTTGGCGGTGTCCTGCACGCCCGGCAGCTGCACCACGATGCGATCCAGGCCTTGCTGCTGGATCACCGGCTCGGCCACGCCCAGCTCGTTGATCCGGTTATGCAGCGTGGTGATGTTCTGTTTGAGGGCCTGCTCCTGCACCTTGCGGGCCGCTTCGGGCTTGATGGTGGCGGTGAGCCGGTAGTCGGCGCCGTCGGGGCCGCTGGTAGTGGAAAGGTCAGGGAACTGGGTGGCGACAAGCTTTTGCGCCTGCTCCATGACCGGCGCCTCGCGAAAGCGCACCTCGACCGACTGGCCATTGCGGCTGATGCCGGCGTGGCGGATGTTGGCCTCGCGCAGCTGGGTGCGCAGGTCGCCGGCGAAGGATTCGGCCCGCTTGGTGAGCGCAGCCTGCATATCGACCTGGAGCATGAAATGCACGCCGCCGCGCAGGTCCAGACCCAGATACATGGGCGCCGCATGCAGGGCCGACAGCCAGGCCGGCGAAGCCGGGATCAGGTTGAAGGCAACCACATAGGCCGGGTCGGCGGGGTCCGGCGACAGTGCGCGCTGGATCGCGTCCTTGGCCTTGAGCTGGTCCTCGGTGCTGTCCATGCGGGCCCGCACCGAGGTCCCTTCGATGGCGATCGAATGCGGCTTGAGTCCGGCCTGGGCCAGAGCCTGCTCGACGCGCGCCAGGGTGGTGGCATCGACCCGGATGGTGGACTTGCCAGCCGAGACCTGCACGGCCGGCGCCTCGCCGAAGAAATTGGGCAGCGTGTAGACGATGCCCACCAGCAAGGCGACCACCAGGATCAGGTACTTCCAGAGCGGGTAGCGGTTCATGGACGAAGACTGCGGATCTGCGGGAAGGGCCGGGGGCCCGAGGGGCCCAAGGGGCGTGATGCGCAGGCCGGGCGGCGTGGGCCGCGCGGCCGGTATGGGCGCTTACTTCAGGGTGCCTTTGGGCAGAACCTGGGCGATGGCGCTGCGCTGGATCTGGATCTCCACGCCCTCTGCCACTTCGAGGCCGACATAGCTGTCGCCCATCTTGGCGATCTTGCCGGCGACGCCACCGGCGGTGACGATCTCGTCACCCTTGGCCAAGGCTTCGAGCATGGCCTTGTGCTCCTTCTGGCGCTTCATCTGGGGGCGGATCATGACGAAGTACAGCACCACGAACATGAGCACCAAGGGCAGCATGCCGGTGATGGAGGAGAACATGTCACCGCCTGCGGCGGCTGCCGGGGGCGTCTGGGCGTAGGCGGAAGAAATGAACACGGGAACTCCTGGTTCGAAAAGGGTCGACATGCAAAGCCGCCGGCGAGCGACAACTGCCCTGAGTCAGTCGGCCGGCCGACGGCGCTGGCGGGGATTGTAGGCCTGCCCCCAAAGTGCGATGGCGCAAAGGGGCTCCCCAGGGCCTGGCGCAGCGGGCGTCCAACACCGCCGCCAGCCCGCACCTTACATTCGGCTCATTACAGCCTCTTTTCGGCGATCCCCACATGTCTTTGGACCCCCATCCGACCTCCACCCGGACCGTAATTCTGGCCGGCGCAACCGGCCTTGTCGGCCGCGAACTGCTCCAGGGTCTGCTGGCCGACGCCGGCGTAGCCGCTGTGCACGTACTGGTGCGCCGTCCCTTGGCGGACAAGCATCCCAAGCTGGTCGTCCATGTCGTCGACTTCGCCGCCCTGCCGCCCCTGCCCGCCGCGGACGAGGTTTACCTGGCCCTGGGCACCACGATACGGGTCGCCGGCAGCCAGGCGGCCTTTCGCGCAGTGGATTTCGACGCCAACCTGGCGGTGGCAAGGGCAGCCCGGTCCAGCGGCGCCCTGCGCGCGGGCTTGGTGAGCGCCATGGGCGCGGACGCGAAGTCCCGGGTCTTCTACAACCGGGTCAAGGGTGAGTTGGAAGCGGCCTTGCCATCGCTGGGCTTCGAGGGCCTGGTGATCGCCCGACCTTCCCTGCTGGTGGGTGAGCGCGCGTCCCTGGGCCAGCCCCATCGGCCCGGCGAAACCGTAGGCCTGTGGCTGGACCGCTGTCTGGGCCTGCTGATTCCCAAGGATTACCGGGCGATTGCGGCAGCCGACGTCGCCGCCGCCTTGCGCCGGGCCGTGCCGACCAGTGCCATCGTCCAGGTGCTGCGCTCGGGCGCCATGCAGAAGGCGTCGGCCCAAGGGCAGGCCTGAGGCGCAGGTTCAGGCCTGACGCCGCTCGCCGGGCTGCGTCCGCTGGGCGCGCCACTGGGCCATGAGCGCGTCCCATTGGGGCCGCACCTTCGCGAGGTGGCGCTCCTTCACATGGCCGAAGCCGCGAATCTGCTCGGGCATGCGGGCGATCGCGAGCGCCAGAGCGTGGTTGTCGGCGTCGAGCGCAGAAATCACTTCTTCCAGGCTGGCCCGGTAGGCTTCGATCAAGGCCCGCTCGCCGCGGCGCTCGGCGCTGCGGCCGAAGGGGTCGAAGTCGGTGCCGCGCAGGAACTTCAGGCGGGCGAGCACCTGAAAAGCCACGCCCATCCAGGGGCCGAAGGGTCGCTTGATCAACTCGCCCTTGTCGTTCGTCTTGGACAGCAGGGGCGGCGCCAGGTGGTAGTGCAGCTTGAAGTCGCCTTCGAACTGGCCCGCGATCCGGCCCAGAAAGGCGCGGTCGGTGTGCAAGCGCGCCACCTCGTATTCGTCCTTGTAGGCCATGAGCTTGAACAGGCCGCGCGCGACCGCCTCGGTCAGCTGGGTCTTGCCCAGGGGCGCCTCGGCCGAGCGGACCCGCTCGACGAAGTCGCGGTAGAGGCGGGCGTAGGCATCGTTTTGGTAGGCCGACAGATGGGTCGCGCGGTGGGCCAGCAGGCCGTCCAGCGTCTCCCTCGGCTGGAACTGCACGACCTGCGCGGGCGTGAGGAGCTTGTCCACCGCCGCCGGGTCGTGAGCCGCCAGGCGCCCCCAGAGGAAGGCCGCCTTGTTGGCCGCCACTGCCACCTCGTTGAGCTCCATGGCGCGCAACAGCGCCGCCTCGCCGAGCGGAATCCAGCCGCGCTGCCAGGCGTAGCCCAGCATGACCGGATTGGTGAACAGGCTGTCGCCCAGCATGCGGGTCGCGATCTGCTCGGCCTGCAGCAGGCCCAGCTGCTCTGCGCCTACCAGCCCGGTCAGCGCGCCAGTGCAGGCCGAGGCCGGGTCGGCCCAGTCGGGCTGGTGCACGAAGGCGGCGGTCGGCGTGCCGTGGGCGTTGAGCGCGACGCGGGTGCGCCCCTGCCGGATACGCTGAGCCGTTTCCTTGCCGGCGGTGACGATGGGGTCACAGCCGATGATGAGATCGGCCGCTGCCAGTCCCACCCGGGTGGTGAGGATGTGCTCCGGCTGCTGGCCGATCAACACATGGCTCCAGGTCGCGCCGCCTTTTTGCGCCAGGCCCGCCGCGTCCTGGGTGACCACGCCCTTGCCCTCCAGGTGCGCCGCCATGCCCAGCAACTGGCCGATGGTGATGACGCCGGTGCCGCCGACGCCGGCGACCACGATGCCGTAGGCGCTGCCCTCGAGGGTGGGCAGGGCGGGCTCGGGCAGCGGGCCGAAGCTGGCGGGGTCCGGGGCCTGCGCCTTGGCCTTCTTTTTGAGCGCGCCGCCCTCCACCGTGACGAAGCTGGGGCAAAAGCCCTTGAGGCAGCTCATGTCCTTGTTGCAGCTGCTCTGGTTGATGGTGCGCTTGCGGCCCAGGGGGGTTTCCAGCGGCTCCACCGACAGGCAGTTCGATTGCTCGCCGCAGTCGCCGCAGCCCTCGCAGACCGCCTCGTTGATCACGACCCGCACCGCCGGGTCGACCATCGTGCCGCGCTTGCGACGGCGGCGCTTTTCCGTGGCGCAGGTCTGGTCGTAGACGATGACTGTGACGCCGGGGATCTCGCGCAGCTCGCGCTGAACGCGATCGAGGTCGTCGCGGTGAAAAACGTCCACCCCTTCGGGCAGGCGGCGCAATGCGTGCGGGCCGACGGCCTCGAGCCCCGGCAGGTCGTGCGCGCCGTCGTACTTGTCCGGCTCGTCGGTGACGACCACCAAGCGGCTCGCGCCCTCGGCTACCAGGGCGGCGGCAATTTGCACCACGCTGTGGCCCTCGGGGCGCTCACCCACCGGCTGGCCGCCGGTCATGGCCACTGCGTCGTTGTAGAGGAGCTTGTAGGTGATATTCACCCCGGCGGCGATGGACTGGCGGATGGCCAGCAGGCCGCTGTGGAAATAGGTGCCGTCGCCGATGTTGGCGAACACATGCTTCTCGTCGGTGAAAGGCGCCTGGCCAACCCAGGGCACGCCCTCGCCGCCCATCTGGGTAAAGCCCAGGGTGGCGCGGTCCATCCACAGGGCCATGTAATGGCAGCCGATGCCGGCCATGGCGCGCGAGCCCTCGGGGACCCGGGTCGAGGTGTTGTGCGGGCAGCCCGAGCAGAACCAGGGCGTGCGGTCGCCCTGCACCTCCATCACGCGCAGCGACTTCTCGGCTGCGTCGAGCACGGCCATGCGGGCGTCGAGCCGTGCGGCGGTGTCGGCGTCCACGCCCAGCTTCTTGAGCCGCCGGGCGATGGCCCGCGCGATCAGTGCCGGCGACAGATCGGCATTGGCCCGCAGCAAGGTGTTGGCCGTCGGGTTGGGCATGGACCATTCGCCGCCGCAGTAGTCGCCTTCCACCTCGTCGAACTTGCCCAGCACGTGGGGGCGTACATCGTCACGCCAGTTGTAGAGCTCTTCTTTCAGCTGGTACTCGATGACCTGGCGTTTTTCTTCAACCACCAGAATTTCACGCAGGCCCGTAGCGAACTCGCGGGTGGTCTGGGCCTCCAGCGGCCAGACCACCGACACCTTGTGTAAGCGGATGCCTAGGCGCTGGCACTCGGCGTCCGGCAGGCCCAGGTCCATCAGGGCCTGGCGGGTGTCGTTGTAGGCCTTGCCGCTGGCGATGAGGCCGAAGCGGTCATTCGGCCCCTCGATCACATTGTGGTTGAGGCGGTTGGCGCGCACATAGGCCAGGGCCGCGTACCACTTGTAGTCAAAAAGGCGCGCCTCCTGCTCCAGCGGCGTGTCGGGCCAGCGGATGTGCACGCCGCCGGCGGGCATGGCGAAGTCTTCGGGCAGGATGATCTTTACCCGCTGCGGGTCGATGGTGGCGGCGGTGCTGGACTCGACGATTTCCTGAATGGTCTTCATGCCGGTCCACACGCCGGCGTAGCGGCTCATGGCCAGGGCGTGCAGGCCCAAATCAAGAATCTCCTGCACCGAAGACGGAAAGAAAACCGGAAAGCCGCAGGCCTTGAAGATGTGGTCGCTCTGGTGCGCGGCGGTGGAGGACTTGGCCACATGGTCGTCGCCGGCCACCGCGATCACCCCGCCCCAGGGCGTGGTGCCGGCCATGTTGGCGTGCTTGAAGACGTCGGAGCAGCGGTCCACGCCCGGACCCTTGCCGTACCAGATGCCGAAGACGCCATCAAACTTTTGCTGCGCCTTCGGCGCAAAGCCCAGCTGCTGCGTGCCCCAGAGCGCGGTGGCGGCCAGCTCTTCGTTCACCCCGGGCTGGAAGACGATGTTCTGCGCCTTGAGATATTGGCGCGCCTTCCACAGGGCCTGGTCATAGCCGCCCAGCGGCGAGCCACGGTAGCCGCTGATGAAGCCTGCGGTGCGCTTGCCCACCAGCGCGTCGCGCTGGCGCTGCAGCATGGGCAGCTTCACCAGGGCCTGCACCCCGCTCATGAAGGCGCGGCCGTGGTCAAGCGCGTACTTGTCGTCGAGGGAAACGGTCTCAAGGGCCTGGCGGATGTGCTCAGGCAGGGGGGCGTTCATGGCGGTGATCTCCAGGGGAGGGGGCAATTCGATGCCAGCGTGTGCACCCCTCGATTTGGCGCAGTGTAGGGCGCATGCCGAGATAAATCCTTGATTTTTTGCTGCTCTTTGCTTGGCAAGCGAACAGGAATTTCTCAAAGCAATGGCCGTTGGGCCTGTGCAAGGCGCGCGCTTGCACATTGCCCCGGGTCACCACCCTCTCAAACTCGCCATGCCCGCCATCCTTCGCGCACTCTTAGCCTGCTGCCTGCTCACCCCGGCCCTGCTCTTGGCCCAGCCCAAGCTGATGCCGGTCGATGAGGGCCCCTCCGACCCCGAGTTCTTCGCTTTCCGGGCGCAACTGCAAATCGCCATTGCCCGCCACGACGCTCGGGCCATCGAGGCTGCGCTTGACCCCCAGGTCAAGCTGTCCTTCGGCGAAGCCAATGGGCTCGAGGACTTCAAGAAAATCTGGCGACCCGACGCGCCCGACTCTGCGCTGTGGGAGACCCTGGGCACGGTGCTGGCCTTGGGTGGCAGCTTCGATACGCAGGGCGATTTCTATGCGCCCTATGTCGCGTCCAAGTGGCCGCAAGATCTGGACGTCTACGAGCACATGGCGACTATTGCGACCGGGGTTCCCGTCCTGCAAGCCCCCAAACCGGGCGCTACCGTCATAGCCAAACTCGACTTCGCGATCGTCGAAGTTGGCCGCTGGGACGCGCGATGGATACCGGTCAAACTCTCCGAGCACCGCAAGGGATACGTGGAGCGTCGGTTTCTTCGGACCTTCGTCGACCACCGCGTCGTCCTGAGCAAACGGAGCGGCTCTTGGCGAATTGACCTGTTCCTCTCAGGCGACTGATCCCCTCACCGCGGCCACAGCACCCACAGTTTGAGCGGCTGTTTGAGCCGCCCCGCCAGCTCGCCCGCCTCAGCGCCCCAGCCCACGAAGTAATCCGCCCGCACTGCACCGACGATGGCGCTGCCGGTGTCCTGCGCCAGCACCAGGCGCTGCAGGTTCGCGGTGGGCCCTGGGGATGCCAGCCAGACCGGCGCGCCGTAGGGAATGCTGTCCTTGTCCACCGCGATCGAGCGGCCCGGCGTGAGCGGCACGCCCTGCGCGCCGCGGGGGCCCCATTGCGCGGCCAGTCCATCGAGCGGCTCCTCGCGGAAAAACACCATGCGCGGGTTGGACCACAGCATCTCCTGCACCCGACCCGGATTGGCCTGCACCCAGGCCTTGATGCCGGGCCAGGAGGCGTCGCGCACCAGGCCCTGGCGCAGCAGCCAGGTGCCCACGCTGCGGTAGGGCTGGTCGTTGGTGCCCGCATAGGCCAGGCGAACCGTCACCTGCCTGCCGTCGGGCTCGGTGATGCGCATCCGCCCTGAGCCTTGAATCTGCAGCACCATCGCATCGATGGGGTCGGCCAACCAGACGATCTCGCGGCCGCGCAGCGCGGCCTGGGCCTCGGGCAGCGTCTCCATCTCTTGCCGGGTGAACCACGGCTTGCGCCGGGCCAGGTCGGCCGGCGGGCGGAACAGCGGCACACGGTGACGTGCGGTCGGCTGGCGCGAGGCGTCCATCACCGGCTCGTAGTAGGCGGTGAGCAGGCCCGGGTCCGGGTCCTGGAGCGACTCGACCCGGTGCGGCCGCAGCGCCTGCATCATCCACGCGCGCTGCTCGGCGGGCGTGGCAATGCTGAGGCGCCGCACCTGAGGGCA
>CANFQF010000095.1 GCA_947449025.1 Comamonadaceae bacterium
AGGATGCCGAAGCCGCCGCCCTCGGTGCCCAGAAGGTTGGACACCGGCACACGCAAGTCCGAGAAGAACAGCTCCGAGGTGTCCTGCGCCTTGCAGCCAATCTTTTCGAGCTTGCGACCCCGGGTGAAGCCGGGCCGGTCGGTCTCGACCAGGATCAGGCTCACGCCCTTGGCCTTCTGCTTGGGGTCGGTCTTGCATGCGAGCAGGACCAGGTCCGCGGTGTGGCCGTTGGTGGTGAAGACCTTCTGGCCGTTGATCACGTACTCGTCGCCGTCACGGATCGCCTGGGTGCGGATGTTCTGCACGTCGCTGCCGCCGGAGGGTTCGCTCATGCCGAGCGCTACGACGACCTCGCCTCGGGCCATTCTGGGCAACCACTTGCGCTTTTGCTCCTCGTTGCCGAAGTCCACCAGGTAGGGTGCAACGATGTCCGAGTGCAGGTAGAAAGTCGGTCCGGTGGCGCCGGCCCGCGCCATCTCCTCGACCAGGATCGCGCTAAATAGGAAGTCCGCGCCCATGCCGCCGTATGCCTCTGGGGCATTGACGCACAGCAGGCCGAGCTCGCCGGCCTTCAGCCAAAGCTCGCGCGGCACCTGGCCGGCTTTTTCCCAATCGGCGTGGAAGGGGGTGACATGCTCCTCGATGAAGCGACGTACCGTGCCGCGAAAGGTGTCATGGTCGGGGCTGAAGAGGGTGCGTGGGATCATGGGTTTTTACTTTTGCAGGCGCCGCCTGCGGATGTGAAACGGTCACGGGGTTCGATCAAAGAATGGCCAGCGGCGTCAGCGGGCTGCCGGTCGCGCCGACGATGGGCAGGGCCGCCGCCACGAATAAAAACTCATGCCGCCCGGTGCGCACCAGCGGCTCGAGCTGCAGGCCTTCCAGCAGCGGAATCCCGAAGTCGCGGATCACGCACTGGTGCACCGGGAACACCGTGCCCGGGGCGAAGGGCAGCACTTCGACCGCGTAGTTGTCGGCACCGATCAATGCCACGTCTTGCTGCGCCAACCACAGGCCGGCGGCATGGTCGATGCCGGGCTCGGTGTTGAAGTCCACCTCGGCCACATCTGCCTGGGTCGCCAGCCAGCCGGTGTGCAGCAGCACCGCGTCACCTGGCTCCAGCTGCAGCCCGGCGGCGCTCAGGCAGGCTTCGAGGTCTGCGCGCGAAATCACTTCTCCGGCTTCGAGCGGGCGACCGCGGTGGGCCACGACGTCCAGCAGCACGCCGCGCGTCACGGCGGGCGGCATCTTTTCCACCCCGAGGCGCGTCGCGCCGCTGGTGCTGCGCAGGCTGTCCTCGCGGTAATTGTTGAACAGGCGGCTGTCGCACCAGGCGTGGCACAGGGCGTCGATGTGAGTGCCGATGTGGAGCGGCATGACCACCGTGTCCTCGGCGAACTGAAAGCCGCCGGGACGCTTGGCGCCGGCGGCATAGTCGCCGCCGTCACGACCCATGAAATGCTGCAGGCCCGCGCGATGGCGTGGCACCGGGGTGCGGTGGGACAGCAGCTGCGCCAGGCGCACGACCTCGCCGGTTCGCACCAGGCCGGCGGCGCGCTTGACCTGCTCGGGGCCGATGTGGTTCATCGCGCCGGCTTCGTCCTCGGGGCCCCAGCACCCCCAGGCGTTAGGCCTGTCGTTGTGGAAGGTGTCGTCGCTCATCGAATCGGCCAACCGGTCGCTGGCAGCAGGGTGTTCAGCCGGGCTTTTTGCACCTTGCCAGTGGTGGTCAGAGGCAGTTCCGCGTCGGTGGTGAAGTGGAAGCGCCCCGGCACCTTGTAGCTGGCCATCTCGCCCGCACAGAATGCCTTCAGCGCCTCGGCAGCGGGCGTTGTGCCCGGTTCGGGGATGACGAAGGCCACCAGGGCCTCGTCCAGCGTCGGGTGCGGGACGCCGATGACATAGGCAGTGCGTACCGCCGGGTGGCGCATCAGAACCTCCTCGATCTCGGCGGGAGCGATATTGATGCCGCCGCTCTTGACCATTTCCTTGATGCGACCCTTGTAATAAAGGCGCCCCTCGTCATCGAGCCGGCCCAGGTCGCCGGTGCAAAAGAAGCCCTCGGCATCGAATGCCTCGGCGGTCGCCTGCGGGCTCTTGAAGTACTCGCGCAGCACCGGGCCGCGTACCCGGATCTCGCCGACCTCGCCCGCCGGTACGGGCTCGCCGGATTCGAGGTGGCAGATGCGCAGCACCACGCCAGGCAGGGGGTGGCCCACCGAGTGCAGGCGCACCGCCAGCGGGTCATGGGCATCGGCCACTGCGCAATTGCCGTAGGTCTCGCTCAGGCCGTAGATGTTGCAGATCTCGGTGGCGCCCAGTTCCACCGCCCGCATCACCTGCTCGGGTGTGCCGATGGTCGCGCCGCTGCGTAGGCTGGACAGGTCGTGGCTGGGACGCGCCGGGTGCTCCCATAGCGCCTGAAATATGTTGGGCGTGCCGTAGGCGAGGGTGCAGCGCTCGCGCTCGATCAGGGCCAGCGCCTCGCCCGCGTCGAAGCTCTCCTGCAGCACGATACAGCCCCCGTGCGTCAGGAGGTTGGGCGCGGCGTTGACGATGCCAAAGCTCCAGAACAAAGAGACCGCCAGCCACAGGCGGTCCTCGTGCGTCACATGCTGGCGCTCGCCGATATGGAAAGAGTTGTGCACCCAGTGGCGGTGTTGCAGCAGGATGCCTTTGGGCGCTGCAGTGGAGCCGGACGTGTAAAGCAGCAGCGCGACGTCGTCGGCTTGCGTGGCTGCTGCGGCTGCGTCCACCTGGGTCTGAGGGATCTCCTGGCCGCGGGCCAGCAGCTCCTCCCAGGTCATCTCGCCGGCCAAAGACTCCCGCGGTACTTCTGCGTCCACCCAAATGGTGTGCCGCAAGGTGGGCAGCTGCTCGCAGCCCGGTCGCAGGTCCGCCAGCAGGGCGCGGAAGTCCTGGCGGCGTAGCCGCTCGTTGGCGACCAGGCAGCGGACCTCCGCATGGGCCAAGGTGTATTCGAGCTCGCGGCGGGTGGACCAGGTGTTCACGCCGACGGACACCGCGCCGATCTGCTGGATGGCCAGGAAGGTCAGTAGCCACTCGGCACGGTTGCCCATGAGGATGGCGACCGTGTCGCCACGCGACAGCCCCAGGGCCAACAGGCCGCGCGCTACCCGGTTCACCTCGTCTTGCAGCTGCGTGTAGGTGAGCCGCCGGCGGGCGTCCACCAGCGCCTCGCGCTCACCAAAGCGGCGCGTCTGCTCCTGCAGCAGGCGCGGGATGGTTTGGCTGTCGGGACTTTGCATCTTGGGGGGGGGCTGAAAATTCGAAATCTCGAAATAAATTCCAGCGATTGGAAAAGTTTAACGGCCAGCGGCTGGGCAGGCAAGCACCTCCCGCTAAGGGTCTACGCTATGACCTTGCCCGGTAAGTGGGTGACAACGTTTACCGCGGGCTGCGGGTCGGTCGGCGCGTGATCTGCGTCGACCGGGTGCTGGGCAAACAGCGCACTTTCAAGCGGGTGGCGCTGTCAAGCGAGCGGCACTGTCAATCGAAAGATGAACTTTGCCGCGCCAGGTCAACGACGCCTCGCACCAAGGGTTGTTCCGCGGCGTCGTGCCAAGCGATGACGAAGTCAAGCGCAGGGTGCTGCAGATCGGGAAGCAATCGGACAAGCTCAGACTTTGCCAGGTGTCCGCGAACCAAGACTTCCGGGAGAAGCGCAATGCCAGCCCCCGCCACGACGATCTCAATGAGAGATTTGGTGTGATTGCAAGTCGAGATCGAATCGGGTGCAACGTCCAACTCGGCCAGTGACGACTGAGTCATCGTGTGACTTGCTGAAGGACTCGTGAGTGCCCAAATCGCCTGTGACCGCAGTACGTCCACGGGGGATTCCAAGGGAGTTTCGCCACCTAGGACACTGGGGGCGCCAACCCAGATCATCTGAACGGTGCCTAGCGAGGCTGTTCGAATCGCCGGCGCGACCAGCGGGCCCGCGAGCAGTGCGACATCAAGTTTTCCGGCCTTGAGCTTATCCGCCATGGCCGCAGTCAGGTCTACATCCACATGCCAGGTGACTCGCGGCATGCGCTCGTGCAAGCGCGCCATGAAGCTGGCAAACCAGCTGAGTGCGGCAAACTCACCGACGCCGATTCGAACAGTTCCGGTGATCGCTGCCTGTTTGTCGATGGCACCCACGACGCCGTGAATCCGCTGGAGCAGCGGCTCCACCATCTCGACCAGTTCGCGGCCTTGGAGGGTGAGCTCCATGCGACGACCTTGGCGACGAAACAACTCGACCCCCAGGGCCGATTCCAGGTCGCGGATGCGCGCAGAAATGGCAGGCTGCGAGGCATGCAATATCTCTGCTGCAGCGGCAAAAGTGCCTAATTTGGCGATGCAGCAAAGCGTTTCGAGATTGACTAAGGTGATGCGCGGCATGGCCTAGGAGGCATTCTGGCTAGCAATTATGCAGTCAGCCCAGCCCGCCCCAAAGCCTTTCTTGGTCGACCGCAGCGGTGTCTGTCACGAGGGTTGTCGGTGTGCAATAGTGCCCTGCGCTGAAGATCAGCGGCTGGCCGTCACCGAAGCTCATTCTGCGGATGCGGCCGATGAACAGGATGTGGTCACCGCCGTCGGATGTCGCGTGAGTTTCGCACTCGAAGCGTGCCAGCGCCCCCGGAAGTAAGGGTGTATCACACAGCCCGTCTTCAAACTCCAGCCCATCGAACTTGTCGCGACTGGGGGTTGCGAAATGGTGCGACAGATGCCACTTCTCAGCAGGCAGCACATGGATAGCAAAGTGGCCTGACGCTAGGAAAGCGGGCAGCGATGCTGACTTTCGCCCGATGCTCCAAAGCACCAGCGGCGGATCCAGCGACAGCGCAGAAAACGAATTGGCGGTGAGTCCTTCGCGCTTGCCATCGGGCGCACGTGTGGTGATCACCGTGACGCCCGTGGGAAAACGGCCCAGCGCGTGACGCAATTTACGCGTGTCGAAACCAGCGTCCAGCGTGACGGTTTTGAGTTCCACTGTTTAGCGAATAGTCGGCGCGACTTGTTCAGCCATCAGGCGCATGGATTCACGCGCAAGCTGAGGGTCTTTCCAGTCAACGCCGGCGTACAGCAAGGTACCGAATTCGCCAGTTTCCGCGCGGAGCATGGCAAGCTGGTCGGCCACTCGCGCCGGAGAGCCGTGAATGACCAGCTTTTCCATGACCTTGTCGAGCGTGATCTCGTCGTCTGGTTGATCGATATGCTCTTTGAACACACCCAATGCGCCTCGGCGCTTGAGCTTGGAAAAAAGCGAGCGGTAGTAGTAGTAGTACGGGCCATCCGTGCCCATTGCGTAGGCCTGCGCCGTGCGATCGTCGGGAGCCACAAAGATGGTTTTGGCGACACGCCAATCCGCCAGCTCTGGCGTGCGGCCAACGCGCTCGCAACCTTCGACGTATTTGATCCAATGGCTGTTGACCCATTTGGGCAGCAAAAAATTCGCCGATATCGGGTCCCAGCCCCTTGAGGCGGCTTCGCAGATGCCCTGCGAGAACGGTGTGACAGCGGTCACGACCACGGGCGGATGCGGGCGTTGCAAGGGGCGCGGAATCGTCCCCATCCCCGTCTCGGGAATGTGCGTGCGCTCCGTCGAGAGATTCCAGAACTGACCCTTGATGTTGTACGGCGGCTCGCTGGCCCACAACTGCAACACCTGATTGATCGCCTCGAGAAACATGGCGGGGCGGGGCCCGTCCATGTTGCCAAAAATCTCTGCATCCGAGGGCAGCGCGCCTGGGCTAATGCCCAGAATGAAACGTCCACCCAACATGTGGTCGAGCATCGCCATTGCGCTGGCTGTAGCGGCCGGATGGTGGTTTGGCATGTTCAGCGTACCGGTACCCAAACGGATACGCTGGGTGACGTGCGCCAGGCTGGCAATGAACATGGCGCATGACGTGATGTTCTCTTCAGGGTCGGTGGTGTGCTCGCCGCAATACCCCTCCGTGAAACCAAGTTCGTCGGCCAACATGAAGGCATCGCGGTCTTCTCGCAGGGACTGCTGCCAATCCTTGCCGATGGGATGCATAGGCATCGTGAAGAAACCAAGTTGCATTGCTTCTCCGTAGACGTGAGTGTGTGAGTCAGGAACGATTCGAGAGCTTGAGTCTAGGGACGCGGTAGGCGGCCGACCAGACACATATTTGGATGCCGAAGGTTCAGATTTGCAAATCCATGTCAAACGTCCGGCGTGATACCGTCTCAGAATGACTATCATCCAATCCTTCGCTAGCGCGCAGCATCGTCGCCGAGCGGTCGCTAAGCCCCAGTTCGAGGGGTGGGTCACCGATGTGATCGGGAGCGGCTTGGAACGCAGCCCGCTCGATGGGAAGCCTTCGCCCCAGGTTTTTTTGGTGGAGCAGCCGCCGGGCTGGGAATTGCAGACTCACTTCCACTTGCATCATCAGTTCCAGGTCGTTATGCGTGGCAGTGGCTCGCTGGGCAGGCATGCCGTCGAGCCCTTGGCGGTGCATTACGCGTCCCCTCACTCAGGGTACGGGCCGCTGGTAGCCGGTAGCGAGGGTCTCGATTACCTCACGCTGCGGCTGGTTGGCGATACCGGCGCCTGGTACCTGCCTGATGCACGTGAGCATTTGGCATTACGGATCCCGAAACAACAGCTCCACGCGAGTCCTGCAACGGATCCTCCCGAAAATCTCGCGCTGCTCCGGCATCCGCTGCAAGAAGTGCTTATCGCTCCCGACGATACAGGGCTAGCCGCTTGGCTCGTCCGATTGCCCGCTGGGGCTCCTTGGGAAGAACGCGACGACGCGCGGACTGATGCGGGTCGCTTCTATGTCCTCACCAGGGGTAGCTTGCACATCCAAAATGAGCTGCTGGAAGGTCCGGCTGTGGTTTACCTTGGCGCGAGCGAAGCGCTTGCGATAGCCGCCGGAAGCCGTGGCGCGGAGCTGCTGGTACTCCAGTTTCCGCAAGCAGCTCTGCATCCGCTCCCGACCTGACCGTTTTCTATGTGCCTTGCCACCTAGGCGCTCGTTTCTCCGCGAAAGCGCGTGCGCCTTCCTTGGCATCGCTCGAATCCAGCACGGGACGTGTGATCGATTCCTGCCGGGCCCAAATTTCATCGAGTGACCAATCGCGCTGCTCCACGATCACTCGCTTGCTGGCTGCAAGGCTCATGGGCGCATTCGCCACGATGCGGCGCGCCAGTGCCTTCGCTTCGCTCAGCGCTTGCCCTGGCTCAGTCAATGCGTTGATCAAACCGCACTGATACAGGCGTTCTGCGGACATCATGTCCCCGGTGAGCGCCAGCTCCATCGCGATACGTTGCGGAAGGAGCCTTGGCAGCCGTATCAGGCCGCCTGCGGCTGCGGCCAAGCCGCGTTTGGCCTCAGGAAGGCCAAACTTGGCGTCGCGCGCAGCGACCAACAAGTCGCATGTCAGCGAGGCCTCGAAGCCGCCAGCCAGGCAATAGCCCTCCACCGCCGCGATCACAGGCTTCTTCGGAGGGGTCAGGGCCATGCCGAGAATGCCGCGGCCGTCTACGCGCGTGTTCTCGCCTCGCAGGAAGGCCTTCAGGTCCATCCCGGTACAAAAATTTCCACCCGCCCCTGTGAGAATGCCTACGCGCAGCTCAGGGTTTCGATCCAATTCGTCCATCGCCTCGCACACGCCATACGAGACGGCCCTGTTGACGGCGTTGCGTTGGTCGGGCCGGTTGATGGTCACGATCACGATACCGTCTTCATGTTCGACCATCACTTCCGGGGTCATGGCTTCTCCTTCAATCGCTAGGCGACGCGACGGTGGCAAGACGCTCTGCGGCGTTGGCGTATTCGAGCTGCAAACGGTACATGACGTCGCGCACGGAACTCTCCTCGTTGATCATGCCAACCACCTGTCCCGCCGGGAAGGAGTAGAGGTCCTTGCGTTTGGCCCGAACCACGCGCGCATGGGCCTCGTTGTACAAGATGCCTTGGAGCGGCGTTGGCAAATAGTCTGGCGCGTCTGCGCGCTCCCAAGCTTCAGACAGTTCGCTCTTGAGCATGCGAACCGTCTTTCCGGTCCGCGCCTTGCGCCTGGCGGTGTCCTCAGCGCGGGCAGCGAACATGGCCTGCTTCTCGAATTCGTCAAGCTCGCTCTCCCGCGTGCCGAGCCAGACCGTTCCGCACCACACCCCTTGGGCGCCTAAGGCTTGCGCCGCAAGGATTTGCTCGCCCGTCGCGATACCGCCTGCCGCCAGTACAGCGACTTGGTCGCCGCAGGCACGGACAACTTGAGGTACCAGCACCATGGTCGCGATTTCGCCCGTGTGGCCTCCGGCCTCGGTTCCCTGTGCCACGATCAATTCAACGCCCGCCTCGATATGGCGACCGACATGGGCGGCCTTTCCGCACAGGGCACCAATCATGATGTTGCGGGCCCGAAGTTCCTCGACGATGTCGCTGGGTGGGGGCCCCAGCGCACTGACGACCAGCTTGACTTGCGGATGCGCCAAAGCAACCTTCAGCAGACGGCGGGCACCATCTGGCGTCATACCACCGCGACCCGTCACAATTTCACGCTGGACGCGTTCACGCTCGTCGGGCGGCAGCGGCGCAACGCCTTTGCTACTGAGAATACTTTCCATGAAGTCGCGGTGGACCCGTGGAATGAGTTTCTCCAAATCGTCCAAGCTCTTTTCGGCTTCTTCATCGTATCGGACGGGAATGATCACATCCACACCGTAGGGTTTGCCATCGGTGTGAGCATCAATCCAGCGGAGCTCGGCCTCGAGTTGCTCGGGCGAGACGGTAGACGCTCCCAGTACGCCGAAGCCACCGGCGCGGGTCACTGCAACGACCACATCGCGGCAATGTGAGAAGGCAAATATCGGCAAATCACAGCCAAGCCGGTCGCAGATGGGAGTGCGCATGGGGTGTCCAGTTCCTAGAGAGCGATACCGAGCTTCTTTGTCACCGCACTCCAGCGGCTGATCTCCGCTGCCATGAACGCACGCGCTTGTGTCGGCGTGGATCCGAGCACTGGTGTGATGCCCAGGCCAACCAGCTTTTCTTGCACACCTGGTTTTTCCATCGTACGTATCGCGGCGCGCGCCAAGCGGTCGGCGAGTTCGGGGGGCGTTCCACTCGGAACTGCCAGAAGGTTGTAGGTGCCTGCGACCACATCCAGGCCTGCCTCTCGGCAGGTAGGCACCTCTGGGGCGATCTTTTCACGCGCCTCGGCCATACAGCTGATGATGCGCAGCCGCCCCGATTTGGCAAGGGGTGCCAAGGTGCCCGTCGTCTCGATGATGAATTGCACATTGCCCGAGATGGTGTCGGTGATCGCCGGACCGCTTCCGGCGTAGGGGACATCCAGGATGTTGATGCCCGCCTGATCTTTCAGCAGTTCGCCGGCAAGGTGAACGGTCGTGCCCAATCCCGCGTGGCCATAGGAGAGCTTCCCTGGGCGGCTCTTCGCATACTCCACCAACTCTTTCAAGTTGGTCACTGGTACGGCCGGGTTCGCGGCAATCACGAAAGGCGCGTTCGACAACAGCGACAGCCATTGAAAGTCATCGATCGGCGAATAAGGTGACTTGGCACGTGAAACCGGTGCCGCCACTGCCGTGGACCCCGTGGCCAGCATGAGGTGGTTTCCATCTTTGGGCGCGCGCATAAAGCCGACAGCGACGGTCATGCCGCCCGCGCCAGGCTTGTTTTCCACGACGACTGCCCGGTTAAGTTCTTCTCGCATGCCGTCGGCAAGGATGCGCGCGAAAAGGTCGCCCGACCCGCCAGGCGGAAAACCCACGTACATCCGCAAAGGCTGCTCGTTCTGGGCCAGGGCTGGCAGGGTCGTCGCCAGTGCCGCAGTTCCGGACGCAGCGAGCAAGCGACGACGGCTGAAAAGGGTGGGGTGATTCATGTTGTCTCCTTGGTCTTTTTGATGAAATGCGGCGCAGGAATCAGCTTGCGGGCGTTACCGGCCGGTGTCCAATCACTTTTCATGTTGGCCACCAATTAGGTTTCCTGAACCACGGGCCCGTCCGCATTGGCCCTGCGTGCATGGCTTAAATCGGTCGCCCGCGTGGGGCCCAGACGAGCCACTCGGCGGGGGCTTACGACTCCTCAGACCAGCAGGCGCCGCGTTCAGCGGTGAGCCGCGCAATGTCCGCCTCGTCGTAGCCGCACTCTCGCAGGACCTCCGCGGTGTGTTCACCGAGCCGCGGTTGCATTCGCGTCATCTGCATCGGCGAGCCCTTCATCTGCACAGGGCTGGCGGGGAAGCGCAGCATGCCTTCCGAAGGGTGTTCGGCCATATGCCAAAAGTCCACGCTGGCCAGGTGTGGGTCTTCGGTGAGGTCTTCGAGATTGTTCACGACGGAAAAGGGCACGTCCGCATTCGAAAGCAGCGTGAGCCATTCAGCGTTGGTCTTGCGAGCGGCCTGCCGCTCCACTTCGTCCCAAACATCACGGAAATGCTTTTGACGCGCCGCAAAGGTTGCGAACCGCGGGTCTTCCATGATGTGCGGCTCGCCGGCGAGTTCAAAGAACTGGCGCCAGTTCGCATCGGAATAGGGGAGCAGGGCGAGGTACCCATCCCGGGTCTTGTAGGGGCGGCGGGACGCGGTGCTGACTGGCTGGTAGCCCATAGGCCCAAGCGGCGGCTCAAAGCAGTACCCCCATTGATGCTCAAGCATGTTGAAGGCGACCAGACTCTCGAACATCGGAACCTGTACGTCCTGCCCCTCTCCTGTGCGCTCCCGATGTGCCACCGCCGCCAAGATGCCGATCACAGCATGCATCCCGCCCACTTTGTCGGCAATGATGGTCGGCATGAAACGAGGCTGACCCGCGATGACGGATTGAAGTTGCGCCAAACCGGAGGCCGCCTGTCCAATGTCGTCATAGGCAGGCCGGCCTGCGTAGTCGCCTTCGTCGCTGTAGCCGGTGACATGGCAGTAAATCAGCCGCGGGTCGTTCCGCGAAAGCGTCTCGTAGTCGAGTCCCAACTTGGTCGCGGCTGGCGTGCGCAGCGAGTGCAGCAAGATGTCTGTTTCGCGTAGGAGGCGGCGCAGCACTTCCTGCCCGTCAGCGGACTTCAGGTCCACGACGATGCCGCGCTTGCTGCGATTGCTGGAAAGAAAGAATGACCCCATCCGCGACGAACGACGCGGACCGATCGCGCGGGTGAGGTCGCCTTCAGGTGGCTCCAGCTTGATCACGTCCGCGCCCAGGTCTCCGAGGTACTGACCCGCCATTGGGCCGAAGATCATCGACGCAATTTCGAGCACGCGGATCCCGGCGAGGGGGCCTGGTTTGGTTTGTTCTCGCCGCAGGCGAGGGCTGGTCTGGCTGCCGGGAGCTTGCATCTTGGGATCTGGATATTTTCGAAATATCGAAATAAACTCCGAACATTGGAAAAGTTTAGCGGGGATAGGTGGGCGCTACAAGCCTGTGGCCACTAGGGGTCTTCGCTAGGGTTGACCCGCGCAAGCAAGCAAGATAATTTCTATATTTCGAATAATATTTCCAATATTCGAATTTCTCCATCGTTGCATTTCTAACGTCCTCCACAATGAGTCCCGACCGGTACCTCCGAACCTTCGACATCCTCAAGCTGCTGGCCGAGCGCGGCGCGCCGATGCGCCTCACAGAAATTAAGCAGGCGCTCGACCTGCCAGTGAGCAGTCTGCACAACATCCTGAAGACGATGGTGACGGCCGAGGTCCTGACAGTGGACGATGGCCTGCGTTACGCCATCGGTCCGCGCACCGTCTCGCTGGCCTTGCGCACGGTGCAGTCGCTGGACTTGCGCACGCTGGCCCGCAAGCCGCTGCGTGATCTCGCGCGGGAGGTCGGCGACGACGTCTACTTGGGCCTGCGGGTCGGCCGGCGCGTGATCTATGCCGATCGCGTGCTGGGCAATCAACGTATCTCCCTGGACATTCGCCTGGGGGAGTCGCTGATGCTCCATTGCACCGCCACGGGCAAGCTGTTCGCCGCCTTCGATGAGGCGCTCGCGGCGCAGGTGCTGGCCGGCAAGCTTCCCAAACTCACCGCCAGCACGCTCACCGATCCGCGCAAGCTGCAAAAGGAATTCGCCCATATTCGAGAGGCGGGCTACTCGCGCAGCGACCAAGAGGCCATGGACGGCGTGGTCGGCTATGCCATCCCGATCCGCGCCGGCAGCGGTGAGGTCGTCGCGGCAGTCCATGTCTCCGTGCTGGCGACACGCGCCACTCCCGCGCATGAACGCGCCATGCTGCCAGCTGCGCGCGCCTGCGCCGCCCAGGTCGAGAAGCAGCTGGGCCACGAATCCGGCGGCATGCGCCGCTAAAGCATCCCATGACCCCTTTCCACAAAGCCACCTCCCTCCTGCCAGGCGCCCGCGAGGCGCTCGCCGGCCTCAAAGTCCTGGACGCCAGTCGGCTCCTGCCCGCCGCGCTTTGCACCCAGATGCTGGGTGACCTGGGGGCCGACGTGCTCAAGGTCGAAGAGCCCGGGCGCGGCGACTACCAGCGCAGCTTCCCCCCCATGGGTAAGGCCGACTCTGGCACCTTCCTCCTGTGCAACCGCAACAAACGCAGCATGACCCTCAACCTGAAGCACGAGGAGGGCAAGCGCATCTTCCGCGACCTGGCCGCCCAGGCCGATGTGGTGGTGGAGGGCTTCCGTCCTGGCGTCATGGACCGGCTTGGCTTGGGCTATGAGGCGCTGAAGGCGATCAACCCGCGCCTGATTTATTGCGCCATCTCCGGCTACGGACAGGACGGCCCCTATCAGCGGGTGGCCGGGCATGACCTGAACTACATGGGCGTGATCGGCGCGCTGCCGCTCTTTGGCAAGGCCGGCGAGGGGCCGATGGTGCCGGGCCTGTTGGCGGCCGATACCGGCGCATCGCTCGTCGGCGC
>CANFQF010000096.1 GCA_947449025.1 Comamonadaceae bacterium
GCCACCCAGAACCTGCTGGTGTCTGGCGCGCACCAGATCCTCACCGTCCGCGGCCACACCACGCTGTTCGTGCGCTGGCTGATCCCCTTCCTGCCGAAATTCCAGGCCGACCATCCCGACATTCGAGTGCGCCTGTTCTCCACCAGCACAGAGGGAACAGATTTCCGCCGCGAGCAGGCCGACGTGGGCATCATTTATGGCGAAGGGCCCTGGCCCGGGCTGCGCAGCGACCTGCTCTGGACTGACGCCCTGACGCCGGTGATGTCGCCCGAGCTGGCGGCACAACTGCCCTCCCCTTGCAGCGTCGAGGACCTGCTGGCCTTGCCGCTGCTGTACTCCAACCGCCGGCCCCAGCACTGGTCAGAGTGGATTGCCAAGGCAGGCGCCACACGTGAACGCAGCGCCCGCGACATCTACTGCGAGGACCTCAGCATCGTCTACCAGTACGCGGTCGACGGCCTCGGGATTGCGTTGGGCCAGTTGCCTTACGTGGCCAAAGAGCTCGAGCGAGGCACCCTGGTAGCACCGCATCCGCTCGTGCTCACGAGTTCGCGCGGCTACCACATGGTGTGTCCGACTGAATACGCCGACGAGCCCAAGGTGGCGCGCTTTCGGGAATGGCTGCTGGCACGCTTGCAGCCCTGACCGACTTTTTTTACTGCGCGACGATCCGCTCTTTTTCGATCACCTTGGCCCACTTGTCGATTTCGCGGGCGATGAGTTCCTTGAACTCCGCCGAGCCACCGGCTTCGGGCAGGACAATCCCCAGAGTGGTGAGGCCGTCGCGCAATTCCTTGTTTTGCAGGGACGCCACCAGGGCGCGGGTGATCTTGTCCTGAATGGGCTGAGGCGTTGCCGAGGGCACCAGGATGCCGTACCAGGAAGACGAGTCGTAGCCCGGCACGCCGGCTTCGGCGACGGTGGGCACATTGGGCAAAGCCGGGCTGCGCACACGCGTGCTGATCGCCAGCGGCACCAGCGTGCCCTGGCGCACATGGGACACAACCTCCGGAATGGAGCTCACTGCCAGCGGCACTTCACCCGACAGCACGGCCGCCGTGGCCGGTGCGCCACCCTTGTAGGGGATATGGTGCAAATTGATGCCCGTCCTGGCGACGAGCAGCTCCATGGTCATGTGGTTGATGCTGCCCACGCCGCCCGAACCGTAGTCGAGCTTGCCCTTGTTCGCACGGGCGTATTCGATCAGCTCCTTGATCGATTTGACCGGCGCCTTCGGATTGGCGATCAGCACCAGCGGGCCATACCCGATCAAGGACAGCGCCGAGAGGTCCTTGTTGATGTCGTAGCGCAGGTCTTTGAACAGCGAAGGCATGGACACCACCGCGTTGGTCAGGTACATCGTGTAGCCGTCGGCCGGCGCCTTGGCCACGTACGCTGCGCCGAGATTGCCCGACGCGCCCGGCTTGTTGTCGACGATGACGTTGGCCTTGAGCTCCTGCGAGAGCTGGCGCGAGAGCAGCCGCGCCACGATGTCTGTGGCACCGCCCGGTGCAAAGCCCGAGATCAGCGTGATGGTGCGGGACGGATAGGCGCTGGTCGGCTCGACCGGGTCGGCGGCGCGGGCCGCATTCGCGAAGGAAAGCGCAGCCAGGGCCATGAGGAAGGCGCCCCGGCGCAGCGAGGGAAGGAATGACGGCGAATGCATGGTGTCTATCTCCTCTTGTAATTTGTTTTCTGCTGGGGCCTATAGCCTGATGCGGGAACGCTCAGAACCCGTAGAGCCTGGCGGGGTTGTCCACCAGAATACGCTGGCGGGTCCCCGCGTCGGGAATCCAGTCGGACAGCAGGTCGCACAAGTCGCCGTCATTGGGCATGGTGCCGCCCACGCCGGTATGCGGCCAATCGGTGGCCCACAGCATGTGGTCGGGCGCGGCCTCGACCAGTTTGCGCACGAAGGGCGTGACGTCGCTGTAGGGAAGTGCTTCCTCCGACATGCGCATCGGCGCCGAGAGCTTCACCCAGCAGCGACCCGAGCCGACCAGGTCCAGCAGCATGCGAAAGTCAGGGCCGGCTATTCCGTCCTTCACGGGAACGCCACCGATGTGGTCGATCACCACATCCACCGGCAGGGCCTCGATCAGGCTGCGCGCGCTGGCGAAGTCCTTCGGGTCCACCCGCACCTGCAGGTGCCAGCCCAGGGGCGCAATGCGACGCGCCAACTGGGGCGCCATGTCGGCCGAAGCACCATTGCTCACGCGCAGGTTCACCCGCAGGCCACGCACACCGGCGTCGTGCATGTCACGTAGCACGTCGTCGCTGACACTGTTGTTCACGACCGCAATGCCACGCAGGGGAAACGCCGTCTGTTCGCGCAGCGCATCGATCAGGCGCGAGTTGTCCGTCATGTAGCCGCTCGGTTGCACCAGCACGGCCCGCTCCACGCCCAGCGCGCGCAGCATCTTCAGGTAGTCGGCCAGCAGCGCATCCGGCGGGGTGTAGCGGCGGTTCGGATCGTAGGGGTACTTGTCCTCCGGACCAAAGACGTGGGCATGCGTGTCGCAGCTGCCCGGTGGCAGCGTCAAGTGCGGCTTGCGGGTGTCGGCAACGGGGCCGGCAACTGTCGGAATCGGAGCGCCGGGGACGTGGTTCAGACCCATGGGATTTGTCTTTCCTTCGAAGCGGGGAGAGGTGCCAATGAGCGTGGCGTTCGGCGTAGCGTTCGGCGTGGCATCAGGCGTGGCATTGAATCTTCGAAAGTCTAGGGCGCAGCGAAATCGTGCGTCAATCTAGATATTCTGGGCTGTTCATGATCAAAAGTAATACTGCTGCCAAATGTCATCGAAGGCCATCGAAGGCCAACGAAGGGCACTAGATCGATGTCACCCGGAAATCAGTCGAGCTTCACGCCTGCAGCTTTCACGATGGGCGGCCAGCGCTTGACGTCTGCCAGCACCATCCGCGTGAATTCCTCCGGCGTGGAGCCGGCCGGGTCGACACCCGATTTGGCGAGCACCTCCCGAACGTCCTTGTCCTCGAGCACCGCATTGATCGCGGCATTGAGCTTGGTGACGACGTCGCGTGGCATGTTTGCCGGACCGAAAAATCCATACCAAAGGCCCGCGTCGTAGTCTTTGAGGCCCTGCTCACGGATGGTGGGAATATCCGGCGCAGCTGCCGAACGCTTGCTGCCGGTCATGCCGATCGCCACCATCTTGCCGGCGCGCACATGCGGCAGCAGCGACGCTGGCGGCGAAATACTGACCATCACCTCACCAGACAAAAGTGCCTGGGCCGCCGGCGCGGCTCCCTTGTAGGCGACGTGCTGGAACTGAACGCCGACGACCTGCGCAAGCAGTGCCCCCGCCAGGTGACCGGTAGACCCAGCGCCAGCAGTGCTGAAAGTCACTTCATTGGCAGGCTTTTGCTTGGCGTATTGAATCAGCTCCTGAAGATTCTTGAACGGAGCCCCTGCACGCGTCGCCACAATCACAGGCGCAGTTCCCACCATCGAGATCGGTGTGAAGTCCTTGACCGGATCGAATGGCAGCTTTTCGTAGATGGCCGAGTTGTAGACATGCTGCGTCGGCAGCAAAACGATGCTGTACCCGTCCGCGGGTTGCTTGGCCACGTAGTCCGCACCGATCACCGCGTTTGCGCCGGGTTTGTTCTCGACGATCACTGGCTGGCCTAGCTTCTGGCTCAGGCGAATCGCCATCGCGCGGGCGATCACATCATTGCCGCCCCCCGGCGCATAGGGAGAGACGATGACCACCGGCTTGGAGGGATAGCCCTGGGCCCAGGCCATGCCCGGGCCCATTGCTGCCAGAGCGACGAGCGCCAAAAAGAGACTCGCCACCCGCGTCCACCCTGTTTGCATGGATGTCTTCATCCTGAATCTCCTGCCTGCCCCGTCAAAAAATGAGGAGCAAATGATTGAACTGGCTCTGCCAGGAATAGAGACGGAAAAAACCAAAGGCCAAAGGCCAATGGCCAATGGCCTACTCACCTTCGACCTTGATGCCCTTGTCGCGAATGATCTTGCCCAGGCGCTCGTATTCCAACTTGACCAGCGCATCGGCGCTCGCCACCGAGTTGGGGAAGGGGTCGAGCCCCTGCTTGGCGAGCGCAGCCTTCACATCAGGCATGGTCTGCACCTTGGCAATGTCGGCGTTGATCTTTTGAAGAATGTCCTTCGGGGTGCCCGCTGGCGCCAGCACCCCGAACCAGTTGGTGGCGTTGAAAGTGGGCAAGCCGGCTTCGGCAAAGGTGGGCAGGTCAGGCAGCAAGGGGTTGCGCTTGTCACCCGAGATGGCAATGCCCTTGAGCTGACCCGCCTTCACATGCGAGGCGAGGTTCAGCAAGTTGTTGAAGCTCACTTGCACCACACCACCGATCAAGTCCGTCGTCGATTGACCGCCGCCGTTGTAGGGGACGACGGTAAAGCGGGTGCCGGTGGCGTCCATGAACAACTCATTGACCAGGTGTTGCCCGGTGCCCAAGCCATTCGCGACCGAATTGACCTTGCCTGGGTTGGCCTTGGTGTAGGCGATGAATTCCTTCAGGTTGTTGGGCGCAAAGCTGTTGGCCGCGGCCAACATGTAGTCACTGCGCGTCAAGGTGGCTGCGGCGGTGAAGTCCTTGATGGCGTCGTAGGGCAGCTTGGCCTGCAGCCAGGGGTTGATCACGTGGGTGTTGGTGATGGACAGCAGCGTGTAGCCGTCGGCCGGCGAGCGCGCCGCCGCCTGGGTGCCGATGATGGTGTTGCCACCGGGCCGGTTGTCCACGATCACCGGTTGGCCCCAGATCTCGCTGAGCTTTTGCGTAAAGATGCGCGTCGCTGCGCCAACGCTGCCGCCTGCTGCATAGGGCACGATGAAGCGAACAGGCTTGGTGGGCCAGGTGGGGGCGGTTTGTGCACCCGCCGTCACGGCGATGGACGCCAGAAGGGCCGCACACAGGCGGGCGGCCGAGCGGATTGAAAAATTGGACATATCGTTTTTAGGCCAGCTGAATGGATTCACGCAGACGCTTCAACCCCCCGCCCTTCATCACGGATCCGGGCAAGGGATGACCCACTATATCTTCGGCCAGTCGCGCGCAAGCGATCAGCTTGTCAAGGTCTAGCCCCGTGTCGATACCCATCTCCTCGCACATGAAAGCAAGGTCTTCGGTGCAGACGTTTCCAGCCGCGCCCTTGTGGCCGGCAAACGGGCAGCCACCGAGTCCGCCGACACAGGCATCGAACATGTCAACGCCCATCTCCAGGCCGGCCACCGCGTTGGCCAGACCGAGTCCGCGGGTGTCGTGCAGATGCAGGTTCAGGCGCATCTCGGGGTACTTGTCGCGAATAGCGCCCAGCGTGCGCTTGATCGACAGCGGCGTGGCCCAGGCCATCGTGTCCGACAGCGAGATTTCTTCCAGCACCAGATCGTTCTCCTGCGCGATTTCGAAAATCTGCTGAAAAATTGCGAGGATGGTCGCAATCGGAATGTCGCCCTGGAAGTTGCAGCCGAATGCGCTCGACACGGAGGCGCGATTGACCGGCACCCCATACTCTTTGTAGCGGCGTACCACGCTGCGCGCGTACTCGAATTCCTGCGCAGTGGTGCGGTTGTTATTGCGCAGAGAGAAGCGCTCGGACGCGTAGATACTGATCTTGGAGTCAAGTGTGAGCTTGCCCTGAGAGGCCGCGCGCGCACGCTCGAAACCTTGTTCGTTCAACCAAAGCGCGCGGTACTTCACGCCCGGTTTGGGGCGAAACCCCGCCACGATGGCGTCCGCATCGGCCATGCCCGGCACCCGCTTGGGATTGACGAAGGACGCAATCGTGATCTGCTCGAGTCCTGTCTCTGACAGGGCCTCAATAAATTCGATCTTGCGCGCGGTCGGTATCGACCCGGGTTCGATCTGGAAGCCCTCGCGCGGGCCCTCTTCGAGAATGCGGATGGATTTGGGGAAGTCACTCATGGGGGTACTCTGATTCAGTAAGCGTCATAGTTTTTGAACCGAACCCGCACCTGCACCTGCACATGCACCCCGAAGGCGCAGCGCACATCACAGGCGAGGTCGTTTTGCCGTGCATGGCCAATACCGGGCATTTCATGAATGGGAATACATGGCCTTGCCGGCGACCGGCATCCGCGCGATGAGGATGTTGGCTTGCTTGGAGTCGACGATATAAAGCGTCTTGCGGTCCTCGCCACCATAGGCGATGTTGGTCGTCATCTCGCCGGCGCAGGACTTCACCTGGTAAAGCGGCTCGCCGCGCTTGCTGAACACCCAGACCAGGCCCAGGCCGGGATGGGTCACGACCACATTGCCGTCTTCATCGAGCGCAAGTCCGTCGGGTCCCGGAGAAAAAAGCTGCACGAAGAGGCCGACTTTGGTCGCGGCGCCGGCTTGGTCCATCGGGACCCGCCACACCGCGCTGGCGCGGGTGACCGCCACGAAAAGTTCGTTTTCCTTGCGGTTAAAGACCAGCCCGTTGGGGCTTGGCACGTTGTCCATCAGGCAGTCGAGTTGTCCGCCAGTGGTGTAGCGGTAGACACAGCCCGTGGGGTCATGCAGCCCGGTCGTGCCCTGGTCGGTGAAATACAGGTCACCGTTCTTGGCGAAGATGAGGTCGTTCACGCCTTTGAAGCGCCCCTTCGAACTGCCTTCGAGGACGGTCTCCACCTTGCCGGATTGCGCGTCGAGCATCAGGATGCCCTTGCGGCGGTCGGCGATGAAGATGCGTCCTTCGCGATCGATCTTGAGGCCATTGGGCTCGCCGTCGTACTCGGCGGCGATGTCCCATTGGGCGCTCGGCGAGATGCGGTAGACGCGTCCCATTCGAATGTCGACGCAATAGAGATTGCCTTCGCGGTCGAATGAGGGGCCCTCAAGAAAATTGCGCCGCGAGCGCGGCTCTGAGGCGCTGGGCTTGAGCTTCGCCGGGATGCTGGCGAAGACCTCGGTCTCAATCACGGTGGGGGGTGGGCCGAAATACATAGATGCTCTTTTTCTTTTTAGATCACGCCGTCAACCCTGAACGCGGAAATCTGGTCCGCCGAGTAGCCGGCCTCGGCGAGAAGTCGCTCGGTATCCTGCCCCAGCTGCGGGGGTGGGGTACTGACCTGGGGCTGCTCCTTGCCAAGCCGAAAGCCGACACGCGCCACCTCCACATCGCGGCCCACGCCCGGCACATCCTCGAATCGCTGCAGAAGCTGGCGGCTTTCGACCTGCGGGTGCCGGATGGCATCGGGCAAATTGAGAATCAGACCGGCGGGCACCCCCGCGTCGCTGAACAAGCTCTCCCACTCAGCGGCGCTCTTGGCGAGAAGCGCCTCTTCGAGCAGCTCTCGCACCAGATGGCGGTTGCCCATGCGGGTATTGGCTTCGGCCAGGCGCGGATCGGTCTTGAATTCGGGCCGGCCCACCACATCGCACAGGCTCCTCCAATGCTTTTGCTCATTGACCACGATATTGAGCAGCCCATCGCCGGTTTGAAACGTGCCAGACGGGCTCGAGGTGTGGCTGTCGTTGCCCATGGGAGCCGGGATCTTTCCCGCATTCAGATAGTTCGACACCGGCCACGAGGCCATCGTCGCGAGCGCGGTGTCGACCATGGACACGTCGATCATCTCGCCCTCGCCCTGCTTCTCCCGCCGATACAGCGCGGCGCTGATCGCAAACGCCGCGGTCACTGCGGCGGCCGTGTCGCACACGATGTAGCCGGCACGCGTGGGGGCCGTCTCCTGATCGCCGGTGAGGCTCATGAGGCCGCAAAAGCCCTGAATGATCTGGTCGTAGCTGGGTCGCTGCGCGAACGGTCCTTGCTGGCCAAATCCGGAAACAGCGCAGTAGATGATGCTCGGATTGATCTCTTTCAGGACGGGGTAGTCGAGGCCAAGGCTTTTCATCGTCCCCGGGCGAAAGTTCTCCAGCACCACATCCGCCGTGAGCAGAAGCTTCTTGAAAACCTCTTTCCCGCGCGGATCCTTGAGGTTGAGCGTCAAAGACTTCTTGCCTGCGTTGACCGCCAGGAAGGATGCGCCCATCTGTTTTTTGCCCAACTCGTAGTCGGCGCCCAGTTTTCGCGAGAGGTCGCCCACGCCTGGCACTTCGACCTTGATCACGTCGGCGCCCAGCATCGCCAGGTGGTAGGAGGCCAGCGGTCCCGCCACGACGTTGGTGAGGTCAAGGACGCGGACTTTGTCTAACGGTAATGCCATGGGTATTCAAATTCAGCAGTCAAAAGATGGGGCGCGATTGAACGATAGCCTTTGCCCCCGCATTGTCCGCGCCGCTGTGCACGCACGCATTGCGCAGGCCGCCTGCATTCATGGCGCGCAGTCGTAACGCGCAGGCTCGCCGAATGCGCACCTACCGTGCACTTTAGTGTACGAATATCGGTCGCTTTGACAAATACCATGGCAGGACAAGCAATCGAGACAGAATGTCTCTAATCAGAGGGGCCGGGATGGACAAGTTTGGAGGAATTGCAGAATTCGTCGCGACCGTCGAAGCGGGGAGTTTTGCACAAGCGGCGCAACGCCTTGGCATGACCCCCTCTGGGGTGGGCAAGGCCGTGAGCCGCCTGGAAACCCGCTTGGGCACGCAGCTTTTGCGGCGAAGCACGCGCAGGCAGTTGGTGACCGAATCGGGTGCAGAGTGTTATCAGAAGTTCCGGCATTTCCTGCAGGACCTGAACGCGATGGAGGCAGTCAGCGAGCCCGAAAAGCCCATGCAAGGCACCTTGCGGCTCCACTTGCCACCCGCCCTGGCGCGCGAGTTCGTGATGCCCGCTTTGCCGAATTTCTACAACAAGTATCCCGGCATCACGCTGCAAATTACCGTGCGAAACGATTCGATTGACTTGATCGAAGAAGACGTGGACCTCACGGTACGATTTGGAAGCGTCAACGGCGCCAATATCATTTCCCGTCCTGTGGGTGCCATGCAATACATCGTGGCTTGCTCGCCCGCCTATGCGCTCACCTCGGGCATGCCAATGGAGCCCGAAGAATTGCTGCGACACAACTGCCTGCGCTTCTATTCACGGCAGATCGGTCGGCCACGCAAATGGATATTCACGCAAAACGGACGCCGCCGCGAATTGACTGTCGCTGGCAATCTGATTCTCAATAACACCGATGCCTTGATCGAGGCGGCTATTGGCGGCATCGGCATCGTGCAAGTGCCGCTCTATGCAGCTCAATCAGCGCTGCAAGATGGCCGGCTGATCAGCCTTCTGGAGCCCTTTCGGGCGGCGCAAATGGAGGTCAACGCGATCTATTCCGTGACCCAGCGCGCCTCGCTCAAGATCAACGCATTCGTTGAATTTCTGCGCGACGCATTGACGCCCTGCCCGTCCGCGCCGCGGCCTCACGAGGACCAAACCGCCCCGCCTGGCCCAGAGCCACGCCAGTCCATGAGCTCGTTCATGCTGGCCTCCGAGTAACGGACGATCGGCCGCAAGCGCTGCAGCCGGCCCATGGGCGTCTGCACCTCCACGAGCCACTGCGCAATCTCCGCCAGTTCCTCGGATCCGGCATCCGCAGTGTCCAAATCATGCAACCCCATGGCGACCAGCCACTCCTGGCACCGCGCCAATGACACATTGACCGCGTAGGTACCGCCCTCCTCGTGGCGGCGCCTCAGGGCCACCAACACGCCGAAGGTCATGAGGTAGCCGCTGATGTAATCGAGTGCAGACACGGGCGTGAATAGCGGCTCCTTGCCGCGGCCGGAGGTGTAGGCCATTCCTGCGGCCGACTGCACCACGGTGTCGAAGCCGCGGCGGCCCCGCCAGGGTCCGGTGTAGCCAAACGCATTGAGGCTCACATAGACCACGCCGGGGCGCATCGCAGCCACCTGGTCGCGCCCAAAGCCCAAGCTGTCCAGTGCGCCGGGGCGATAGGCCTGACTCAACACGTCGCAGTGTTTCACCAACTCCGTGAACTGCGCCTTGCCTTCAGGCGTGGCAATGTCCAGCGTCGCCTTGCGCTTGCCATAGCCCGTGTCCAGTTCCATCGCAGCGGAATCCGGATGACGCTCGCAGAGGATCTTGAGCACGTCGGCCCCACTCTCGGCGAGCAGGCGCGCGCAGGTCGGCCCTGCCAGCACCCGAGTCAGGTCAAGCACCCGCAGGCCAGTCAAAGGACGCCCGTCTCCCTTGGGCAGCGGCACGGGCGCACTGTCGCCAATCTTTTGAATGTCCACCAGCGGCTCGGCCGCCAGCGAGGCCGTATTCGGCAGGGCGCGCCACTCCTCGGGCGTCCGAACCACGGGCGCAACTCCGCCCGCCCTGTCAACCGCATCTTCCAGCGCGAACGCATCCCACTTGCTGGCCGCTTCGGCAACCTTTGCCTTGTCCCGGTCTACTCCCAGGACCCGCAGCAAGGCCTGCTCGTGCGGCGGATTGGCGCAGTGGAAATAATTCCAGCGGCCATTGGCCGTTCGGTAAAAACCGGACACCGCCTCGCGCCTCGTCGGCGTGTTGCCGTCCATGATGCGCACGTACCTGCTGCTACGAAGGGATGCGGTGGTAGCCCGGGCGTCAATGACGACGGAAGGCCGACGGCCGGTCTGCACTTCGCGGATATCGGCCATGGCCATGGCCATCGCACCGAGTGACGCCGAACCACCGGTGGTCACCTTGTACTGCGTGCGGTAGACCGGGTCGGTGCCGGTGAATTGCACTTCCGCGGCCCTGGACGGTGGAAGTCCGGCGCAGCGCAGAACATCGCCCAAGGCCTGGGCAATTGCGGCAGATCCCTGCAAGGCCTCGCCTACGGCGCAGGCGTGTTCGGGTCGTGTCATCGCTTGGTCTCGACCTTGATGCTGCCTTGCCTGAGAACCTGACCCCACTTCTTGACCTCAGCGTCGATGAAGGCGTCGAATTCCTCGGGCGTTCCCGTATCAACGTCGACGCCCATATTGGCCAGTTTGGCCTTGGTCTCGGGTGTGGAAAGCACCTTGATGATTTCGCTGTTCAACTTGGCAATGATGGGCTTGGGGACGCCCATCGGGACGACCACGCCCGTCCAGATGCCGGCCTGAAATCCAGGCAAAGTTTCGGCGATGGTCGGTATGTCGGGGGCCACCGGCGAGCGCCGGCTGCTGGTGATGCCCAGGGCACGCAGCTTGCCGGCTTTGATCATCTCGCCAACCGAGGACAGGCTCGGGTAGGCCAGCTCCACCTGTCCGGAAATGGCATCGGTGGTGGCTTGCTGGGTGCTCTTGTAGGGAACGTGCGTGGTCTTGATGCCGGCCATCACATTGAACAGTTCTCCCGCCATGTGAGCCGGCGATCCGTCCCCGCTGGATGAAAAATTAATGGCACCCGGTGCTGCCTTGGCCTTGGCGATGAGTTCCTTCAGGCTGCTCACGCCAAGACCCGGATTGGCAACCAGAACCATGGGCGTATCGCCCACCTTGGTCACACTGGTGAAGTCCCTCAGGGTGTCGTACGGGAGTTCCTTTCCCACCAGGGCGGGGTTCACTGTGTGCGACGTGGAGATCATCAGCAGGGTATATCCGTCGGGTGCCGATTTGGCCGCGAACTGCGTGCCAATGATGTTGTTGCCGCCCGGCCGGTTGTCGGTGAAGAAGGTCTGGCCCAGGCTTCTGCTCAGGCCGTCACCGACGATGCGCGTCAAGATGTCTGCGTTACCGCCCGCAGCAAAGGAAGTGACGAAGCGCACCGCCCTCGCCGGGTAGTTCTGGGCCAGGGCCGATGGCGCGCCGGACGACAGCGCAAGGCTTGCCAGGAGAATTTCGCGACGGGAAACTGAGGGCATGTGCACCGCCTTGCAGAGAGTTGTTCTTGCCGGAGGAAGGCCGACCGAACGATGCTAAGCGAATATGCGCCGATCAAAAATGCCCGGCCAGGACATGAAGTCGAGACAGAAATTCTTGAATGGAAGGCGGTAACGGGAATCAACTTTTCGACAAGCCCGCCCAGTTCTCTTAATCCAATGGCCCGGACGGAGTCCCACCGTAACATGGAGGCGTTGTTACCTGTCTGATGACTCCTGAATCGTCGTTCCTCATGTTTCAGCTGACTCAGCAAACCCAGACGAATCGAGCAGGCGAATTAGCAGAAGTGTGATTGCGCGAGCAAGATTGCACGGTCCATAAATCCCTCAATTAGTCTTAAAGGCCCAATGGGAGAGAGGCCTATAAAAAATGATAAGCATTAAGCCTGTAATTCTTTGTGGTGGGCGCGGAACTCGCCTTTGGCCCCTGTCCAGAACCGGCCTTCCAAAACAGTTTCTTTGCTTGACGGGCAAAGAGAGCCTGTTTCAGCAGGCCGCCCAGCGCCTGGCCAATCTGAAGAATGCAGAGATCCATGTGGACTCTCCCATCATCGTCACGGGCGAAGAGCACCGCTTTTTGGCGTCTGAACAACTGCGCGAAATTAGTGTGGAACTGGGCTGCGCTGTCCTGGAACCTGTGGGCAGAAACACCGCACCGGCCCTCACGCTGGCGGCATTGGCTAGCCAGCAGGGTGGCGCCGACCCTGTGCTGGTAGTGACGCCTGCCGACCAAACCGTCGCAGACACCGGAGCCTTTACTTCTGCCATGCACTTGGCGGTGACCGAGGCGGCTG
The DNA here is from genome assembly GCA_947449025.1 of Comamonadaceae bacterium. Taxonomy (GTDB): domain Bacteria; phylum Pseudomonadota; class Gammaproteobacteria; order Burkholderiales; family Burkholderiaceae_C; genus Ramlibacter. Next base: position 12,557 of record CANFQF010000096.1, read on the forward strand.
TTGGCCATATCGTGATTTTGGGTGTAACCCCAGACCATCCTGCAACGGGCTATGGATATATTCAGATCGGCCAAGATGGGGGCAAGCCATGCGTCCATCCTGTCCGCCGTTTTGTTGAGAAGCCTGATGCCGCCACTGCACAAGCCTTCTTGGACACGGGTGACTACTTCTGGAACGCTGGCATGTTCGTCGTCAAAGCCTCCGTGTGGCTCAAGGCACTCGAACAATTCCGCCCAGACATCTTGCAGGCCACAACAGCCGCCTGGGCCCAACGATGCAC
>CANFQF010000097.1 GCA_947449025.1 Comamonadaceae bacterium
AGCTTAACAAGGTCGGTCGTCGTCGGTGGCGGGCACCAGCGAGGTCTCCTGAGGACCCCAAGCGGCTCGGATGGCCAGCACGCAGGCTGCAGGCCCCGGATGAAAAACGCCCCGGGGTCGGCAAGCCGACCCCGGGGCGCATGAGGCACAAGGTGCCAGGGGCGCAGCTTATCCGGCCGCGGCGCCTTCGCTGGCCTCGGGCAGCACGGCCTCACCGCCGAGCTCGGCCGCTTCGGCTTCGGCGATGGCGCGGCGCTCGGCCTCGTCCATCGCGTCCTTGACCTTGCGGGCGGCGTGATAGGCCATGCCGGTGCCTGCAGGGATCAGGCGGCCGACGATGACGTTTTCCTTCAGGCCGCGCAGCTCGTCGCGCTTGCCCATGATGGCCGCCTCGGTCAGCACCCGGGTGGTCTCCTGGAAGGAGGCTGCGGAGATGAAAGAGTCGGTCGACAGCGAGGCCTTGGTGATACCGAGCAGCAGGTTGCTGAAGGTCGCCGGGATCTTGCCAGCGGCGCGCAGGGCGTCGTTGGTGTCCAGCATCTCGGAGCGCTCGACCTGCTCGCCGGCAATGTAGGTGGACTCGCCGGTGTTCTCGACGACCACACGACGCAGCATCTGGCGAACGATCACCTCGATGTGCTTGTCGTTGATCTTCACACCCTGGAGGCGGTAGACGTCCTGGACCTCGTCGACGATGTAGCGCGCCAGTTCTTCGGACCCCAGCAGACGCAGGATGTCCTGCGGATCGGCCGGTCCGTCGACCACGCTCTCGCCCTTGTTGACCACCTGGCCTTCGTGCACCAGGATGTTCTTTTCCTTGGGGACGAGTTCTTCGTGGACGCCGCCTTCCGGATCGGTGATCTGCAGGCGAATCTTGCCCTTGGTCTCCTTGCCGAAAGAAACGGTGCCGGTCATTTCGGCCAGCACGCCCTTGTCCTTGGGCGAACGGGCTTCGAAAAGCTCGGCCACGCGAGGCAGACCGCCGGTGATGTCGCGGGTCTTCTGACCTTCGATCGGGATACGTGCCAGCACTTCGCCGCCACCCACGTCCTGGCCGTCACGCACTTGAATGAGCGCGCCGACCTGGAAGCCGATGGTCACCGAGTGATCGGTGCCCGGAATCTTGACCTCGTGGCCGGAAGCGTCGATCAGCTTGACCTGCGGACGCACCACCTTGGCGGAGCCGCGGCGCTTGGGATCGATCACCACCAGGGTGGACAGGCCGGTAACCTCGTCGACCTGCTTGGCAACGGTGAGGCCCTCTTCCACGTTCTCGAATTTCACCTTACCAGCGAATTCCGTGATGATGGGTCGGGTCAGCGGGTCCCAGTTGGCCAAGATGGTGCCGGCCTTAATGGACTGGTCCGCCTTCACGGTCAAGATGGCGCCGTAGGGGACCTTGTGGCGCTCACGCTCGCGGCCGTGCTCATCGTGAATGATGATCTCGCCCGAACGCGCGATGACAACCAACTCGCCCTTGCTATTGGTCACATAGCGCATCGTGCTGTTGAAGCCGATGGCGCCGTTGGACTTGGCTTCCACGCTGGAGGCGATGGCAGCGCGCGAGGCGGCGCCACCGATGTGGAAGGTACGCATGGTCAGCTGGGTGCCGGGCTCGCCGATCGACTGTGCGGCAATCACGCCCACGGCCTCACCGGTGTTGACCAGACCGCCGCGGCCGAGGTCGCGGCCATAGCACTTACCGCACAGGCCGAAGCGGGTGGCACAGGTCAGGGCCGTACGGACCTTGACCTCGTCCACACCAGCGGCTTCCAGCGCCTCGATGACGTCTTCGTCCAGCATCGTGCCGGCAGGCGCGAGCATGGCCCGGTTCTCGGGGTGCAGGATCTCCTCGGCCGCGACGCGGCCCAGGATACGGTCACGCAGGGACTCGATCACCTCGCCACCTTCGACGATGGCGCGCATCAGCGAGCCGTCGGCGGTGCCGCAGTCTTCCTCGATCACCACCAGGTCCTGGGTCACGTCGACCAGGCGACGCGTCAGGTAGCCGGAGTTGGCTGTCTTGAGCGCCGTATCGGCCAGGCCCTTGCGGGCGCCGTGGGTGGAGATGAAGTACTGAAGCACGTTCAGGCCTTCACGGAAGTTCGCCGTGATGGGCGTCTCGATGATCGAGCCGTCCGGCTTGGCCATCAGGCCACGCATGCCCGCCAGCTGGCGGATCTGCGCGGCGGAGCCGCGGGCGCCGGAGTCGGCCATCATGTAGATGGAGTTGAACGACTCCTGGTCCACTTCATTGCCGTGGCGGTCGATGGTCTTTTCCTTGGCCAGCTGGGCCATCATGACCTTGGACACTTCGTCACCGGCCTTGCCCCAGATGTCCACCACCTTGTTGTAGCGTTCACCAGAGGTCACCAGGCCCGAGACGTACTGTTGCTCGATCTCTTTGACTTCGCCTTCGGCGCGGCCAATGATCTCGGCCTTTTGCGGCGGCACCAGCATGTCGTCCACGCAGATGGAGATGCCGGCCTTGGTGGCCAGGCGGAAGCCGTTTTGCAGCAGCTTGTCGGCGAAGACCACGGTCTCTTTCAGGCCGCAGCGACGGAAGGAGACGTTGATCAGCTTGCTGATCTCTTTCTTCTTGAGCGCCTTGTTGATGTTGGAGAAGGGCAGGCCCTTGGGCAGGATCTCCGACAGCAAAGAACGACCGGCGGTGGTTTCCACCAGCGAGGTGGAGGCAACGAACTCGCCGCTGTCTTTGTCCTTGGTCCACTCGGTGAGGCGCACGCTGATCTTGGCGGTCAGCTCGAGCACACCGGCTTCCAGGGCGCGCAGCACTTCGCTGACGTCGGTGAAGACCATGCCTTCACCCTTGCCGTTGATGCGCTCACGGGTGGTGTAGTACAGACCCAGCACCACGTCCTGCGAGGGGACGATGGACGGCTCGCCGTTGGCGGGGAACAGCACGTTGTTGGAGGCCAGCATCAGGGTGCGGGCTTCCATCTGCGCTTCCACCGACAGCGGCACGTGAACGGCCATCTGGTCGCCGTCGAAGTCGGCGTTGAAGGCAGCGCACACCAGCGGATGGAGCTGGATGGCCTTGCCTTCGATCAGGATCGGCTCGAAAGCCTGGATGCCCAAGCGGTGCAGCGTAGGCGCGCGGTTCAGGAGCACCGGGTGCTCCTTGATGACCTCTTCCAGAATGTCCCACACCACCGGGGTGCCAGACTCGACTTCCTTCTTCGCGGCCTTGATGGTGGTCGCAATGCCCATGGCTTCGAGGCGCGAGAAGATGAAAGGCTTGAACAGCTCGAGCGCCATCAGCTTGGGCAGGCCGCACTGGTGAAGCTTGAGGGTCGGGCCCACGGTGATAACCGAACGACCCGAGTAGTCGACGCGCTTGCCCAGCAAGTTCTGGCGGAAGCGGCCGCTCTTGCCCTTGATCATGTCGGCCAGCGACTTGAGCGCGCGCTTGTTGGCGCCGGTCATCGCCTTACCGCGGCGACCGTTGTCCAGCAAGCTGTCCACGGCTTCTTGCAGCATGCGCTTTTCATTGCGCGCGATGATCTCGGGCGCCTTGAGTTCGAGCAGGCGACGCAGACGCGAGTTGCGGTTGATGACGCGGCGATACAGGTCGTTCAGATCGGAGGTGGCAAAGCGGCCACCGTCCAACGGCACCAGCGGACGCAGATCCGGCGGCAGCACGGGCAGCACGTCCATCACCATCCAGTTGGGCTTGATGCCGGACTTCTTGAAGGCCTCGATCACCTTGAGGCGCTTGGCGTTCTTCTTGACCTTGACTTCAGAACCCGTCAGGTCGCCGCGCAGCCGCTCGATCTCGGTGTCGAGGTCAATGCCTTCGAGCAGGTCCTTGATGCCCTCGGCGCCCATCTTGGCGACGAACTCGTCACCGTATTCCTTGCGCTTGGCGTCGTAGTCGTCCTCGCTCATGATGCCGAACTTCTTCAGCGGGGTCATGCCGGGGTCGGTGACCACATAGGCTTCGAAATAAAGCACCCGCTCGATGTCGCGCAGGGTCATGTCCAGGACCAGGCCCAGACGGGACGGCAGGGACTTGAGGAACCAGATGTGGGCGCAGGGCGCGGCCAGGTCGATGTGACCCATGCGCTCGCGGCGCACCTTGGTCTGGGTGACCTCCACGCCGCACTTCTCGCAGATGACGCCGCGGTGCTTGAGGCGCTTGTACTTGCCGCACAGGCACTCGTAGTCCTTGATCGGGCCAAAGATCTTGGCGCAGAACAGGCCATCACGCTCGGGCTTGAAGGTCCGGTAGTTGATGGTTTCGGGCTTCTTCACCTCACCGAAAGACCAGGAACGGATCTTCTCCGGCGAAGCGAGACCAATGCGAATGGCCTCGAAATGCTCGTCGGGCGTGAATTGCTTGAATAGGTCGAGTAGCGATTTCATGACTCAATCCTTTCTGAATTAAGAGCGTTCCAGTTCGATATCGATGCCCAGCGACCGGATTTCCTTCACCAACACATTGAAGGATTCCGGCATGCCAGCCTCAATGGCGTGCTCGCCCTTGACGATGGACTCGTACACCTTGGTACGGCCCTGAACGTCGTCGGACTTGACGGTGAGCATTTCCTGCAGCGTGTAGGAGGCACCGTAGGCTTCGAGCGCCCACACCTCCATCTCGCCGAAACGCTGGCCACCAAACTGGGCCTTGCCGCCCAGCGGCTGCTGGGTGACCAGGCTGTAGGGGCCGGTGGAGCGCGCGTGCATCTTGTCGTCCACCAAGTGGTGCAGTTTCAAGAAGTGCATGTAGCCGATGGTGGTCGGGCGCTCGAACTTATCTCCAGTGCGGCCGTCGTACAGGTAGGCCTGGGTACGGGTGGCGGTCAGGCCCTTGGCCTTGGCTACGTCTTCCGGATAGGCCAGCTTCAGCATGCCGCGGATCTCCTCTTCGGAGGCGCCGTCGAACACCGGGGTCGCAAACGGCACGCCGGTGGTCAGCTCGCTGGCCATCTTGACGACTTCCTCGTCGGACAGGTCGGAGAGCTTCTCCTTCTTGCCGGAGCCGTTGTAGATTTCCTCGAGGAACTTGCGCAGTTCGGCGGCACGGGCTTCACGCTGCAGCATGTCGCCGATGCGCTGGCCGATGCCCTTGCCGGCCCAGCCCAGATGCACTTCCAGCACCTGACCCACGTTCATGCGCGAAGGCACGCCCAGGGGGTTGAGCACGATGTCGCAAGGCGTACCGTCGGCCATGTAGGGCATGTCTTCGACCGGAACGATCTTGGAGACCACGCCCTTATTGCCGTGACGGCCGGCCATCTTGTCGCCAGGTTGCAGGCGGCGCTTGACGGCCAGGTAGACCTTGACCATCTTGAGCACGCCCGCGGGCAGCTCGTCGCCCTGGGTCAGCTTCTTGCGCTTCTCTTCGAAGGCCAGGTCGAAGCTGTGACGCTGCTGCTCGATGGAGTTCTTGATGGACTCCAGCTGGGAGGCGACATCGTCGTCGGCCGGCCGGACATCAAACCAGTGGTACTTCTCGACCGAGGCCAGATAGGCCTTGTCGATCGTGGTCCCCTTGGGGAGCTTGTTCGGGCCACCGTTGGCGACCTTGCCAGCCAGGAGCTTTTCGATACGGTCGAAGGCGTCGGCCTCGACGATGCGCAGCTGGTCGTTGAGGTCCAGGCGGAAGCGCTTGAGCTCGTCGTCGATGATCTGCTGGGCGCGCTTGTCACGCTGGATGCCTTCGCGGGTGAAGACCTGCACGTCGATGACGGTGCCCTGGCTGCCCTGGTCCACGCGCAGCGAGGTGTCCTTCACATCGGAAGCCTTCTCGCCGAAGATCGCGCGCAGCAGCTTCTCTTCGGGGGTGAGCGTGGTCTCGCCCTTGGGAGTGACCTTGCCCACCAGGGTGTCGCCGGGTTGCACTTCGGCGCCGACGTAGATGATGCCGGACTCGTCCAGGCGATTGAGCTGCTGCTCGGCCAGGTTGGGGATGTCGCGGGTGATTTCTTCGGCGCCCAGCTTGGTGTCGCGAGCCATGACCACCAGCTCCTCGATGTGGATCGAGGTGTAGCGGTCATCGGCCACGACGCGTTCGGAGATCAGGATCGAGTCTTCGAAGTTGTAGCCGTTCCAGGGCATGAAGCCGATCAGCATGTTCTGGCCGATGGCGATCTCGCCCAGGTCGGTCGAGGCGCCGTCGGCCACCACATCACCCTTGGCGATCTTGTCGCCGCGCTGGACGATGGGACGCTGGTGAATGTTGGTGTTCTGGTTAGAACGCTGGTACTTGATCAGGTTGTAGATGTCGACGCCGACTTCGCCCGCTTGGGCTTCCTCGTCGTTGACACGCACCACCAGACGGGTCGCGTCGACATAGTCGACCACGCCGCCGCGACGGGCAGTGACCACGGTGCCGGAGTCGACGGCCGCCACGCGCTCGATGCCGGTGCCCACCAGGGGCTTTTCCGGACGCAGCACAGGCACGGCCTGACGCGACATGTTGGCGCCCATGAGCGCGCGGTTGGCGTCGTCGTGCTCGAGGAAGGGCACCAGGGAGGCAGCCACCGAGACGATCTGCGCGGGCGACACGTCCATGTACTGGATGCGTTCAGCGCCGACCAGGATGGACTCACCCTTTTCACGGGCCGAGACCAGGTCACCGGTGAGGCGGCCTTCCTTGTCGAGTGCGGCGTTGGCCTGGGCAATGACGTACTTGCCTTCTTCAATGGCCGACAGGTAGTCGATTTCCATCGTGACCTTGCCGTCCGCGACGCGGCGGTAGGGGGTCTCGATGAAGCCGTACTCGTTGAGGCGCGCGTACAGGGCCAGGGAGTTGATCAGGCCGATGTTCGGGCCTTCCGGCGTTTCGATCGGGCAGACGCGGCCGTAATGGGTGACGTGCACGTCACGCACTTCGAAGCCTGCACGCTCGCGGGTCAGGCCGCCCGGGCCCAGGGCGGAGACGCGACGCTTGTGCGTGATCTCGGCCAGGGGGTTGGTCTGGTCCATGAACTGCGACAGCTGGGACGCGCCGAAGAACTCCTTGAGGGCCGCGGAAATCGGCTTGGAGTTGATCAGGTCGTGGGGCATCAGAGGCTCTTGCTCGGCCTGGCCCAGACGCTCCTTGACGGCCTTCTCGATACGCGCAAGACCGGTGCGGTACTGGTTTTCGGCGAGTTCGCCGACGCAGCGCACGCGGCGGTTGCCCAGGTGGTCGATGTCATCGACTTCGCCACGGCCGTTGCGCAGATCGACCAGGATCTTGACCACGGCCAGGATGTCCTCGTTGGCCAGCACCATGGGGCCGGTGGACTCGTCGCGGCCCACACGGGCGTTGAACTTCATGCGGCCCACGCGCGACAGGTCGTAGGTGTCGGGGTTGTAGAACAGGCGCTGGAACAGGGCCTGCACCGCGTCTTCCGTCGGCGGCTCGCCGGGGCGCATCATGCGGTAGATGGCCACGCGGGCGGCGAATTCGTCAACGGTCTCGTCAATACGCAGGGTCTGCGAAATGTAGGAGCCCTGGTCGAGTTCGTTGGTGTAGATCACCTGCAGGTCCTGCACGCCAGCGGTGCGCAGCTTCTTCAGGAGGGCTTCGGTGAGCTCGTCGTTGGCCTTGGCGATGATCTCGCCCGTGTCGGCGTCAACGACGTTGCGGGCCACCACGCGGCCAACGAGGAAGTCCTCGGGGACGCTGATATGGGTGGTGCCGCTTTGCTCGAGGTCACGGGTGTGACGCGCGGTGATGCGCTTGTCCTTGGCAACGATGACCTTGCCGGATTTGTCGGTGATGTCGAAGCGGGCAACCTCGCCGCGCAGGCGCTCGGAGACGAACTCCATCTGGGCGCCGCTGTCCATCAAGCGGAAGTTGTCGTTGACGAAGAAATTCGCCAGGATGGACTCAGGGGTCAGGCCGATGGCCTTGAGCAGGATCGTGACCGGCATCTTGCGGCGGCGGTCAACGCGGAAGTACAGCATGTCCTTCGGATCGAACTCGAAGTCGAGCCAGGAACCGCGGTAGGGAATGATGCGGGCCGAGAACAGCAGCTTGCCCGAGCTGTGGGTCTTGCCCTTGTCGTGCTCGAAGAACACGCCGGGCGAACGATGCAGCTGCGAGACGATCACGCGCTCGGTGCCGTTGATGATGAACGAGCCCTTGTCGGTCATGAGCGGCACTTCGCCCATGTAGACCTCTTGCTCCTTCACTTCCTTGACCACCTTGGACTGCGGAGTCGAGGACTCACGGTCATAAATGATCAATTGAACCTTGGCGCGGACTGCCGAGGAGAAGGTCAGCCCACGGGTCTGGCATTCGCGCACATCGAAGGCGGGCTTGGCCAGGTTGTATTCGAGGAACTTCATCTCCACAAACCCGTTGTGGGAGACGATGGGGAAGGCGGCATCAAAAGCCGCCTGCAAGCCCTCTTTGGTGCGCCGGGTCGGCGCGAGGTCTGCTTGCAGGAACGCGGTGTAAGCGTCTTTCTGCATCTGCAGGAGGTAAGGAACTTCGAGCACGCTGTCGCGGCTGCCGAAGCTTTTGCGAATGCGCTTGCGTTCGGTGTAAGAGTAGGCCATGAGATCTCCGGGCTAATGAGCTCTTGCGCAACTGTCTTGCCGGCGCCCGGGATCTACGGGCGCAGCAGGCTTGGCGGGTTGGCCACTACCAACCATGGCGGACGGCGATGCCTTGCACATCGCCCGAACCAAGGCGTCTTCTGCAGTCGGGTCAGAAGACACTTGGAAAAGTCCGAGATCGGTCTTTTCCAGGTGCGCTCTGAAAGCGCTTTCACCCTTGCGCCGGAAAGCGCAAAGGGCCGGTCCGAGAACCAGCCCGAGTAAATCGTATTTGGAGCGAAGCGAGCGGTCCGAGGTCGGTCCGAGACGCGCAGCCGTACTGAAGTACGGCGAGCATCGCAGGGCCGAGATCGGTCCGCGCAGCCGCTCCAAATCGATTTACTTGATTTCGGCTTTGGCGCCGGCTTCGACCAGCTTCTTGAGCGCGGCTTCTGCGTCGGCCTTGGCCACGCCTTCCTTGACGTTCTTGGGAGCGCCGTCGACCAGGTCCTTGGCTTCCTTGAGGCCCAGACCGGTGATTTCGCGCACGGCCTTGATGACGGACACCTTGTTGGCGCCAGCCTCGGTCAGGACGACGTTGAACTCGGTCTTCTCTTCGACGGCAGCAGCAGCGCCACCACCACCCGCGGCGGCCGGGGCGGCCATCGCAGCGGCGCTCACGCCGAACTTCTCTTCAATGGCCTTGACCAGGTCATTGAGTTCCATGACAGACATGCCGTCCAGGGCGGTCAGGAATGCGTCTTTATCGAATGCCATTTTGAATTTCCTAAAACTGTGTGTTGGTAACGAGGACAGGTGCCGGGCCGATCAGGCGGCGGCAGCTTCGCCCTTCTTGGCTGCCAGGGCGCCCAGGACCACCGCGGTGCGGGAGATGGGCGACATGAGCAGGCCGCAAAGCTGCGCCAGCAGGACTTCCTTGGAGGGAATGTTTGCCAGCTGCTTCACGCCGTTGACGTCCAGCGACTTGCCGCCGTAGACACCACCGCGAATGACCAACTTGTCGTTGGTCTTCGCGAAGTCGGCCACCACCTTGGCGGCGGCCACAGCGTCCACGGAGAAGCCGTAGATCAGCGGACCGGTCATCTGGTCGGCCGCCACTTCAAAACTGGAACCGGCGACAGCACGGCGGGCCAGGGTGTTCTTCAGAACACTCAAGGTCACATCCTTGCTGCGCGCATCGTTGCGCAGTTTCGTCATGTCGGCGACCGTGATGCCGCGGTATTCCGCCATCACCAGCGTTTGAGCTTTAGCGGCGAGTCCGGTCACTTCTTCAATGACCGCTTGCTTCTCACTGCGATTCAGACTCAAGGTCTACTCCTTCAAATGTGCCGTCTGGTTTGCACCATCGGGCACGCCTTACTTGCAGCGACCAACTGTTTTGGAAATTTTCAAATCCATCTTCAGCGGGATCGCCATCTGCGTTGGCTTTCACTGATTAAGCGCACTCGCGTGCGCGCCAACGGTCTTTGATGGCCTGCCGGGTAGTGCCTTGGATGCACCGGGCCCGACAGCCCACCACACCTGCCCCGCCTCGCGACGGAGCAGGAATTTCTTTAGCCCTGCAGGGACTGCAGGTCCACGCGCACACCCACGCCCATGGTGGACGAGACGGCGAGCTTGCGCAGATAAATACCCTTGGACGTGGCCGGCTTGGCCTTGCTCAGGGCGTCGAGCAGCGCGTCAAGGTTGCCCTTGAGCTTGTCGGAATCAAACGAGCGGCGACCGATGGTGCCGTGCACGATACCGGCCTTGTCGACGCGGAACTGCACCTGACCGGCCTTGGCGTTCTTCACCGCGGTAGCGACGTCAGGGGTGACGGTGCCGACCTTGGGGTTAGGCATCAGGCCGCGCGGGCCCAGGATCTGGCCCAGGGTACCGACGACGCGCATGGCGTCGGGGGCGGCGATCACCACGTCGAAGGGCATGTTGCCGGCCTTGACCATCGCGGCCAGGTCGTCCATGCCGACGATGTCGGCGCCAGCGGCCTTGGCTTCTTCAGCCTTGGCGCCTTGGGCGAACACGGCCACGCGCTTGGTCTTGCCGGTGCCATTGGGCAGCACGACGGCGCCACGAACCACTTGGTCGGACTTCTTGGCGTCGATGCCCAGTTGCACCGCCACGTCGATGGACTCATCGAACTTGGCGTTGGCGCATTCCTTGACGATGCCCAGGGCATCGGCGATGCCGTACAGCTTGTTGCTGTCGACCTTGCCCGCGAAGGCTTTTTGTTTTTTGGTCAGCTTGGCCATTTAGACACCCTCCACCGTGACGCCCATCGAGCGAGCAGAACCAGCCAGCGTGCGGACGGCAGCGTCCACGCTCGCGGCATTCATGTCCTTCATCTTGGTCTTGGCAATTTCCTCAAGCTGAGCCTTGGTGATCTTGCCGACCTTGTCGCTGTGCGGCTTGGAAGAGCCCTTGTCCAGCTTGATGGCCTTCTTGATCAAGACCGTCGCGGGCGGGGTCTTGATGATGAAGGTGAAGCTCTTGTCCGCGAAGGCGGTGATCACTACCGGTAGCGGCAGACCGGGCTCAACGCCCTGGGTCTGGGCGTTGAACGCCTTGCAGAACTCCATGATGTTCAGACCACGCTGACCGAGCGCGGGGCCGATCGGCGGGGACGGGTTGGCCTTACCGGCCGGCACTTGCAGCTTAATGAAGCCGACGATTTTCTTCGCCATCTTCGTTTCTCCTTGCGGGTTCTAACGCCTGGGCTCAATGGCCGCAGGCTCCCCGGGGTTTGCGACTCACTTCTTTCTTGAAACCAGCGCCGAGTCGGAAAGCGCAGGTCTTGAAATTCTGTCCGGCCAGAGCCGGGCCTTCCTCAGGTCTTTTCGATCTGGCTGAATTCGAGCTCGACCGGTGTGGCACGACCAAAGATCGTGACCGAGACGCGGACCTTGCTCTTTTCGTAGTTGACTTCCTCGACGGTGCCGTTGAAGTCGGTAAAAGGACCATCCTTGACGCGCACATACTCGCCGACCACGAACTCCACCTTGTGGCGGGGCTTCTCGACGCCCTCTTCCATCTGGCCGAGGATCTTGGCGACATCGTCGTCCGAGATCGGGGCCGGGCGGTTCTTGGCGCCGCCGACAAAGCCGGTGACCTTGTTGGTGTGCTTGACCAGGTGCCAGGTGTCGTCGTTCATGACCATCTGCACCAGCACATAGCCGGGGTAGAAGCGGCGCTCGGAGGTGCGCTTCTGACCGTTCTTGATCTCGACGACTTCCTCGGTGGGCACCAGGATCTCGCCGAACATGGCTTGCATGCCGGCGCGGTTGATGCGCTCGCGTATGTTGCGCTCGACAGACTTTTCCATGCCCGAGTAGGCGTGAACCACGTACCAGCGCAGGTCGGGGTTGGTGGGCTGGGCGGGGGCTTGCGCGCCGTCCACGGGAGTCAGGCTCTCGCTCATGTTCATCTCCAGCGCAGGATCAGGTCGTAGAAGACCCATTCGATGGTCTTGTCGGCCGACCACAGCAGGATGGCCATGATCAGCACAAAGCCGAATACATAGGCCGTCATCTGGACGGATTCCTTGCGGGTGGGCCAGACCACCTTGCGCACTTCGCGCCAGGCATCACGGCCGAACCCCACCAACTGGCGGCCGGGCTCTGAGGACAGGAACACGGCCACTGCCGCAGCCAGCGCCAGCACCATCACGCCCCACTGGGCGAGCACGCCCTGGCGGGTCAGCAGGTAAAAGCCCGCCACACCCGCAACGACCAGCAAGGCTGCCGCCGCGAGCTTGGCCTTGTCGGCGCCCGTGCTGACGGTTTCAACTTGAGAAGTGGCCATGGACGGCGTTTTTCCTGCTTCAGATTCGTGCACGCCTTGAAGGCGCCAAACCCGCCGGGCTACGGCGGGTTCTTGTTGACCCCCGCCGGGCTACGGCGGGTTCTTGTTGAGCTCCGCCGGGTGAGGGCGGGATCTATTTGAGATTTCGCCGAACAACTCGGCGAGAACCTCGGGTCGGACCAGTTGCCCGGTCCGGGGTGCCACTCAAGTGGCAGGGGCAGAGGGAATCGAACCCCCAACCTTCGGTTTTGGAGACCGACGCTCTGCCAATTGAGCTATACCCCTACGCGAATCACTCCATGATCTTTGCAACGACGCCGGAGCCGACGGTCTTGCCACCTTCGCGGATGGCAAAGCGCAGGCCTTCTTCCATGGCGATCGGGGCGATCAGCTTCACAGTGATCGACACGTTGTCGCCAGGCATCACCATCTCTTTGTCCTTG
>CANFQF010000098.1 GCA_947449025.1 Comamonadaceae bacterium
AGGGATTGAGCGCCCAGTTCGGGGTGGCGCCCGGTCCGCCAGAAAAGGGCGGCCGCCATTACTACCGCTTTGGCGACACCACCATCGGACTTGCGCAGGCGCAGCCGGAGGGCTTCTTGTGCGCCCGCTCCTGGGTTGGTACGGTGGACTTTGAAGACGCGTCCGCCGTCGCGCACTTGGCCTTTGCCAACGGGAGCCTGCCGGTCGCACCGGACGCGCTGGTCGCGATGGATGGCGAAGGCGAGGTCTACATCGATATGCGCCTAGGGCGATGACCTGACCCACGAGCAATTCATCGACAGCCTCGAGCGCCTGATCGGGGAGGCGCTACTTTGGAAAGAAAAATTGGCGGGCCCGGTCACGTCGGAAGACCCAGCGAAAGGCAACCCATGACCCCCGAACAAGCCGATGTGGCGCTGGCCGAGGCCCTGGGACTCATAGCCCTGCCCGCCGGCGACCTTAGCTACTCGCTTCCCCATGCGGACGGCCCGCAGATGGAGCTGCACCTGGCGGCAGCCCGCGACTACCTTCTGCTGCTGTGCCCCGTGAGCGACTTTCCTGAAGAAGGAGCTCAAGGCGCGCACATCGGCGCCTTGTTTGCGAATCTGGCCAGTGCCCGAAGCGGGGTGCCAGTCATGGCTTTCGACGCGCAGCGCTCGACGATCCTGGCTCGCTCGGTGCTTTGGTTGCCGGGTCTGGCAGCGCAGCAGCTGCCCCCCACCCTGGAAACCTTCGCGGCCCATTGCGTGGAGCTGCGCCGGCGGATGGCCGATGCAGCGCAGGAAACTGTCTAAGCGATCAGGAGACACCATGAATGTTGGCCTATCAGCAAGCGTCAAATATCTGCCCGTCGGCTCACGCGGGGCTGTGATTGGAAAGTCCAGCGCAGGGAACAATTCCTCGAGCGCCAAGCCTATGGAATCGTCCGGGTCAGTGCCGGGAGCCAAGCAGCAGCCTGGTGAGCGCGTGCGCGCCGGGACCGTGACTCAGGGCGAGCCTCCGAAGGCCCCAGCGAGGCCCGGCATGAAGCTAAGGGAATTCCTGTTCAACAACCAAAACACCATCAGGGGCGTGTGGGCTGCGATCACCCTGACCGCAGCGGCGCTCGCTATCGTGGGACTTGGAGTGATCACGGGCGGTGTCGCGATCGTTGGGATCGCTGCTGGCATCGGCGTTGGCGCCATCGGGTTCGGGATACGTTCGGATAACAAAAACGCACAGGCGCGAGAGGCTCAGCAGAAAGCGGCCGCATGGAATGAACCGTCTGATCCCATGACTGCCAAGTTGACAGCGCCAATGAACACCCCTGCCGCCGACGCTGAAACCCGCGCTTATCATGAAAGCCGCTACGCAAACGACCCCAACGAATTTGTTGTTCCAACCTCAACGCAGGGTGTGGATGCGCGGGATGAACCGGTCCCCGGCAATGATCCTCGTGCCGACCGGCAGGATCCGTACGCCGCCGCCCTCCAGCACGCCATCTCGTAGCCTGGCTCGTGTTGCCTGGCATCCGGCCTTCAGCCCCTGCCGCTCACCACCCCTAGCCGCAGTCCGAGGACGCCAAGAATCTTGTTCAGCGTCTGCACGGTCCCGTCACTGCGCTCGCCTTCGATCTCCTGAAGCGTACGAAACGAGACTCCCGACAGAGCGGCAAGCTCCGCATGGGTCAGGCGCAGCGTCTTCCTGATGTGGCCGACGGCCTGCGCAAGGCTCCACTCCGGATGTTCTAGGACGTCGGCCACGGCCTGCCGGCGCCATTCCATCTGCTGCTGGAGACTGACTGCGTTGAATCGCTTGTCCATGGCGCTTACTTCAATTGCTCGACGGCGTCGGCCTGCGCCAGGATCCCCAGGCGCAAGTGATCAAGGACGGGGGCCTCAAGGCCCAGTTCCAGACCGTTGCTGGCGATGCGCCGCAGCGCGGGTCCCATGGCGCGCAGGCCCTCGAGGAGGTCCTCCCGCCGAAGCACCGCTGGCGCCTGGGTACGCCGGCGCACTGCCTCTTTCGGTTGATCGGCCAGCGCGCATACGCGATCGACGACGACGCTCCAGTCAGGTCTCCCGCCGACTTCCGACTCCCAGCGGATCCGCCGCGCGATGCCATCCGGGTGCATGTACATCGGCGCGAAATCAAACAGCGGCGTCAGGCGCACGCCGCCGTCCAGGTCCCGCTGGATTGCGGTGTTCCGGGCGTGGTTGTCGGTGTTGCGCAGGGCGATGTTGGCGACATCCCGCTTGAGGTACTCCAGGACCTCGACTTGCGGATCACAGCAGCGTGCGATGAGTTCCCTGCACACCTGTTCGTGGCTGGGGAGCACTCCGAAACCGGGCAGCCCGGTCAGTGACGCGATGCTTTCCTGTGCCAGGCGGACAACCGCGCCGTCTGCTCGCACGCGGTCAAAGCGAGGAATAAACAGCGCGCGCTTCTTGAACACAAGGGGCGCGTGGACCCGCAATCCCAGCTGGCGTGCCACGGCCATGTAGGGCGCCTCATGGCAAAGAATCCGGGCCAGGTCGACGTCGGTCCCGCGGCCGAATTTGACGATGAAATATTCTCGTGCGCGCTCGTCTTCCAGGGTGTGATCCAGATAGAGCAGCCCATCGTCGGCGCGGGTCAGCAGCACCTTGGGCCACTCGCCCTGCACGCCCGACGAGCCAGCCACAAAGAGGCCATGGGAGGCCAGGTACTCGGCGAAGTCTTCGCTGCGAGCGGCCACCTCGTCGTCGGTGAATCCCCGCAAGGGGCCGGCGTTCTGCGCTAACCATTGAGCCGCCTCCTTGACCCGCAGGTTACCGATAGGATTACCGGCACCCGCCTTCAGCAGCCGCCAGTCAGCCGCTTCGCCGGCCGTGGCGCGCAAGCCGATGCGCCGGAGCATTTCCTCTCGGCCGAACCCCTGCGGGAGCATGTCAATCAGGAAGACCGGCCAATGCGGCGCGACGATCGCCTCCAGGCTCACCGGATGCTGGCAGGAAAATGCATGGGCATCGCGCGCGCCAGCGTGCGCGATGCTCCACTCGACAGCGTAGCCCGAGTAGCTCCTGGCGCGCCAACCCTCGCTCGGCGCACCGAAGAGGCTGACGTCGCCGACGTCGTGCCAAGCGCCTTGGCAGTGAAGCTGGATGGTGCAGTGCTCTCTCATTTCCACAAAATTCTAGACTTATTAATCCGAAAAAGCGATCTAATATTGCAGGAAAATGTTTAATTAAATGCAAGGCTCCGCTATAGAGTTGATTCACCCCGGGGTTTCAGGCTGGCGGCGTCTGCTTCGCGTCGAACCCTGGGGTCGGTCACGCACGGGTCACGGGTCGACAGCCGCAGCGAGCACGTGTGCCCCCTTCCGGCGCCAGGCACGCAAGCCCTGACCTCAAACCTCCAGCCACTACTTGCGGATGCAGGCATCAGCCTGGGCCTGGGAAAAGCAATGCTGGGGTTGGGCACGGCCGGCACTGGTTTCTTCGGGCTCAGCACGCTGCATACCGCCCCGGAGGAGACGCCAAAACCGCACATTCCCCAGGAGAGGGGCGGCGCTCCTGCCGCTGGAAGTTGGGAGGCCCTCAATGAGTCGCACTATCCCTCGGTCGAACCATCACGCTACGACAAAGACGACGACTTCATCGTCCGCTCCGAAGACTCCCCCGAAAGTCCGAAACAGTTGGTGCCAGCTGATCGCGAGCCCGTGCCTGGCTCCGATCCCTCTGACGCGGATACGAACATGAATTTCGACAACGTCTACCGCTAAACCGACCTGTCGAAAGCGCGGCCCGGCACCTTCCGCTGACCCCTCCTGTTTTCACCTCCAGCCCCTCATGTCGCCGCCGCGGAATGCGGCCCCACCACGACCCGTGATACCAATCGCCTTGACTGCGCCATTGGCAGAACTGACAGGATTGAACTGACACAAGGATGACGTAACTCATGCGCAACCGGCCTGATTTCAGGTCGTTGACAGCAGTCCGTTTCCCCCACCCACTTGCCCAGGAAGTCTCAGATGAATCTTGAAGAATCCATGCGCTGCCTGCAGGCGCAGTTCCACGTCCCTCCGGTCATCGCGAACGAGGCCGGCGAGCACGCCTACCGCTTCGGAGAGGTCAGCGTCGGTTTGTCCGAAGCGCACCCCCCGGGATTCCTGGCTGCACGGGCCCGGGTGGGCCGCATCGATCCAGCCGATGAAGCGTCGCTCTCGGCCCTGGCGCAGGCCAACCTCTGCCTGCCCATCGCACCAGAGGCGCATCTGTGCCTCGATGGCGACGGTGAGGTCTACCTCGACCAGCGCATCGGCGGCGAGCAACTGACCGACGAAATGTTCCTGGACTGCCTGGCCCGCCTCGTGGGTGAGGCAGATGTCTGGCAGAAGCGGCTGATGCAGGCCGAGACCACCCCCGTTTTGGAGGACTGAACCATGACTGCCGACGAAGTGAACGCTTTGATGGGGGCCCTGCTGGAGGTCCCCGCTTTGGACGACGATGAAGTGACGCTTTCGAAAGCCTTGAATGACGGAGGCGAGGTGACTTTTCACCTGACCCGCCAACGCGACTACCTCCACGTCTTCTACCCGCTGGTGGAGGTCGCACCTGATTTGGCGCCTGGCGTCATCGCCAGCGGGCTGTTCATGAATATGACGGGCATAAAGGGCGACATGCCAGCCCTTTCCTTCGAGCCCGAGACCAGCAGCCTGATGGCGCGGACGAGCCTCTGGCTGCCGGCGCTCGCCCCGCACCAATTGGCCTCGACGCTCGATTCCTCACTTCAATCCTGCATGAGCGCCCGCCACGAGTTGTCGGCGCAATTGTGCAAGCCCACTGCCTGACCAGGAGACGACCATGCAAGGCATTTCATCCAGCCCAATGTTCGCCCCTCCGCCGCCAGTGACCTTTCCAAACAAGCCTGCCTCCCTTCCCAGCAATTTGCACACGACCCTCGCGGCGGCCGTTCAAGCAACCCCGAGCTTCGCTCCCTCGGGTGGGAGCCCATTTTCCAAGAGCAGCCCTCTAGGAAGCCGGCTCGCCGCCGAAAGGGGGCCCTCTGCTCCCATCCGGCAGATGAACGTGCGTTCGCAAGAGCCGGCCAGATCAGACCCGACCTCAGGGCCACAACCCCGAACCATGGGACAGAAGTTCAAAAGTCTTTTCTCGTGTTTCAAGACACCCGAAGCCAGAACTGGATTTGCTGGCTCCACTGCCGCCTTCACAAACGTCAGCTGGGGCAGACGCGCCCTTGACTCGCTGGAAAGTGCAGGCGAGAAGGTCGGCGACGCATGGAGGTCCCTGTGCGACAGCGTGAAGGACATGATGTCGGTGGAAAGCACGGCCGAAGACACCCAGTTCGCCAGCGCTTGGGATCCTGCCACCAGACGGCTATACCAGGAAAGACTGGAGGGCCAACGCAGAGGTGGGAGCGGAACCCCCGTGCCATCCATCTTCTGAGCTGCGCTGGCCTCAGACCTCCAGCCACTCCTTGCGGATGTAGGCGTCGGACTTGAGGGCCACTGGCGTGCCCTGGAACACGATGGCGCCATGGCCCATCACCAGGGCCCGGTCGGAGATGCGCATCGCGATGGTGAGCTTTTGTTCAATGAGGAGCACCGAGACGCCGCGGCTTTTGAGCGCCTGCAGGTAGTCGGCCACCAGTTCCACGATCTTGGGCGCCAGGCCCTCGGTGGGCTCGTCGATGATGATCAGATCCGGGTCGCCCATCAGGGTGCGGCACAGGGTGAGCATCTGCTGCTCGCCGCCAGAGAGCACACCCGCCTCGGTGTGCTCGCGCTCCTTGAGGCGGGGGAACAAGCGGAACATGTCGTCAAAGTCCCAGCGGCCCACTTTGCCGGCCTCCTTTTGCCCCAGCATCAGGTTCTGGCGCACGGTGAGTTTGGGAAAGATGTCGCGGTTCTCGGGCACATAGCCCAGCCCCAGATGCGCGATCTGGTAGGGCTTCTTGCCCACGATCTCTTGGCCCTTCCACAGGATGGAGCCCTGCGCGTCCACCATGCCCATGACGGCCTTGGCCGTGGTGGAACGCCCCGATCCGTTGCGCCCTAAAAGGGCCACGATCTCGCCCTCGCCCACTTCAAAGTTCACGCCATGCAGCACATGGCTCTTGCCGTAGAAGGCGTGGAGCTTGTCAACGCGCAGCATGCTCAGTGGCCCTCCCCGGCTTGTTGGGCCGCCACGACTGAGCCCAGGTAGGCCTCCTGCACACGGGGGTCGGCACGCACCTTCTCCGGCGTGTCAAAAGCGATCACCTCGCCGTACACCACCACCGCAATGCGGTCGGCCAAGCCGAAGACCACGCCCATATCGTGTTCCACCGTGAGCAAGGTCTTGCCCTCGGTCACCTCGCGAATGAGGTGGATGAAGCGGGTGGTTTCGCTCTTGCTCATGCCGGCGGTGGGCTCGTCGAGCAAAATGACCTCGGCTCCGCCGGCGATGGTGATGCCGATCTCCAGCGCCCTTTGCTCGGCGTAGGTGAGGTTCATCGCTAGGATGTCGCGCTTTCTGTCAAGGCGAATCATCTCCATCAAGGCCTCGGCGCGGTCGTTGGCATCTTCCAGGTTGGCCAGGAACTTGAAGAAGGTGTAGCGGTAGCCCAGGCTCCACAGCACACCGCAGCGCAGGTTTTCGAAGACGCTGAGCTTGGGAAAGATGTTGGTGATCTGGAAGCTGCGCGAGAGGCCCATGCGGTTGATTTCATAGGGCTTCTTGCCGTCAATGCGCTGGCCTTTGAGGAGCACTTCCCCGCTGGTGGGCTCGAAGCGGCCGCTGATCAGGTTGAACAGGGTGGACTTGCCCGCGCCATTGGGCCCGATCACCGCCACACGCTCACCCGCGCGCACCTGCAGGTTGGCGCCGCGAATGATCTCGGTCTTGCCAAAACTTTTGCGCAGGTCCCTCAGCTCCAGGGCAATGGTCTCGGCGCTCATATCAGCATCTCCCGGCGCTTGATCTCTTTCTCGATGAACTCCTGGGTCTCTCCCCAATGCAGGACGTATTGGCGACGGGCCAGTTCGAAGAGGCCGACGCCGGTCACCAGCAAGAAGGCGGCGCCGAACCAGCTGTCAAGGGCCAGGGCGTTCAGCGGCACCCCCATGAAGTGCAGCTCCGGGCCGAGCGCGGCATTGAGCTTGAGGTGGTAGACCATTTCGATCATGGCACCCGCGCCCGCCAGGGCCGACAGGGCGGTCACCCCCAGCCCCAGGTAACTGACCCACAGGTCCCTCAGCCGGCCAAAGCTAGCCACGCGCAGGTTCATCATGATCAGGCTGGCGATGCCGCCAGGCGCAAACATCACCATGAACAGGAAGGTCAGGCCCAGGTACAAGAGCCAGGCCTTGGTGAACTCGGACAGCAGCACAAAGGCCAGCACCATCAGCACCGCGCCGATGATGGGCCCGAAGAAGAAGGTGGCGCCGCCCAGGAAGGTAAACAGCAGATAGGCGCCCGAGCGTTGTCCGCCCACCACCTCGGCAGTGACGATTTCGAAATTCAGCGCCGCCAGTCCGCCGCCGATGCCGGCGAAAAAGGCCGCCACCGCAAACGCGATGTAGCGCACCACGTGGGTGTTGTAGCCGACGAACTCCACCCGCTCCGGGTTGTCCCGCACCGCATTGAGCATGCGGCCCAGCGGGGTGCGAGTGAAGGCAAACATGGCCGCGGTGCAGACGAAGGTGTAGAGAACAATCAGGTAATACAACTGCACCTGGGGGCCGAAGGTGATGCCCCAGGGCTTGGCGCCGGTCACACGGTTGCCGGAGATGCCGCCCTCGCCGCCAAAGAACTCGGGGAACATGAGCGCCGAGGCCCAGACAAGCTCACCCACACCCAGGGTGATCATGGCAAAGGTTGTTGCGCCCTTTTTGGTGGTCACCCAGCCGAAGATGAGCGCAAAGACCATGGACGCCAAACCGCCCACCACCGGCAACAGGCTCACCGGCAGCGGCAGCTGGCCCTTGGAAACCAGGTTGAGCGTGTGCATCGCCAGAAAGGCGCCCAGACCCGAATACACCGCGTGCCCGAAGCTGAGCATGCCACCCTGCCCCAGCAGCATGTTGTAGGACAGGCAAACAATGATCACGATGCCCATTTGGCTGAGCATGGTGTGCGACAGCGAACTGGTGAAGACCAGGGGTGCGCAGGCCAGGATCAGGGCATACAGGCCCCAAATCAACCAACGGCCGACGTTGTAGGGCTTGAACTCGTAGTGGGTCTTGGCCATGGGCTCATTCCTCCCGGGTGCCCAGCAAGCCCTTGGGCCGGAAGATCAGCATCAGCACCAGAAAGACATAAGGCAGTACCGGTGCCACCTGGCTGACCTTGAGCTTCCACAGGGCGTAGCCGGGCGCCTGCGGGCCGATTTCCCAGCCCAGGGCGGACAGCATTGACAGCAAGGAGGTGTCGATGCCCACCGCAAAGGTCTGGATGGTGCCGATCAAAAGCGACGCAAGAAAGGCACCGGCCAGCGAGCCCATGCCGCCCACCACCACCACCACAAAAATCACCGAGCCCACGGTGGCCGCCATGCCCGGCTCGGTGACGAAGGCATTGCCGCCGATCACCCCCGCCAGCCCGGCGAGTGCCGCGCCGCCGCCAAACACGCCCATGAGAATCCGCGGCACGTTGTGGCCCAGGGCCTCCACCGTTTCCGGATGGGTGAGCGCCGCCTGAATCACGAGGCCAATGCGTGTGCGGGTGAGCAGCAGCCACAGGGCCAGCAACATCACGATGGCCACGCCCATCATGAAACCCCGGTAGAGGGGGAACTGGGTGCCGTACAGGGTGAACAAGGGGCCGCTCAGCGCCGCCGGCACCCGGTAGTCCACCGAACTGGTCCCCCAGACCAACTGCACCATCTCGAGCACGATGAAGGACAGGCCGAAGGTGATCAAAAGCTCCGGCACATGGCCAAAGGCATGGACCCGACGCAGGCAGTAGCGCTCGAACAGCGCGCCCAGCACCGCCACCCCGATTGGCGCCAGGATCAAGGCGGGCCAGAAGCCCAGCAGCTCGGTGACGCTGTAGGCGAAGTAAGCCCCGAGCATGTAGAAGCTGGCATGCGCGAAGTTGAGCACGCCCATCATGCTGAAGATCAGCGTGAGGCCAGCGCTCAGCATAAACAGCAGCAGCCCATAGCTGATGCCGTTCAACAGGGAGATGGTGAAAAATTCCATTCGGAAGTCAGGGGCGCGCGATTCAAAAAGCCCGCCTGATCAGGGCGCACGGGAGTGTGCACCACCAGCAGACGGGCTTGCGAACTCACCGCAGATCACGGCCAAGCCAGAGGGGTATGCCGCAGCGAGCCACGCCAGGCCAAGACAGGCCGGGCCAGCACGCCGCGGCGGGCGCGCCGATCTCAGCCCGGACGCTTCATGTTGCAGCTGGTGGGCGTGCTGGACACATAGGGGTCGAACTGGCGCACCGGGACGAAGGTGTAGCCGGTGTTCTCGACGCTGTACTCACCCTTCTTGGCCTTTTGCCACTTGGTGATGAACATCGGCTGTTGCAGCTGGTGGTCGGAGGCGCGCATGGTCACCTCGCCAGCGAAGCTCTTGACCGACATGCCCTCCATCGCCTTGGCCACTGCCACCGGGTTGGTGGACTTGACCTTGGCCATGGCCGCGCTCATCAGCTTGATGCCGTTGTAGGTCGCCAGGCCGTAGTAGTCGTCGTTGAACTTCTTCTTGAAGTCGGCCATCAGCTTGCCCATCTCACCCGTGTGGTTGGCGTGGCCGTAGGCCACCACATAAACCTCGGAGTCCCCGCCCGCCGCCAGCGCAGTGGGCGTGCCGCTGACCTGCGAGTAGTAGGTGTACATCGGAATCTTCAGGCCGGCGTCGTTCATCGCTTTGACCAGCAAGGTCAGGTCCTGGCCCCAGTTGCCGGTGACGATGGCGTCAGCGCCCGACTGCTTGATCTTGGCCACATAGGGCGCGAAGTCCTTGACCTGACCGAAGGGGTGCAGGTCTTCACCGGCGATCTTCACATCCTGGCGCTTGCGGGCCAGGCTCTCCTTGAAGTACTTGGCGACCTGCTGGCCGTGCGAGTAGTTCTGGTTGATCAGGTAGACGCTCTTGACCTTGGTCTGGTCCTTCACGAAGGAGCTGAGCGCTTCCATCTTCATGGAGGTGTCGGCGTCCAGGCGGAAGTGCCAGTAGTCGCAGCGCTCGTTGGTCATGGCGGGGTCGACCGCGGAGTAGTTCAGGTAGATGATTTCCTTGCCGGGGTTGCGCTCGTTGTGCTTGGCCACCGCCTCGAGCAGGGCCAGACCTGCGCCCGAGCCATTGCCCTGGGTGATGTAGCGAAAGCCCTGGTCGATCGCGGCCTTGAGGGTGTTGAGGCTTTCCTGCGGCGATCCCTTGTTGTCAAAGCCCACCACCTCGAACTTCACACCGGCCTCGTTCTTGGCGCCCGAGAGCTGCTCGGCGACGAACTGCCAGCTCTTGAGCTGGTTTTGACCCACGTTGGCGAAGGGGCCCGACAGCGGGTCCATATAGGCAATGCGCACCGTTTCGCCCTTTTGCGCGAGGGCCAGGCCCGAAGTGGCGACCAGTGCGGAGAGGGCGATGGTCTTGAGGACGAATTTCATGTGAGGCTCCTTCGATAGGCTTGAGTGGGCGGAGCGTACAAGTTTCGTACTGCACATTTGCTCAGGGAGTTCCCTACGCTAGGGAACTCCCCGAGGCAGACGCGGTTCGCAAGTGCCTTGCCAGGCGGTCGCGCAACCGCTGCGTGCGAGCTGCGCGAGAGGGGTGAAATTGCGCTTCAGGCCGTGGGCAAGCGGTAGTCCTTGAGCTGCTCGCGCAGCCGGGTCTTGAGCATTTTCCCTGTCGCGCCCAGGGGAATAGCCTCCACGAAAACCACGTCGTCGGGGATCTGCCACTTGGCAATCTTGCCTTCGTAGAACTTGAGCAAGTCCTCGCGGGCCACTTCCTGGCCGGGCTTCTTCACCACGGCCACGATAGGCCGCTCATCCCACTTGGGATGCTTCATGCCGATGCAGGCCGCCATGGCGATGGCCGGGTGGCCCATGGCAATGTTCTCGATGTCGATCGACGAAATCCACTCGCCGCCGGACTTGATCACGTCCTTGCTGCGGTCGGTGATCTGCATGTAGCCGTCGGGGTCGATGGTGGCCACGTCGCCGGTCGGGAACCAGCCGTCGTTGAGCGGGCTGCCCTCACCCCGGAAGTAGCTGTCGATGACCCAGGGCCCACGCACCTCCAGGTCACCATAGGTCTTGCCGTCCCAGGGCTGCTCCTGTCCGTCGTCGCCGATGATGCGCATGTCCACCCCGAAGATGGCCCGGCCCTGCTTGAGGCGGATCTTCATCTGCTCGTCTTCCGGCAGCGCCAGGTGCTTGTTCTTCAAGGTGCACAGGGTGCCCAGCGGACTCATCTCGGTCATGCCCCAGGCGTGCAGCACGTCCACCCCGTATTGCTTGTGGAAGGCCTCAATCATCGCGGGCGGGCAGGCCGCGCCGCCGATGACTGTGCGATTGAGCTTGGAGAACTTGAGTTGGTTCGGGCCCATATGCCCCAGCAACATCTGCCAGACCGTGGGAACGCCGGCGGCAAAGGTGACGCCCTCGGCCTCGATCAGTTCGTAGACCGACTTGCCGTCCAGCGCCGGCCCGGGAAAGACCAACTTGCAGCCGACCATGGCCGCCGAATAGGGAATGCCCCAGGCGTTGACGTGGAACATCGGCACCACGGGCAGCACCGCGTCACGGGCCGACAGGGCCATCACGTCGGGCATGGCCGACGCAAACGCGTGCAGGATGGTCGAGCGGTGGCTGTAGAGGGCCGCCTTCGGGTGGCCCGTTGTGCCGCTGGTGTAGCACATGCTCGAGGCGGTGGACTCGTCGAGGCGAGGCCAGTTGTAGGTGGTCGGCTGTCCGGCGATCCAGGCCTCGTAGGCGATGAGGCCCGGTATGCCGGTGTCGGCCGGCAGCTTGTCGGCGTCACACATCATCACGTACTGGCGGATGGTGCTGCACTTGGCATGCACCGCCTGAACCAGAGGCAGGAAGCTGGTGTCAAAACACAGCACCTGGTCTTCGGCATGGTTGGCGATCCAGACCACCTGGTCGGGGTGCAGGCGCGGGTTGAGCGTGTGCAGCACCCGGCCCGAGCCAGAGACACCAAAGTAAAGCTCCAGATGGCGATAGCCGTTCCAGGCCAGGGTGGCAACGCGGCCTGCGGCGTCGAGCTTCATGGCGTCCAGCGCGTGGGCCACCTGACGCGAACGGGCGGCCGCATCGGCCCAGGTGTAGCGGTGCACGTCACCCTCGGTGCGGCGCGAGACGATTTCTGCGTCTCGGTGGTGCCTATCCGCATGCTCGATCAGGTTGGAAATCAGCAGGGGTTGGTCTTGCATCAGGCCCAGCATGGCGGTCTCCTCAATTTTTATGCGCTGAACAAACAGGTCGAAATGAACGCTAATGAGTATGGGCCCTGGCAGGGCGCGCGCCGGTCGATCCGGGCGGACCCGAGGGATTTCCCTGAGCCATGCAACCGCCTGCCGCACGGGCACCCGCGCCGTTGCCCCGGCAGGGCCTCCCGACACTGACCCTGACCCTGCCAGGGCCGCAGCTCGCCGGCGACAATCGCCCCACATGCCTTCCCCTATGCCCCCCGACCTTCCGCCCCTCGACCTGGGCCTCGCCTGGGACCACC
>CANFQF010000099.1 GCA_947449025.1 Comamonadaceae bacterium
GATTGCTCGCGGCGCTCGAGGCGGCGCAGTCGGTAGACACCGCGCGGGTGTCGGCCGAAGCGCTGGCCCAGGGCGCCAAGGGCCAGGCGATCGGCGAACACATTCACGCGGCGCGGGTGGCGGCGGTGGAGGCGGCGGGGGTCTAGGCCCCGCTCAAATCAGCCTGGCGATCACCCCCACCACCACACTCATCAGCACGGTGCTGGTGATGGGAATGAACCACTCCCTTCCGAAGAGGCGGAAGCGAAAGTCGCCCGGCAGGCGGCCGAAGCCGATCTTCTGCAGCCAGGACGACAGGCCGCTGATCAGGATGAGGGCGACGACGATGACGACGAACCAGCGAATCATGGAGCCCGAGCCGCGGCCTCAGAGCGAGGCGGTGCGGTCACCCTCCCTGAAACCCAGCGCGTCCCAGAAGGGACCCTTGTGGAAACCGATCACTTTGAACAGCTCGCCCATCTCGTGCTCGGCGACCAGGCGCTGGGCCGCCACCTGCTCGGCGACTAGCGCCTGCTGCATCAAGTCGCCCAATCCGCAATTAACCAGAAAACGCGCCTGGCTGGTGTAGCCCAGCACGCCCAGCCCGGACTCCTGGCCGGCCAGGGCGATGCCAGTGAAGTTGACGTGGGCGGTGATGTCCTTGCGGCCAGGCCGGTCCAGCGGATCGGGGTCGGCCAGGTGGCCGAGGTGGCACATGAGCGTGCCCATGTGCCGCTGCGGGTGAAAGTACTCGGCCTCCGGAAAACCATAGTCAGGGAAGAAAGCGGCGCCGCGCTCCAGCCGATCAGCCAGGGTACGTACGAAGGCCTCGGCCTGGGGGTGGATTTCGGTGAGGTAGTCATGCGCGCCCGGCACCTCGCAGGGCGGGCGCAGTTCGGTGGGGCGGTCCTCCCAGGCCAGCGCCCCGGGCTTGGCGTTGGCGTTGGCGTTGGCGTTGGCATTCGCATTGGCACTGGCCCCGGCCAACATTCCCGCAGCACCCGCGGCCTGGGCTTGCGCAGGATCTCCGCCCTGCGTCTCGCGCCAGACCACGCCGCGCTCGTGCCAGCGCCCCTGTTGGCGCGACAGCAGCTTGACCGGCATGGCATCGAGTACCTCATTGCCCACGACCACACCAGACATGCGCTCGGGCAATTCGTCGACCCAGCGCACCTTGTCGCCCCAGGCGGCCAGGCGCTCGCGCTGGCGCGCGCGCAGGCTGCCAGAAAGGTCGACCAAGGTGTAGCGCACCACCCGATCACCCAGGGCCTCCAGCAATTGCGCGGCCAGGGCGCCGGTGCCGGGGCCGAATTCCCAGACCTCGTCGCAGCCCGTGGCCTGCAGGGCGTCGCCCACCGCTGCCGCGAGGGCGCGGCCGAACAGGGGTGTCATCTCCGGCGCAGTGACAAAGTCGCTGCCCGAGGTGGGCAAGTGGCCAAACTTGCGGCTGCCGTGGGCGTAGTAGCCCAGACCCGGCGCGTACAGGGCCAGGGCCATGTACCGGTCGAAGGGCAGCCAGCCGCCGGCGCGGGTGATGGCCTGGCGCATCAGGGTCGTCATGGCGGTCGTGGCGGTCATGACGACCGGACCGTCCGGGCCTTCTGGCCCCTTCGGTCCGCCGGTCCCGGGCCCGCTCGTTACACTGCGCGTCTCTTTGATCACGCCGGGATTGTCGCCCGGGAATGCCGCAGCCCATGAACGCCCCTCCCACCGTCCTTGTCACAGGCGCCGCCCGCCGCCTCGGCCGCGAAATGGCCCTGGCCCTGGCACAGGCCGGCTGGCAGGTGGCTGTGCACTACCGGGGCTCGCAGCCAGAGGCCCTGGCCACTGTGGCCGATTGCGAAGCCGCCGCGCGCGCCGCTGGCCATTCGGGCACGGCCTTCGCCGCCTTCGCCGCCGACCTGGCCGACGAGGCCGCCACCCGCGCCTTGCTGCCCCAGGTGGTCGAGCGCCTCGGGCCAGTGCGGGCCATTGTCAACAGCGCCTCGCTGTTCGAGCACGACACGCCGGAGAACTTCGGCTACGCCGGGCTGCAACGCCACCTGGCAGCCAACACCGGCGCGCCCGTGCTGCTGGCGCAGGCCCTGCACGCGCACCGCGCCGCCGTCGACGCCGAATCGGCGGCCGACGCGGTGGTGGTCAACCTCCTGGACCAGAAGCTGTGGAACCTCAACCCGGACTTCTTCAGCTACACCCTGTCGAAGGCGGCGCTGCATGCGGCCACCACCATGCTGGCCCAGGCACTGGCGCCGCGTCTGCGCGTCGTGGGCGTGGCGCCAGGCCTGACCCTCACCAGCCATATGCTCTCGCAAGAAAAATTCGAGGACCTGCACCGGCTCTCGCCCCTGGGTCGCTCGTCGACTGCACAAGACGTGGTGGCGACGGTGAAGTTCGCGCTGGACAACCGGTCGATCACTGGCACCACCTTGCTGGTCGACGGCGGCCAGCACCTGATGAAGTTCGAGCGCGATTTTTCGCTCATGTAAGCGCTGCAGCGATCCAGACATGACCAAGGCCGGGACCCAAACCCTCACCCTCACCGGGCTGCGCTTCGACGCCAACCTGGGCATCCTCGAGCACGAGAAGGCCGCGCCGCAGCCGATCCGGGTTGACGCGGAGCTCCATCAAGGCACCCAGCCCTTGCTGCCGCACGACGACGACATCCTGCATGTGCTCGATTACCGCAAGGTGCGCCAGATCATCATTGACGAGTGCACCGCCGTGCACACGAACCTGCTGGAGTCGCTGATCGGCAAGGTGGCCGCCCGCTTGATGCAGCTGCCCGGTGTGATCGGCGTGCGGGTGAAGATTGCCAAACTGGAAATCTTCGACGACTGCGAAGTCGCGATCCGCATGGAAACCGGGCAGTGGTGAGAGCCGTGCCCGTCCAGGGGCCCGCGCAGCGCAAGACCCAGCCCTCGCCCCCGCCCGATGTGGCCGTCACGCGCAGCCACTTTGCCAGCACGCCCCTGGTCCGCCACCTGGGCAGCTGGGCGCCCGTCGCCGCTGCGCAAGGCCCCAGCATGGACTTCGCCGAGCGCCTGAGCCTGTGGGTCGGCCCGGTCGAGGCGATCGCGCTGCAGGCCACGCTCCAGTCGCTGCGCCAGGTGAACGCGCCCCAAGCCGGCCCCCACGTGCAGCGGCATTCGCTGGAGGACGACATCGCCCGGGTGCGTGCCACCCTCGCCCAGGCCATCGCGCAGGACCCGCTGCCGCCGCCCGCAGCCGGCGCTGATCGGGCCAAGGACGCGGCCTGGCCGACCTACCTTCAGCGGCACATGGATCTGCAGCGGCGGATGGACCGGCTGATCGACCCGCTGCGTGACCATGTGCGCCAGGCCTTGAGCCGGACCTCGGCCCGGCTGCGCCAGCTCGCGGCTCTGGACACGGTGCTGGCCCAGACCCTGGCGGTGCGCCAGGAGCGCCTGCTGCCCACGCCGCCGTCCTTGCTGCAACGCCGCTACGAGCAATTGCGCCAGGCCCACCTGCAGGCCTTGAAGGCCCGGGCGGCAGACGCCGGCGCTGACGCCGCGGCCCTGGACGACCCCACACACTGGCGCGTCAGCGGCGCCTGGCTGCACCGCTTCGAGCAGGACTGGCGGCAGGCCTTGCTGGCCGAAGTGGACCTGCGACTTGAACCCGTCCGCGGCCTGGCCGAAGCCCTCGGCGCCCCAGACATGACCCCCCACACGCCATGAGCCAACGTTTCTTCACCCTCGCCTGGGCCCTGGGCCTGGCCGTCCTCTCCTGGATAGGCATCGGCTTTGTCGGCCACAGCTGGCTGGCCCTGGCGGTCACGCTGCTGATCGCGGCCAGCTTCATCCTCGGGACTCTGGAGCTGCGCCAGTTCCGCATTCAGACCCAGGCGCTGGATGCGGCCATGGGCCGGCTCGACGCGACGCCCGCCCAACTCGGTGACTGGCTGCGCACACTGCCCGAGGCCCTGCAACAAGCGGTGAGGCAGCGGGTTGAGACCGGCCGGGGCGCGCTGCCCGGGCCCGCCCTCACGCCCTACCTGGTGGGGCTACTGGTGATGCTGGGCATGCTGGGCACCTTCCTAGGCATGGTGGTGACCTTCCAGGGCACGGTGTTCGCGCTGGAAGGCTCCGGCGATCTGGGCGCGATGCGCGCGGCGCTGGCCGCACCGATCCGCGGCCTGGGCCTGTCCTTTGGCACCTCGGTGGGCGGCGTCGCCGCCTCGGCACTCTTGGGGCTGATGTCGGCGATGAGCCGCCGCGAGCGCATGGACAGCAGCCGCCGGCTCGACGGCTGCATCGCCAGCCACTTGCGGGACTTTTCCCTCAGCCAGCGACGCGAGGCGGTCCAGCAGGCCGCGCAGCATGCCTCGCTCGAGGCCACCCTGGGCGCCCTCGGGCAGATTCAGGTGCAGGGCAGCGCGCTGCCCACTGTCGCCGAAAAGCTCGCCGCATTGATGGACCGGCTCGAGCGTCGCGGCGAGCAGCTCGACGCGCAGCTGCTGGAGCGGCAGGCGCAGTTCCAGCGCGAGGCTGCAGCAGCTTATGCCGACCTCGGCCGCCGGGTCGGTCAGGCCCTGGAAGACAACCTCAGCGCCGGCCTCGACCGGGCGCTGGCCAGCTTCCACGAGCGTTTCGGCGAGCGCAGCACCGCCTTGCTGGCGCAAGTTCAGGCCCGCCTCGGCGAGGGCGAGTCACGCCAGGCCGAGGCCGAGCGCCAACGCCTCATCGCCTTTGGCGAAACCTTGCAGACCACCGGGAGCGTGGTGGCTGCCATGCGCGAAGACATGGCGGCTGCCGGCGAACGCCTGCGCCAGGACTTTGCGCGCGCCGAGGCCCAAGTGCTCGAGCAACGCAGCATCGGCGAGACCCGCGAGCAGCAGGCACTGCAGGCGCGCGCCGACGTGATGGTCCGCATGGAGACCCTGCTGGCCACTGTGCAGCGAACAGCAGACCAGCAGCAGCTGGCTTTCGAAGGAATGGTCGCATCCTCGGCTGAGACGCTGGCGCAAGCGATCGGCCAATTGCGCGATACCCTGGCGGCCAGCGAGGGGCAATTCAACACCGGCCTGGCCGAAAGCAGAAAACACTTCGACGCGGTGCTGACGCAAAGCGGCGAGCGCTTCGACGCCCTGCTGCAAGCCCAGTCGGAGCAGGCGGCGCAACAGGTCCGGCTGGCCGACGCGAGCACCGGCCAGCTGGCCAGCACCGGTGAGGCCTTTGGCGCGTCGGTGCAAGCCTTCCACGCCACCTCCGCGCGGCTGCTCGAGGGACTGCAGCGCGTCGAAGCGGCCCTGGCCGCAGCCAACGCCCGCCACGACGAACAACTGGCCTACTACGTGGCCCAGGCCCGTGAGGTGATCGACCTGAGCATCGCCTCGCAGCAGGGCGTGATCGATAGCTTGCGCCAGTTGCAGGCCAGTGGGCGGGCCCAGGCCCATCGCCACGCCCTGGCCGAGGGAGACGCTGCGTGAGCAGCCACGAGCTCGACGACGGCGAAGACGGCTCCGGTGGGGTCGACGGGAGCCGCCACGCGGCGCCGGTCTGGGCGGTGTTCGGCGACCTGATGTCGGGTCTGGTCGGTGCCTTCGTCCTGGTGCTGGTGGGCGTGCTGGTGATGCAGCTGGACCTGGCCAGCAACTTGCAATCCGAAGTGGCCAAGCGCCGCGCCGAGGAGCAGCGCCGGATCTCGCTGGAAAAAGCGCTGGCGGTACCGCTGGCAGCGGGCCGGGTGACATTGATCAACGGCCGCATCGGCATCAGTGGCAGCGTGCTGTTCGCGAATAATTCCGACGCGCTGTTACCCGACGGCCGCAATCTCCTGAAAGGACTGGTCCAGCCCCTGCGCAACTACCTCATGGGGCGCGACGAGGTGCTGATGGTCAGCGGCTTCACCGACAACCAGCCGATCCAGGAGGGCAACCGCCGATTCGACGACAACCTCGAGCTATCGGCCCAGCGCGCGCTCACGGTGACCCGGGCCTTGATCGAGGAGGGCCTGCCGGCCTCGCGCCTGTTCGCCGCGGCCTTTGGCGCCGAGCAGCCTGTGGCCTCCAACGGCAATGACAAGGGGCGCGCCCTGAACCGGCGGGTTGAAATGGCACCGGTGCCAAGGGCGCCGGCCAGCGCGGGAGCCAGGCCCTGATGTCCCGCCCCGCCGCCTGCGCGCCGCTGGCGCAGCTCAATGCCTACCTGCGCTCGGTCTCGCCGGGCGCTGCTGACGGCGGCCACGAGCTGGCCAGCGCGCGGCGTTTTCGCGAGTCCTGGCAACTCGCCCAGGCCCAGGACAAGTTGGACCTAGCCGCCCTGCGCCGGCCGGCTCAGGCCGGTCCGCTCAATTCGCATGCGCTGGTGCTCGAAGCACTGGCCGTGGTCAATGACATTTCGCCGGCTTACCTGCGGCGCCTGTTGGGCCAGGTCGATGCCTTGCAGTGGCTTGAACAGGCCGCCTTCCAGTACCCGGCGCTCAAGACGGGGCGCCATGCGGCCCGAAACACGGGCCAAAAGCCTGGCGGGAAACGAAGCCCCACGCCGGGTCGAACGGAGCGCGCAGCGGCGCGCAAGGCGCCGATGCCCGAGTAAGGCGGGCTAGTCCGTCAGCAGCATCTGCTGTGGGAGGAGCGCACAGGCCCTGCTAGCGCGCCTCGGCCTGTTTGCAGGGCTACTTTTCCGTCTGCTTTTTCGTCTGTTTTACCGTCTAGCTTCGAGGCGCTGAGTGCACCTCCAGGCGCCGACCCAGCGCCCACGCCGCCAGCACCACCAGGCCCACACTGGCCAGTGCCAGCGCCAGGTCAGCGCCGGCAGGCCGCTCGAAGTGCAGCAGCCCGCGCAAGGCAGGCCAGATGAGCGCAGCAGCCATCAGGGCGATGGTCACCGCGACCACCAACCACAGCGCGCGGAATTCGCGACTGAACAAGGCGCGCGGCGACAGGCCCGCGCCGGCGTCGAGCGCCACCAGCAGCAGGTTGCCGAAAGTGAGGCCGGCAAAGGCCAGGGCGCGGGCGGCGTCGATCGATAGCCCGCTGCCAAGCGCCAGCGTGTAGACCGCCAAGCTGGCCGCCAGCAGGCCTGCGCCCTGCAGCAGCGCCCGCGCCACCACCGCGCGATCGAGCAGGCTCACCAGCGGGTTCCGGGGCGGCCTTGTCATCAGCCCCTGCGCTGGCGGTGAACTTTCGAAGGCCAGGGTGCAGACCGGGCCAATGATCATTTCGGTAATCACCACATGCACGGGCAGCAGCAAGGCCGGCAGTCCCACGAGCACCGGCAGCAGCGCCAGGCCGGCGACGGGCACGTGAATCGCCAGGATGTAGGTCATGACCTTGCGCAGGTTGTCGAAAATGCAGCGCCCGACCCGTACGCCTTCGACGATGCGGCCAAAGTCCTCGTCGAGCAGCACCACGCTGGCCGCCTCGCGGGCTACATCGGTACCGCGCTGGCCCATGGCAATGCCGATGTGCGCCGCCTTGAGCGCCGGTGCGTCGTTGACACCGTCGCCGGTCATGGCCACCACCTCGCCGTTGGCATGGAAGGCGCGCACCAGGCGCAGCTTGTCCTGCGGTGTGACGCGGGCGAAGACCCTGACTCGCCGCACCGCCTGCGCCAGCGCCGCGTCGTCCAGCGTCCGACACGCGTCGCCAGTGAGTGCGCCCGCCGCGGTGTCGATGCCGGCCTGAGCGGCGATGGCCAGGGCGGTGGCCGGATAGTCGCCGGTGATCATCACCACCGCAATGCCGGCCCCCTGGGCTTGGGCCACCGCCGCCGGCACGCTGGCACGCAGCGGGTCCTCAAAAGCGATCAGGCCCAGGAGCTGAAACTCATAGGCGTGGGCCTGGTCGCGCGGCGTTAACGGGTCGACGGGTCGCGTTTCGGCGCCCGCGTGGCAGCCCTTGCCCTCGGCCACGGCCAGCACGCGCAAGCCCCGACCCGCCAGAGCCTCCACCTGGGCCCGCAGGGCCGCGGTGGCAGCGGCATCGGCATGGCACAGGTCCATCACCGCCTCGGGGGCGCCCTTGACTGCCAGCCGATGTTTGCCCCAGCCGGCGTGCCAGGCTTGGGTGAAAGCCAGGAGATCGGACGTCAGCGGGTACTGGCGAGCCAGCAGCCAGTCGGGGTGCAGATGCTCAGTTCCCAGCAGCGCGTCGTCACCGCGGCCCAGGATGGCCGCATCCATCGGCTCGACACCCCCGCGCTGCGACGCCAGCATGGCGAACTCCAGCAAACGGTGCAGCGGCTCCGGCCAGTCCGGTCCAGGGCCAGAGGCCGCAGCCGGCAACTCCATCACGGCAGCCGGCCCACCGGGGGTGGCCATCGCCATCAGGGTGCGAAGCCGCATGCGGTTCTCGGTCAGGGTGCCGGTCTTGTCGACGCACAGCACCGAGGCCGCGCCCAGGGCTTCGATCACCGCCGGTCGCCGCGCCAGCACCTTGACCTGAGCCAGACGCCAGGCCCCAAGGGCCAGGAAGACTGCCAGCGCCATGGGAAATTCCTGCGGCAGCAAGGCCATGGCCAGCGCGATGCCGGCGAGCAGGCCCTGCAGCCACTCACCCTGGACGAGACCCCACCAGAGCACCAGCAAAACGCTTAAGCCAAGCGCGCCGATGGCCAGCCCACGCACCACCTTGCGCAGCTGCGCCTCCAACGGCGTTGGCGCCTGCTCGATGGTGGCCAGCGAGGCGCCGATCTGTCCCATGCGGGTGGCTGCGCCGGTCGCCACCACTAGGGCCAGGCCCTGTCCCGCCAACGCCAGGGTGCCGGCGTGCAGCCAGGGCTGCTCAGGGCCGCCGGAAGAAATGTGATCCGGTGCGTCAGCCCGGCCTGGGCCGTTGACCGCAGGCCCCGCCGGCGTGTCGCGGTGGGTCGCGAGCTCGGCGTGCTCCTGCGCTTGCGCCGCTCGCTTGATGACGGGCGCCGACTCTCCGGTCAGCAGGGACTCGTCCACGGTGAGGCCGGTGCACGCCAGCAGCAAGCCGTCGGCCGCCACCCGCTCGCCTTCGCCAATCGCAAAGCAGTCACCCGGCACCAGTTCGCTGGCGGGCAGCCGCTGCAAGCGGCCGTCGCGCCAGACCCGGACCTGTGGCGCAGCCAGGTCGCGCAAAGCCTCCACGGACCGCTCGCTGCGCCGCTCCTGTATGACCACCAGCGCCACGCTCAGCAGGGCGAAGGCTGCGAGCAACAGGCCCTCGCCGAGGTCACCGAGCAGCAGGTAAACGGCCGCCGCCACCAGCAGCAGCAGGAACATGGGCTCGGTGGACACCGCCGTCGCAATGCGCAGCAGGCCGCGTTGGCCCGCTGGGGCGAGGACATTGGCGCCGTGGCGCTCGCGGCGAGCCGCCGCCTCAGTGCTGCTCAGTCCGGGAGGCGGGCTCGTGTCGGTCATGGGCGGGCGATGATAGGCGCGGAGGCCGCTGCGCGGGGGCCTGTCGAACGCCGGGGGCGCGAGCAGCCTGACACGATGAGACAATCTGTGCATGAGCGCCGCCTGGGTCGATACCGACGCCCCCTCCTCCTCCAGTACCAACGCCCGAGCCAAGATCGAGCGCGAAACGCACAAGCTCGAGAAGCGCCTGTGCCGCGTGATGGGCCAGGCCATCGCCGACTTCCGCATGATCGAAGAGGGCGACAAGGTCATGGTCTGCCTCTCAGGCGGGAAAGACAGCTACAGCCTGCTCGACATCCTGCTCAAAATGCAGCAGCGCGCGCCAGTGCACTTCGATATCGTCGCGGTCAACCTCGACCAGAAGCAGCCCGGCTTTCCTGCCGACATCCTGCCGGCCTATCTCACCAAGCTGGGCATCCCTTTCCACATCGAGGAGCAGGACACCTACTCCATCGTGAAGGACAAGATCCCCGAGGGAAAGACGATGTGCAGCCTGTGCTCGCGGTTGCGCCGGGGCATTCTGTACCGGGTGGCCGACGAACTGGGCGCGACCAAGATCGCCCTGGGCCACCACCGCGACGACATCCTGCAGACCCTGTTTCTCAACATGTTCTTCGGCGGCAAACTCAAGGGCATGCCGCCCAAGCTAGTGAGCGACGATGGCCGCCACATCGTGATCCGGCCGCTGGCCTACGCCGCCGAGCGGGACCTCGAGCGCTGGGCCACGCACCGTGAATTTCCCATCATCCCCTGCACCCTGTGCGGCAGCCAGGAAAACCTGCAGCGCAAGCAAGTGGGCAACATGCTGCGCGAGTGGGAAAAGAAGTACCCGGGCCGGCTCGACAACATGTTCTCGGCGTTACAAAACATCGTGCCTTCTCACCTGGCCGATCCCGCACACTTCGACTTCCAGGGTCTGCGCGCCACCGGCATCGCCGATCCCGACGGCGACAAGGCCTTCGACCATGACGAGTTCGCGTCCTCAACCGGCCCGTCCGGACTTCCCGGCCTGCAGATCGTGCAGCTCTGAGGCTGGCGATGCCCGGCGGCCCCAGGCCCGCGCGCCGCGCCGCTGGCTGCAAGGCCTGGCCCTGCTGGGGGCGCTGGCCCTGGGGGGTTGCGCCATCCCCTATCGGCTGGACAGCCAGGTCAACTCCTTCTCCGCGCTCGCCGGCGCGCCGACCAGCGGCTACCGCTTCGAGCGCCTGCCCCTGCAACAAGCCGATCCCAACCAAGCCCGTGTCGAAGCCCTGGCGCAAGCGGCGCTGGCCCGCGCCGGGCTGCGCCGCGACGATGCTGCGCCGGCCTACGGGATCCAGGCTTGGGCGGTGGTGCAACAGGTAGCCGACCCCTGGGGCGCTCCGGCCTATGGACCCTATGGGCCCTATGGACCCTATGGACGTCCTGGCAGCTGGGGACACCTGGGCGTGGCCGGCGGCAGCGGCGGCCGCGTGGGTCTTGGCGTGAGCATCGGCATGCCGCTGGGCGGGCCGGGGCCGTATTACAGCCGCACCTGGCTGCGCCGCGATGTGGGCCTGGTCATGCGCGATCTTGCCACCGGCCAGGTGGTCTACCAGACGCAGGCGGTGAACGACGGCCCCTGGCTGGACCCGGACCGCACGCTGGGGACGCTTTTCGACGCCGCCCTGCAGGGGTTCCCTCAGCCCCCTGCGGGTCCGCGGCGGGTCGACATCCTCATGCCGCGCTAAAGGCTTTCTCGAGGCGTCGAGGGGGGCACCCCACCCGAGCCCAGGCGCCCCCACTAGAATTTCAAGCTATGGAAGTCACCCGCATCATCGCCGTGCGCCACGGAGAGACCGCCTGGAACGTCGCCACGCGGATCCAGGGCCAGCTCGACATCGGCCTCAATGACCACGGCCACTGGCAGGCCCGGCAGGTGGGCCAGGCACTGGCTGGGGAACCGGTCTCCGCGATCTACGCCAGCGACTTGCAGCGGGCCTGGCACACCGCCGAGCGCATCGCCGAGGCCACAGGTGCCCGCCTGCAGCCCGAGCAGGGCCTGCGTGAGCGGCGCTTCGGCCAATTTGAAGGCAAAACATTTGAAGAGATCGCGCAGGCCTGGCCCGAGCAGTCGACCCAGTGGCGACGTCGGGTGCCTGACTGGACGCCGCCCGAGGGCGGCGAATCGCTGCTGGTGGTGCGCAAGCGGGTGGCCGAAACGGTGCACAGCATCGCCGCCCGCCACCCCGGCGAGCTGATCGTCCTGGTGGCCCATGGCGGCGTGCTCGATGCGATCTACCGACTGGCCACCCGGCAAGCGCCCGACGCGACGCGCACCTGGCAGCTGCCCAACGCGGCGATCAATCGGCTGCTGTGGTCACCCGAGGGTCTGACGGTCGTCGGCTGGTCGGACACCGCTCACCTGGAGGTGGCGGCTCGTGACGAGGGCAGCGTCTGAGGTCCGTGCGCCCGGGCCGGCAGCTTGAAGAACGGTTGGCAAGATCATGGGCGCCGAGACAGTGTGCGCCAACAGCGATGGCGTGGCGCCAGGCCGATCCGTCGCGCCCAGCGAGTGAGCAGCGCTCTGCGCAGGGGCCGCAAGGGGCGAGGGGCCACCCGGTGACTGCGACACGCATTCGACGTATTCGGCCTTCACCCAAACACGCATCTCATCCAGGGCCAAGGCCCAACGGCTTGCGGTAGATGCCAGTTCGGTCTTGGCCAGCTCGCTGGCCAGGCACTCCACCGCATGCTGTTCCTCGGTGAAAAAGCCCAGCAAGCGCTCGAGCGTCTTGGCATCCATGCGCCGGGCGCCTTGGGGTGAGCCTGTGAGCGAGGGCGCCCTGGACGCCGCTGCGGGCAAGCCCAAGCCATGGTTGGCCAACAAACGACGGTAGGGATCCATGAGCGAGCGGAGCTGGTCCGCGGAGTGGGCCTGCCAGAGGGCGCGCTGCTCGGCAAACAGGGCGTCCACGCCCGGGCTGCGGCGCTGGCTGGCCAGCCGAAGGTAGCTGCGCATCGAATCCGCCTGCCGCTCGCGCCATCCCGCAGCGAGAGGGTAGAGAGAGGCGCGAACCCGCGCGGCAAGTCCGGGCCGCGCTGGCACCCAGTGCTCGGAGGGGCGGGGCTGGGGACGGGCGGCAGGCTTGAGCAAGGACGCCACATCCGGGCCAGCCAGCTTCTGTTCGCGCAACTGATTGATCGGCGGCGCCGCCAATGGCTGGCGGGCCGGA
>CANFQF010000100.1 GCA_947449025.1 Comamonadaceae bacterium
GCTCCTAGTCTCGCCGGATCATCCACTTCGGCACAGGAAAACGCCATGCACCGCCCCACCGGCCCACTCACTGGGACCCCGCAAACCTCGCGCGCCGCTGCGGCCGCAGCCCCCGCACCCACACCGGCCACACCGGGCACCCCCGCAAGTGCGGCACGCCCGGCCGCCTTCGCGACGCCAGCGGCGCCAGCGTCGCGTTTGGCGCAGCCCACCTCCGCACTGGCCTCGCGCGCCAGTGTTCCCTCCTCCGCCATCGCACTTCCCTCGCCCTACAACGACATTCAGCCCTCCCCACCGGCAAGGGCGGCGACGCTGGCGTACGAGCTAAGCTCTGCATCAGCGTCCGCATCAGGGTCCACGCCGGCATCGACACCTGCTTCTAGGCCGGCACGCACACCCACCTCACAGTCGCTCATGGAGCGTGGCCGCGCCTCGTTCAGCGCGTATTTCAGCGCCATGGCGAGTAGCCTGGGCCAGGGCAGCGAGCGGGGCGCAGCGGTCGGCCACCGGCCGGACCCGCTCACAATTGAGTCAAACCGCGAGTCGGCTCTAACCCGGTTGCTCAGCCCCGAGGCGGGCGCCGAAACGGACACGGGAGCGGATAGGGAAAGCGTCACCGAGACGGACAAGGCCATGGGCACGGCGGCGGGTGCATCCCGACCTGTACGGCCCCCCGAAACCGAAGCCAGCGCAAAGGCCCGGGCCCAAGAGCTGCGCCCCGAGCTGACTCGAATACTGGACGCGTGTTCTCAACGTGAATTGGAGGCGCATTGGAAGCGGTTTTCCAGCTGGGTCGACGAGCCTCAGGACGAAAGAACAATCACCCCCTACACCCGCCACCGGCAGGCCCTGTTTCTGGAGCTTGTCGCCGAGCGGCACTTCGGAAAGAACACAGCTGCCAAGTTTGAGGCACTCGCGGCCACTCTCCAGGAGGTCGAGCCCAAGATGGCGGGCGCCCGCAACTTTCGGGCAGCGCAAACCTCGCTGGACATGCGCCTGCACGCCCTGTGCCGCTTGCCGCCGACCGCCCAACTGCATGGTGTCATCGGGAGGTGGGGATACATCATCTCGGAACAGACGCCCCACCAACAGGCGCTGCACGCCCTTGTACTCCACCACGTCTGCGTCGGCATCCACGGCTTGCAAGGCGCACGCAAGTCCTTGATTGACGCAGAACCGCCAGTCAGCGGCCCCAAGGCTTGGCCCGTACTTGAGCAGATGTGCCTTCTTGCTTGCCAAGACCTCACACCTGCGGAACATCTTGATCTGATGCGGCTTTTCAAAAAGGACAAGTCGTCTGGCCAGGGCAAGTCCGGGGCGGGCAGCAGCTCAGTGCTCGCGCCGGAAGAGCGGGTGCGTGCCTTCATGCGCCAGACGCTGGAAGCCTACAAGCCCCCGGTCGCAGGGGCTCGTGGGTCGCTGGTGGACGCTGCGCCGAGCCCGGCCTCGGCGAGAGGGCGGCCCTCGGGTGATTCCGAGGCCAAAGGCGCTGGCGGCAGCGGCAAGTAGGTCCCGGCGCTAGCTGAAGAAAGACACCCCGAGCGCTAGCACCGCCAACCCCATCAGCCCGGTGGCCAACCAGCCCAGCCAGCGCAGCCCAGGGCCGATCACATGCTCGCCCATGACCGCGCGGCGGCTGGCCACGCCCATCATGACCGCCATGATGGGCACCGAAATCACCCCGTTGAGCACGGCCACCCAAAACAGCTCGCGCACCGGGTCCATAGGGGCAAAGCACAGCACCAGGCCGCCCAGCGTGGCGGCGGCGATCACAGCGTAAAACGGCCGTCCCTGCCCGCGCTCGAGGCGCAGGGCCAGGCTGCCCTCCCAGCCAGCGACCTCGGCCACTGCATAGGCGGCCGAGCCCGCCAGCACCGGCACCGCCAGCAGGCCAGTGGTGACGATGCCCAGCGCGAACAGGGCAAAGGCCCACTCACCGGCGACCGGCCGCAGCGCCTGCGCCGCCTGCGCTGAAGTCTGGATGTCGGTCAGACCCGCCGCATGCAGGGTGACCGCGGTGGCCAGGATGATGAAATAGGCCACCGTGTTCGAAAAGCCCATGCCCACCACCGTGTCCCAACGGATGGCGCGCAGATGGCGGCGCACCTCAGCGTGCGAACGCGGCGGTGCCGGCTGGCGGTCTTCCACTTCCTGCGCGGCCTGCCAGAAGAACAGATAGGGGCTGATGGTGGTGCCCAGCACCGCCACCACCATCAGCAGCAGGTCGGCGTCCAACTTGAGCTGCGGCGCCACGGTTCGCGCCAGCACCTCGGCCCAGTCCAGGCGCACCATGAAGGCCACCGCCACATAGGCCAGCAGGGACAGGGTGAGCCATTTGAGGATGGCCACGTAGCGCTGGTAGGGAATGAAGACCTGCATCAGCACACTGCCCAAGGCAAAAGCCACGGCGTAGAGGTGCGCCGAGCCACCCGCCACCAAGGTCATGGCGGCCCCCATGGCAGCAAGATCCGCGGCAATGTTGAGGGTATTGGCCACCACCAGCAGGCCCACTACGGCCAGCAGCACAGGCTGCGGGAACGCCCGCTTGATGTTAGCCGCCAGCCCTCGGCCGGTGACATAGCCAATGCGCGCGCTCACCATCTGGATGGCGGCCATGAGCGGCAGGGTGAGCACCACGGTCCAGAGGATAGACAGACCAAAGCGCGCACCCGCCTGCGAGTAGGTGGCGATGCCGCTGGGGTCATCATCCGCGGCGCCCGTGATGAGGCCGGGCCCCAGGCTGCGCACTGCCTGCCTCAGACGCTGCAGCCAGGACACGCCGGGGGCGAAGCGGCCTTCGACGTGGGCGCCGCGAAGGCGGGCCAGGCGCCTGGCGCGGCGAGGGTCACCATGCCGACGCTCAGGCTCCTGCGGGGATTGGGGCATGCGAGCGAGTCTGCTCGCAAATGCGACTTAGGGGTTGCCCGCGGCGCTTACCAGCTGGCCGCGCTCGAGCCGAAGGACCCGCCCACAGCGTGCTGCCAATTGTTCGTCATGCGTCACCACCACGAAGGCGGTGCCCGCCTCGCGGGCCAGCTGCATCATCCGCTCGAACACCTGTTCGGCCGTGCCGCGGTCCAGGTTGCCCGTGGGCTCGTCGGCCAGCACGCAGGCCGGCTGGGTGACCAGGGCGCGCGCAATGGCCACCCGCTGACGCTCGCCGCCCGATAGCTCAGACGGCCGGTGCCGCTCACGGCCCCCCAGACCCACCGAGACCAAGACCTCGCGGGCGCGGGCCTGCGCCTCAGCCTGCGGCATGCGGCGAATGCGCAGGGGCATAGCCACGTTGTCGAGGGCACTGAACTCGGGCAAGAGATGGTGAAACTGGTAAACGAAGCCCAGGTGGGCATTGCGCAGGCGGCCTTGCTCGGCCGCGCCCAGGCGGGCCAGCGGCTGGCCCATCAGGTGCACCTCACCCCGGGTCGGCGCATCCAAGCCGCCCAACATGTGCAGCAAGGTGCTCTTGCCCGAGCCTGAGGCACCGACGATGGCCACCGTTTCGCCGGCGCGCACCTGCAGGTCGATGCCTTGCAGCACCTCGACATCAAGCCCGCCCTCGGCAAAGCGCTTGGACAGGCCCCGGGCCTGCAGCACCACATCTGGCAAGGCTGGCTCACTCATAGCGCAGCGCCTCCGCCGGGTTGACACGGCTGGCACGCCAGCTCGGGTAAAGCGTGGCCAAGAAGGCCAGCACCAGGGAGATGAGTGCGATCGGCACGATGTCGGCGGACTGCGGGTCACTGGGCATGGCGCTGATCAGGTAGATGTCCCGCGGCAGAAAGCTCGCCCCCAGCAGCCGCTCAATGGCCGGCACGATGACACCAATGTTGAAGGCAACCCCCAGCCCCAGCAGCAGACCAGACAGGGTGCCGATGACGCCCACCATGGCGCCTTGCACCACGAACACGCCCATGATGCTGGCCGGGCTTGCGCCCAGGGTGCGCAAGATGGCGATGTCGGCGCGCTTGTCGGTCACCGTCATCACCAGGGTGCTCACCAGATTGAATGCGGCCACCGCGACGATCAGGGTGAGGATGATGAACATCATCCGCTTTTCAAGCTGCACCGCGGCAAACCAGGTGCGGTTTTGCTTTGTCCAGTCGCGTACCACCACCGCATCGCCCAACGTGGCCGCCAACTGGGCCCCGACCTCAGGCGCGCGGTGCAGGTCGGCCAGGCGCAGGCGCACACCCGTCGGGCCTTCGAGGCGGAACAGACGTTGGGCATCTTCGATGTGCATCATCACCAGGCCGCTGTCGAACTCGTAGTGGCCGGCGTCAAACACGCCCACCACTTTCATCTGCTTGAGGCGCGGCACCACGCCGGCCGGCGTCACCTGGCCGCCGGGCGCGATGACGGTGACCGCGTCGCCCTCGCGCAGGCCCAACTGGCGCGCCAGTTCGGCACCCACCACCAGGCCGAATTCGCCGGGCACCAGACGGGCGAAGGGTCCGTCCTTCAGCTTGCGGGCCAGTTCGGTGATCTCGGGCTCGAGCGTCGGGTCGATGCCGCGCACCAGGGTGCCGCGCATGTCCTCGCCACGCGCCAGCAGCGCCTGGGTGGCAACGAAGGGCGCCGCCGCCTGCACCTGCGGGTGGCGACGGGCCTGGGCGAGGGTTTGCGTGAGGTCAGCCAGGGGCTGACCGCCCGGGCCGTAGATCTCGATGTGGGAGACGACGCCCAGCATGCGATCGCGCACCTCCTTCTGGAACCCGTTCATCACCGAGAGCACGATGATGAGCGCGGCCACGCCCAGGGCGATGCCCAGCATGGAGACACCGGAAATAAAGGAAATAAAGCCGTTGCGTCGCGCGGCGCGGCCGGCGCGGGTGTAGCGCCAGCCCAGAAGCAGTTCGTAGGGGACTTGCATGCCGCGGGTGGTACAGGTTGGCTGGATCGAAGAGCGCTCCGGAGGGCCTCGGGATCGCGATGGGGGGATTGTGGCATCCGGGACAATAGGGACCATGACGGACACCACCCTGCACCTGATCGTGTCCCACGCCGGCACCACGGACGACGCCCGCCGCCAGACCCTGGCCGGCCTGCGCCTGCCCCACCTGTCCCGGCTGCTGTCCCGCTTGGAACGGCTGCCCGACGAGGCTGCGCCGGCCGAGCCCGAGCCCGAGCCCGAGCGCACCCTGAGCTTGCCCCATGAGCGCGCGCTGGCCCGCGCCCTGGGTCTGCCCGGCGAGGACGGACACCTGCCCTGGGCCGCCTGGCGGCAGGCGAGCGCGGGGTGGCTCGCAGACGGTGCAAGCTCTGACGGGGCAGCCCCGGACGGTCCAGCATTCGCCCGTCTCACGCCCTGCCACTGGGCGGTGGGAAGCGACCACATCGCCCTGCGCGACCCGGAGGCCCTGCAACTCTCCGACGAGGAGTCGCAAACCCTGCTGGCCGCGATGCAGCCCTACTTCATCGAGGACGCTCTGGCCGTGCAGTGGGAGTCCGCCCTGTGCTGGACCGCCCGTGGCGACCTGCTGCAGGGCCTGCCCTGCGCCAGCCTCGATCGGGTGATTGGCCGCCGGGTTGACGACTGGCTGCCCCGCACCGCTGCGGCGCGGCCGATCCGGCGCCTGCAACAAGAGATGCAGATGCTGCTCTACACCCACCCGGTGAACGAAGCCCGCGAACAGCGCGGCCTGCTGCCGGTGAACTCCTTCTGGGTCGACGGCGCAGGCGCGCTGCCGGTGGGATGGACGGCGTCGGGCACGGCATCGGGTTTAGCCAAGGTCAGAGCCGAGGTCCACCTCGACGAGCGCCTGCGAGGGCCCACGATGCAGGGCGACGCCGCTGCCTGGGGCCTGGCCTGGCAGCAGCTCGACGACGAGGCCCTACCGCCCTTGCTGCAGGCGCTCGAGGCGGGCCGTGCGGTCTACCTGACCTTGGCGGGCGAGCAGTCCGCCGCCGCCTTCGGGCCTCGTTCGGGCGGCGGACAAGGCCTCCCCGGCGCGATCTCACGCGCGATCTCACGCGCGATCTCAGGCGCTATCTCGGGCGCGATCCCCTATTGGCTGGCCCGGGCCAGCGCTCCCTGGCGCAGCCCCCGCCCGGCCCAAGTTTTGGACACCTTATGAAACTCATCACCCGCGACGTTCCGCCGCGCGCCGCCTGGGCCTTGGAGCAGGCCGGCATTCACCCGCTGCTGGCGCGCCTCTTCGCCGCTCGCGGCGTGCAGGACAAGGGCGACCTTGACGAGGGCCTGGCCCGGCTGATTCCCCCCGAGCAGATGAAGGGCGCGCAGGACGCCGCCCGGCTGCTGGCCGACGCCATCGCCGCCCAGCGGCGTCTGTGCATCGTGGCCGACTACGACTGTGACGGCGCCACCGCCTGCGCGGTGGCGGTGCGCGGCCTGCGCATGCTGGGCGCGACGCATGTGGAGTACCTGGTGCCCGACCGGGTGGTAGACGGCTACGGCCTCACCCCGCCCATCGCCCAGCGCGTGAAGGCGCGGGGCGCGGACCTGATGATCACGGTGGACAACGGCATCGCCAGCGTCGAAGGCGTGGCCACCGCCAACGCCCTGGGCCTGCAGGTGCTGGTGACCGACCAC
Source organism: Comamonadaceae bacterium (assembly GCA_947449025.1). Lineage (GTDB taxonomy): Bacteria > Pseudomonadota > Gammaproteobacteria > Burkholderiales > Burkholderiaceae_C > Ramlibacter. The sequence goes on from CANFQF010000100.1 coordinate 6,551, forward strand.
CACCTGCCAGGCGCGCAGCTGCCCGACGCGGCGGTGATCGTGAACCCCAACCAACCCGGCTGCGAGTTCCCAAGCAAGTCGGTGGCGGGTGTGGGCGTGATGTTCTATGTGCTGCTGGCGCTGCGCGCGGAGTTGCGCACCCGTGGGGCTTTCGACGCGGCCCAGCAACCGAGGCTCGATGCGCTCCTGCCTTTGGTGGCGCTGGGCACCGTCGCCGACGTGGTGCGCCTGGACGCCAACAACCGCCGCCTGGTGGCCCAGGGCCTGCGCCGCATCCGCGCCGGCAGCCTGCCCGCTGGCCTGGCTGCGCTTTTTCGTGCCGCCGGCCGCAAGCCCGAGATCGCCAGCAGCGGCGACTTCGGTTTCGCGCTGGGGCCACGCATCAACGCCGCGGGTCGCCTGGCCGACATGACCCTGGGCATCGAGTGCCTGCTCACCGACGATGCGGGCCGTGCCGATGAACTGGCCCGCACCCTCGACGGCATCAACCGGGAGCGCCGCGATATCGAGGGCGACATGCGCGATCAGGCGATGGAAATCGCCCAATCCCTCTTTGAGGACGGCGAGGAGCCACCGCCGGCCGTTTGCGTGTTCGACCCCGACTTCCACGAAGGGGTGGTGGGCATCGTGGCCTCGCGCATCAAGGACCGCTTTCACCGGCCGGCCTTCGTCTTCGCTGCCAGCCAGGCCGCGGGCAAGGAGCACGAGCTCAAAGGGTCGGGCCGCTCGATCCCGGGCTTTCATTTGCGCGATGCACTCGACCTGGTGGCCAAACGCCACCCGGGGGTGTTGCTTCGCTTCGGCGGCCATGCCATGGCCGCGGGCTGCACCATCGCCGAGGAGCACCTGGACACCTTCGAGGAAGCCCTCCGGCAGGTTGCTGGCGAGTGGCTGGAGCCGGCCACACTGCTGCGCCGGCTGGAGACCGACGGGCCGCTGGCGACCGAGTACCGCCGCATCGACCTGGTGGACGCGCTCTCCCAGCAGGTCTGGGGCCAGGGCTTCGCGCCGCCGGTGTTTTGCGAGGAGCTGGAGGTGCTGTCACAACGCCTGGTGGGCGAGAAGCATCTGGCGCTCAAACTCAAGCACCAGGGCCAGCCGGTGGACGGCATCTGGTTCGGCCACACCGAACCGCTGCCAGCCCGCGCCCGTCTGGCCTTCCGGCTCGATGCCGACGAGTGGCAGGGCCAGCGGCGAGTGCGCTTTTTGATTGAGGGTGCAGAGGGCTGATCAAGGCCGGGGCGCGAAGCGCAGGCGACAACGGCCAATGCTGAAGGCGTCGAACTGGTCGAGGCAGTTGCCGAACACCGCGTCCTGCACCTGCGTCGCCTCCCGCCGGGCCTCTGCGCCATCCATTTGGGCCTGGCACAGCGAAATAAAGGCCAGTAGCTCTGCGCAGGCGATGAGCGCCGCGAGGATCCAGAACCAGGGCGCGACCTTCATCGGCAGCATGCTGATGCCGCCAGGCCCGGGGCCGCGTAGGACGCCGTCGGCGGTGCGGGCGGACAAGTGCCGCGAGGCGGGATCCGGACGGTCTCGGGGCCAGCCTAGTGCGGCGCCATGAGCCGTATTCTTAGGCCATACGGCTCATGCCATGAGCCGTATTTGGGCGGTACGGCTCATGGTGTGCGCCGCAAGCCAATCGAAGCGGCTCAGGCCTTGGGCAGCGTGACGCCGCGCTGGCCCTGGTACTTGCCGCCGCGGTCTTTGTAGCTCACTTCGCAGGTTTCGTCGCTCTCGAAGAACAGCACCTGGGCGCAGCCCTCGCCGGCGTAGATGCGGGCGGGCAGCGGGGTGGTGTTGGAGAACTCCAGCGTCACATAGCCCTCCCACTCCGGCTCGAAGGGGGTCACGTTGACGATGATGCCGCAGCGGGCATAGGTGCTCTTGCCCAGGCAAATGGTCAGCACATTGCGCGGGATGCGGAAGTACTCGACGGTGCGCGCCAGGGCGAAGCTGTTGGGCGGGATGATGCAGGAATCACCATGGAAGTCGACGAAGCTTTTTTCATCGAAGTCCTTGGGGTCGACCACCGTGCTGTGGATGTTGGTGAACACCTTGAACTCGGGTGCGCAGCGGATGTCGTAGCCGTAGCTGGATGTGCCGTAGCTGATGACGCGCCGGCCATCGACTTCGCGAACCTGCTGGGGTTCGAAGGGGTCGATCAGGCCGTGCTGCTCCGCCATGCGGCGGATCCACTTGTCGCTTTTGATGGTCATGTGAGAGGGCTCCTAGAAAGATTTTAGGCGGGCTGAGCCAGGTGCACGGCCTGCACCGCGCGGTCATCGCCTAGGACGATGAGCGAAAAAAGCAGTTCTTCCAGGTTGGCCGCCTGCGCGCTGCGGCGCGCCAGCAGGGGCGTGGCCTGGGGATTGAGCACCACGAAGTCGGCCTCGCAACCGGGCTGCAGGTTGCCCACCACGCCGGAAAGGCCCAAAGCCTGGGCGGCACCGGCGGTGTGCTGCCACCACAGGTGGGAGGGCGCCAGCGACAGGCCGGCCTTGGTGTGGCCCTCACGGCCCACGTAGTAGGCCGCGAGCATGGTGTGAAAGGGAGAGAAGCTGGTGCCGCCGCCTACGTCGCTGGCCAGGCCGTAGCGCATGCCCTGTCGGTCGGCGGCGGCGTAGTCGAAGAAACCGCTGCCCAGAAAGAGGTTGCTGGTCGGACTGACCGCGGCCGCGGCGCCGGTGGCCTGCATCAGCGCGCGGTCGGCGTCGTCGAAGTGGATGCAGTGCGCATAGATGGCCCGCTCGCGCAGCAAACCAAACTGCTCATAGACCGCCAGGTAGCTGCGCGCGTCCGGATACAGCTCGCGCACCCATTGGATCTCGTCGCGGTTCTCGGCCACATGCGACTGGATCCAGACCTCGGGATACCGCGCAGCCAACTCGGCGGCGCCCTGCATCTGCGCGTCGGAGCAACTGGGCGCGAAACGCGGGGTGATGGCATAGCCCAGGCGACCCTGGCCGTGCCAGCGCTGAATCAGGGCCTCGGTGTCGATCAGGGACTGCTCGGTCTCATCGCGCACGCCGTCGGGGCTGTGCCGGTCTTGCAGCACCTTGCCGGCGATCAGACGCAGGCCACGGGCTTGCGCCAGGCCCAGGAGAGCGTCGACCGAGGCCGGATGCGAGGTGGCAAAGGTGAGCGCCGTGGTCACGCCATGGCGCTGGAGTTCATCGAGAAAAAAGCTCGCCACCTGGCCCGCGTAGTCGGCATCGGAAAAGCGCGACTCGTGCGGGAAGGTGTAGTGCTCCAGCCAGGGCAGCAGACCCTCGGCCGGGGAGCCGATCACATCGGTCTGCGGGTAGTGCACATGCAGGTCGATGAAGCCCGGGGCGATCAGCCGACCGGGGAGGTGCTCCACCGTCACGCCGGGAAATCGGTCCTTCAGCGCGGACCAAGGCCCCGCGGCCCGCACCACGCGGATCCGGCCAGCACCGCTTGCCCCATTCGCACCACCCGATCCAGCCTCGCCGGCCGTCCCCTCCGGCCCGACGACCAGCAGGCCGTCCGCGTCGTAGACGGGGCGTCCTTCGTCGTCAAATCGAAGCAGGGCGGCGCGGTAGGCTCTCATGCCCTCATTTTGAAGCCTTGCCCACCACGCCGGCGACCAGCCAGTCCATTCCCAGAATCTGCTCGTCGGAAAGCACCTGGCCGGCCGGCAACCGGGCCCGGCCCTCGTTGTCGGTGAGTGGGCCGGCAAAGGGCTTGAGGCGGCCGTCGGCAATGTCCTTTTGCCGCGCCAGCACCTCGGTTTGCACCGCCTTGGGCACCTTGGGGCCAAAGCCCTCGACGCGGACCATACCCTCCTTGACCCCGCCCCAGACCTTGCCCGAGGTCCAGCGGCCCTCCAGCACCTCGCGGGCGCGACGGGTGTAATAGCCGCCCCAGTGGTGGGTGACGGCGACGATTTGCGCGTCCGGCCCGATCTTGCGCATGTCGGAGTGATAGGCCACCGCCATGCGGCCCTTCTCCTGGGCCGCGGCCATGACCGCGGTGGAGGCGGTGTGGAAGGCCACCACGTCGGCTTGCTGGTCAAAGAGGCTCATGGCCGCCTCGCGCTCCTTGGGCGGGTCGAACCATTCGTTGATCCAGACCACCCGCACTTGCGCCTGGGGATTGGCTGCGCGCATGCCCAGGGTGAAGGCGTTGATGCCCTGGACCACTTCGGGGATGGGAAAGCCCGCCACGTAGCCGGCCACGCCCGTCTTGCTCATACGGCCAGCGGCGAGGCCGGCCAGGTAGCGGCCCTCGTAGTAACGGGCGTTGGCGACGGCCACGTTGGCGGCAGTTTTGTAGCCGGTGATGGACTCGAACTTCACGTCCGGAAATTCGCGCGCCACCGCCATGGTGGGCTCCATGTAGCCGAAGCTGGGGGTGAAGATGAGGCCGTAGCCCTGGCGCGCCAGGTCGCGGATCACGCGCTCGGCATCCGGGCCTTCGGCCACGTTCTCCACGAACTGCGTTTGCACCTTCGGGCCCAACGCCTTTTGCAGGGCCTGGCGGCCCTCCTCGTGCTGGCGGACCCAGCCTGCAGGCGTGATCGGCGTGACGTAGACAAAGCCGACTTTGAGAGGCGCAGAGGCCGCAGTGTCTGGTGACTTGGCTGGTGACTTGGCGGGGATCTGCGCGTGCAGCGCGGTGGCGGGAAAGACAACGCTGGCGACCGCCAATGCGGCGGCTGCGAGGTTTTTGTACATGGTGTTCCTCTACATGGCCCCAGGACAAAGAAAAGCGCCGCTGCGGGGCACAGCGGCGCGGGGCGAATTGTAAGGGCGGGGCTTGCGACCTCAGGCGAAGCGGGCGAAGGTTTCGTCCAGCCGCGCAAACCAGCCGGCTTTGGCCTCGGCGCTGGCGAAGCTCGCCTCGAAGCTGTTGCGCGCCAGCCGGTAGGCCGCAGGCGCACCCAGCCCCAGCGCCGCAAAGGTTTCGGTGAAGTTCTGGTTCATGTAGCCACCGAAGTAGGCTGGATCGTCGGAGTTGACGGTGGCCATGACGCCGGCGTCCAGCAGGCGCCCCAGGTTGTGGTCGGTCAGGTTCGGAAACACGCACAGCTTCTGGTTGGACAGCGGGCACACCGTGAGGGGCATGCGGTCGCGGGCCAGGCGCTTGACGAGCTCAGGGTCCCGCATCGACTGTACCCCGTGGTCGATGCGCTCGACCCGCAGCACATCTAGGGCCGACCAGATATAGGCTGGCGGCCCCTCCTCGCCAGCATGGGCCACCAGGCGCAGGCCCAGCTCGCGGCAGCGGGCGAAGACGCGGGCAAAATTTTCCGGCGGGTGGCCGACCTCGCTGGAATCGAGTCCCACCCCGATGAAGCGGCCCATGAAGGGCAGAGCCTCCTCCAAGGTCTGGAAGGCTTCCTCTTCGCTCAGGTGGCGCAAGAAGCACAGGATCAAACTGGCGCTCACGCCCAGCTTGGGCAGCGCGTCCTGGCAGGCGCGGTGCAAGCCATCGATCACCGTCTTCATCGGCACGCCGCGGGCGGTGTGGGTCTGCGGGTCGAAGAAGATCTCGGTGTGAATGACGTTGTCGGCCTGGGCGCACTCGAGGTAAGCCCAGGCCATGTCGTAGAAGTCTTGTTCCTTCAGCAACACGCTGGCGCCGGCGTAATAGATGTCCAGAAAGCTCTGGAGGTTGGTGAAGGCATACGCGCGGCGCAAGTCTTCCACGCTGGCGTAGGGCAAGGCCACGCCGTTGCGGCGGGCGATTTGAAAAATAAGCTCGGGCTCGAGTGAGCCCTCAATGTGCATATGCAGCTCCGCCTTGGGCATGCTGCGCAGGAGGGCGGGCAGGCGCTCGGGGGCGATGGCAGGCAGGGTGGGGGAAGAAGCGGTCATGCGGGAAACCTCCGGTCTTGAGAAATTCTAGGGGCTGGTTGCTAGGTCCTGGGTGCGCATGGGTGTTCCTCGTGGCACGCACTGGGGA
>CANFQF010000101.1 GCA_947449025.1 Comamonadaceae bacterium
CGCTCGCGCTTTGTCCAGCGCCTGCGGCGACGCTATGACCAGGAGCTCGGTCTCCTGCCAGCCGGCGTGCCATCACGCGCTGTGATGGAGGCCACCTACCAGGCGCTGCGCGGGCGCGGCCACGACACCTGCGCCGCCCTGCGCGTGCTGCGCCAGCTGGTGATGGAGCGCCTCGCCACCCTCGACTGCGAGGACAACGCCCCGCTGGCCGATGTCACCCACACCGTCACCTCCCTGGCCGAATTCGCCCTCGACCGCGCCTGCGAAGAGGCTTTCGAGCAGCTTGACGCCGTCCACGGCATGCCGGTGGGTACGGCCGGCGGCCGCGCCCGCTTCTGGGTGGTGGGCATGGGCAAGCTGGGCGCGCGTGAGCTCAATGTCTCGAGCGATGTCGACCTGATCTACCTGTACGAGGAAGACGGCGAAACCGCGGGGGATGCAGCTGGGCGCGGCAGCATCTCGAACCATGAGTACTTCGCCCGTTGCGTCACCCGGATCCACGCCTTGGTGGCCGATGTCACCGAGCACGGATTCGTTTTTCGCATCGACCTGGCACTGCGGCCGCATGGCAACTCCGGACCGCCCGCGGTGCCCCTGGGCGCACTGGAGGACTACCTGCAGGCGCAGGGCCGGGAATGGGAGCGTTTCGCCTGGCTCAAGAGCCGGGTGGTCGCGCCGCGTTCGGCCGTGGCCGACGGCAGTGCGCGGGCGCTTCGCGCAGTGGTGCTGCCCTTTGTCTTCCGCCGCTACCTGGACTACGGTGTGTTCGAGTCCTTGCGCATCCTGCACCGGCAGATCCGTGAGCATGCCGGCCGGCGCAGCGCGGGCCGGCCGCAGCGGGCCAACGACGTCAAGCTCTCGCGCGGGGGCATCCGTGAGATCGAGTTCATCGTGCAGCTGCTGCAGGTGGTGCGCGGCGGTCAGTTCCCCGAGCTGCGGACCCGTCCCACGCTCGACGCCCTGACCCGCGTGGCGGCCGCAGGGCTCATGCCCGTGGAAACGGCCGAGGCCTTGTCGCAGGCCTATATCTTCCTGCGCCGGGTTGAGCACCGCATCCAGTACCTGGACGACCAGCAGACCCATGTACTGCCCATGGACTGCAGCGACAACGCCTGTGCCCGAGGCGCCGACATCGCGGATGCCGCCGGCGATGCTTCCGGGGCGTCTGCAGGCGTCGCCGCCGGCTGCGACCTGGCCTGGATCGCCCGCACCATGGGCTACGCCCATTGCCCAGACTTCCTCGCCGCCCTGGACGCGGAGCGCGAACTGGTGGCCCAGGAGTTCGACACCTTGCTGGGCCCTTCGGACGACTGCAAGGGCTGCCAGGTCGCGCCCGGCAGCGAGGCCGACTTTGGCGTGGGCGGCAGCGCCGACTTCGATGCCATCGCCCTGCACCTGCCGGCGCAGCTGGCCCAGAGGGTGGCGGCGTGGCGAGATCATCCGAAGGTGCTGGCCCTGCGGGACGACGCTCGGATTCGTCTGGGCCGGCTCGTCGCACGCACCGCCCAGTGGCTGCTGGAGGGGCGGGTGACCGAGGAGGCGGCGCTTCGCATGGCCGACTGGATCGAGCCGCTGCTGCGGCGCGAGAGCTACCTCGCGCTGCTGGTGGAGCGGCCCGCGGTACACGAGCGCTTGCTGCGGGTGCTGGGCGCGGCCCGCTGGCCGTCCCGCTACCTGCTCAAGCACCCCGGCGTCATCGACGAGCTCGCCGGCGACCGGCTGCTGGAGGAGCGCTTCGACGCCGAAACCTTCGAGCAAGAACTCGAGTTGCGCCGCGCATCGCTGGCCCGCACCGGCGAAGACGACGAGGAGGCCCTGCTGGACCTGCTGCGCCGCGCCCACCACGGCGAGCTGTTCCGCACCCTGGCCCGTGACACCGAAGGCCGCCTGACGGTGGAACAGGTGGCCGACGACCTCAGCGGCCTGGCCGATGCGGTGCTGCGCGTCACGGCCCGCTGGTGCTGGGCCCGCCTGCGCCATCGACACCGCGAGCAGCCCCGGTTTGCAGTCATCGGCTACGGCAAGCTCGGCGGCAAGGAGTTGGGCTACGGCAGTGATCTGGACATCGTCTTCGTCTACGACGATGAGGACGAGAGCGCGCCGGAGGTCTACGCCAACTTCGCCCGCAAACTAATCAACTGGCTCACCACCACGACGGGCGAAGGCGAGCTCTACGAGATCGACACCGCGCTGCGCCCCAATGGCAATTCGGGCTTGCTGGTGACCCGCATCGGCGCTTACGCCGACTACCAGCAAAACCGCGGCAGCAACACCGCCTGGACCTGGGAACACCAGGCCATGACCCGAGCCCGCTTCGTGATGGGCGAGGCGGCACTGGCGCCGCGCTTCGACGCGGTGCGCGAAGCAGTGATCACCGCCGAACGCGACGCGGCCGGGCTGCGCGAGGAGATCGTCGGCATGCGCAAGCGGGTCGCCCAGGCCCGGCCGGTGCCGGAGGGCCTGTTTGACGTCAAGCACAGCCCCGGCGGCATGGTCGACGCCGAGTTCGCGGTGCAGTACCTGGTACTGGCCCAGGCCAGGCACCACCCGCAGCTGGTGCCCAATGTCGGCAACATCGCCCTGCTGCAGCGCGCCGAGGCCGCCGGGCTGCTGCCCGCGGGCCTGGGCCAGGCCGCCGGAGACGCCTATCGCAATCTGCGCCGCGCCCAGCACGAGGCTCGCCTCAACGAACGCCCCACTCAAGTGCCACAAACCCAATTGGCGGCCGACCAGGCGGCGGTGCTGGCCCTGTGGCGAGCAGTCTTTGATGTGCCGGCCGGCAGTGCGGCGCCCACGTCTGCCTGATTCCACCGAATAATCCCCAACCCATGAACCCTCGACGCCACGGCGCCGCCGCCCTCGCAGTGATCACCTCACGAACCTCCGCGCGGACAGTCGCGCGGAAAGTCGCCGTTTCCGCCGCACTTTCCGTCGCACTGTCTGCCACCCTCGTCGGCTGCGCCTCGCTCACCCCCCCCACTGCGCCGTCGGTGGTGGTCCCGCCCGCCCGCTGGCAGACCGATCTGCCGCCCGTGCCCCATGGCGGACAGGTCGGCCAGTTATCTGCCTGGTGGAAGCAGTGGAACGACCCGCTGCTGTCCGAGCTGGTGGATGCCGCCCAGCAGGCCTCGCCCAGCCTGGCGGCCGCCCGCAGCCGTCTGGTCCAGGCCCGCGCCACACGGGTGGCAGCCGGCGCAGCCAACCAAGCGCGGGTGGACGGCAGCGTCTCAGCCACCCGCAGCAACACCAACCTCCTGCTGCCCACCAACACGGTGGCCCAGGCCGGCCTGCAAGCGAGCTGGGAGATCGACCTCTTCGGCGCCGGCCGCGCGGGCCGCGATGCGGCCGATGCCCGGCTGGCTGCGGCCGACGCCAGCTGGCACGAGGCCCGGGTCAGCGTGGCGGCCGAAACCGCCTCGGCCTACCTGGGTTGGCGCAACTGCGAGCGCCAGCGCGCGCTGGCGGTACGCGACGCCACCTCACGCAACGAGACCGCGCGCCTGGTCCAGGCCTCGGCCTCCGCCGGCTTTACCGCGCCGGCCACCGCTGCTCTGGCGCGCGCCAGCGCCGCCGAGGCGGCCGCCCGTCTTCGGCAACAACAGGCGCAATGCGACAGCCAGCAGCAGGCCCTGGCGGCCATGACGGCGCAGTCGCCCGAAGCCTTGCGCGCGCGCCTGGCGCGCCAGGCCGAACCCGTGCCGGCCGACCCGGTCGCAGCCATGACCGCGCTGGCCAGTGCGCCCCTGTTCGCGGTGTCGGCCGTCCCCGCCCAGGTGCTGGCGCAGCGGCCGGACCTGTTCCAGGCCGAGCGCGCGGTGGCAGCCGCCGTCGCCGACATTGGCGCGGCCCAGGCCGACCGTTACCCCCGATTGACCCTGGGCGGTACCGTCGCTGCCGGCGGTGTGCGCATGGCCGGCCGCGAAACCACCGGCCAGACCTGGTCGCTGGGCCCTCTCAGCCTGACCCTGCCCATCTTCGATGCCGGACGGCGGGCGGCCAACGTGGAAGCGGCCCAAGCCCGCTACGACGAGGCCGTCTCGCGCTACCAGGCACAGACCCGACGCGCGGTGCAGGAGGTGGAGCAGTCCCTGCTCGCACTGGAAGCCGCGCGTGGCCGCAGCGGCGACGCCAGTGCCGCCGCCGAGGGCTACCGCGCCTCCTTCGAGGCCACCGAGACCCGTCACCGCAACGGCTTGGCCAGCCTGGTCGAGCTCGAGGACGCACGACGCAACCTGCTGGCCGCTGAGACCGCCTTGGTGCAGTTGCAGCGTGAACTTCAGGAGGGCTGGATTGCCCTGTACCGCGCCGCCGGCGGTGGCTGGGAGCTGGCGTCTGCGCAGTCCTCCAACACCACGGCTGCCGCCTCTCCCGCTGCCTCCTCCGCTCCTGGGCTGTCCAAGCCTTGAGCCGCGCCTGCCCGCCATCCCTCATGCCGAATCTCCAGCCCATGAAACCCGTGCCCCTCTTCCACGCCTTCTCACGCACCCAAGCCGGCCGCCTGCTGGTGCTCGGCGTCGCCGGCCTGGCCGCTACTGCCGCCCTCGTGGCCACCGCGCAGGACAAGAAGCCCGCCGCCTCCGCCCCGCGCCCTGCGCTCACGGTGAGCGTGGTCACGCCTCAGCGCGGCAGCGTGCCGATCGCGCTGGCCGCCAACGGCAGCCTGGCGGCCTGGCAGGAGGCCAGCATCGGCTCCGAGGCCGGCGGGCAGCGCTTGGTCGAAGTGCGCGCCAGCGTGGGTGATTCCGTCAAGAAGGGGCAGGTCCTGGCCGTGTTCGCCACCGACACCCTGAACGCGGCCGCGGCCCAGGCCAGGGCCTCGGTGGCCGAGGCCGAAGCAGCCGCTGCGGAGGCGGCCGCCAACGCCGAGCGGGCCCGGGTCCTGCAGCCCTCGGGCGCGATGTCGGCTTCCCAAATCAACCAGTACCTCACTGCTGAAAAAACAGCCCAGGCCCGGGTGCAGGCGGCGCGCGCCAACTACGACTCACAGGCGGTTCGCCTGTCGCAGTCCCAGGTGCTGGCGCCCGATGACGGCATCATCTCCGCGCGCAGCGCCACCGTCGGCGCGGTGATCGCCAGTGGCACCGAGCTGTTTCGCCTGATTCGTCAGGGGCGGCTGGAATGGCGGGCCGAGGTCACCAGCGCCGAGCTGGGTCGCATCGGCCCGGGCACCCAGGCCACCGTGCTTGCCGCCTCCGGCACGCAGCTACGCGGCCGGGTGCGCACCATCGGCCCCACGGTCGACCCGCAGACCCGCAACGGCCTGGTCTATGTCGATGTGACACCGGTCGCGACGCCGGGCCAGCCCGCGCGCGCCATGGCCGGCATGTTCGCACGAGGCGAGTTCCAGCTGGGGTCGAACAACGCGCTCACGGTGCCCCAGACCGCGCTGGTGGTGCGTGACGGCTTCAGCTACGTGATGCGCCTGGGTGAGGGCGACCGGGTCGCCTCGGTCAAGGTGCAGATCGGCCGCATGGTCGGCGACCGGGTCGAGGTGACCGGCGGGCTCGATGCCAACGCGCGCATCGTGGCCTCGGGCGGCAGCTTCCTGTCCGACGGCGACCTGGTGCGGGTGGCCGCGGCTGCGGCCGCGGCATCCGTGCCCGCGAGCGCCGTCGCCCCTGCCACTGCCCCAGCCTCCGCACGCGCCAGCACACCGGCGAGCGCGCCGCGTGCTGCCGCCCCGGCCTCGGCCAAGTGACCCGCCGGAGCCCCTCGCGATGAACGTCTCCGCTTGGTCCATCCGCAACCCGATTGCGGCCGTGATGCTGTTCGTGCTCCTGACTTTCGCCGGCCTGCTCAGCTTCAAGGCGATGAAGGTGCAGAACTTCCCCGACATCGACCTGCCCACGGTCAGCGTGACCGCCGTGCTGCCGGGCGCCTCGCCCGGGCAGATGGAAACCGACGTTGCCCGCAAGATCGAGAACGCCCTGGCCACCATCCAGGGCCTCAAGCACATCACCACCAAGGCCCAAGACGGCACCGCCACTTTGCTGGCCGAGTTCCGGCTCGAAAAGCCGGTGCAGGAGGCGGTCGACGATGTGCGCTCGGCCATCGCCGGCATCCGCGCCGACCTGCCCGCGGACCTGCGCGACCCCGTCATCAGCAAACTCAACCTCGCCGGCCAGCCCGTACTGGCCTACACCATCGCCTCGCCGAGCATGGACGACGAGGCCCTGTCCTGGTTCGTCGACAACGAAATCTCGCGCAAGCTGCTGACAGTCAAGGGCGTAGGCGCGGTCACCCGCGTGGGCGGCGTCAATCGCATCGTGCAGGTGGCGCTCGATCCGCAGCGCCTGCAGGCCCTGGGCGTGAGCGCCGCCGACGTCTCGCGCGCTCTACGCCAGATGCAGCTCGAGAGCGCCGGCGGGCGCACCGACCTCGGCGGTGGTGAGCAGCCGGTGCGCACCCTGGCCACCGTGCGCTCGGCGCAGGAGATCGGCCGGATCGAAATTCCCATTTCGGGCAGCCGCCGGATCGAGCTGCAGGACGTCGCCACGATCCGTGACACGGTCGCCGCCCCGCGCGCCGCCGCCATGCTGGACGGCAAGCCGGTGGTGGGTTTTGAGGTCGCACGCAGCCGGGGCGAGAGCGAGGTGCAGGTGGGCCAGGGCGTGCGCCGCGCACTGGAGGCCCTGCAGACCACCCACCCGGACCTGACCCTGACCCAGGCCTTCGATTTCGTCACCCCGGTGGAGGAGGAGTACGACGGCTCGCTCAAGCTGCTCTACGAAGGCGCGATCCTGGCGGTACTGGTGGTCTGGCTGTTCCTGCGCGACGCCCGTGCCACCTTCGTCTCGGCGGTGGCGCTGCCGATGTCGGCCATCCCCGCCTTCATCGGCATGTACCTGCTGGGCTTTTCGATCAACGTCGTGACGCTGCTGGCGCTGTCGCTGGTGATTGGCATTCTGGTCGACGATGCCATCGTCGAGGTCGAGAACATCGTGCGCCACCTTCGAATGGGCAAGAGCCCGTACCAGGCGGCGATGGAAGCGGCCGACGAAATCGGCCTCGCGGTGATCGCCACCACCTTCACCCTGGTCGCGGTCTTTCTGCCCACCGCCTTCATGAGCGGCATCGCCGGTAAGTTCTTCAAGCAGTTCGGTTGGACCGCCGCACTGGCGGTGACGGCCTCCCTGCTGGTGGCCCGCGTGCTCACGCCAATGATGGCCGCATACCTGCTGCGCCCGGTGGTGCATGCAGGGGGCGACGCGGCCTGGATGCGCGCCTACCTGGGGGCGGCGCGCTGGTGCATGAAGCACCGGGTGCTCACGGTGCTGTTCTCGTTCCTGTTCTTCATCGGCTCGATCGCGCTCATTCCGCTCTTGCCCACCGGCTTCATCCCGCCGGACGATAACTCGCAGACGCAGGTCTACCTGGAGCTCCCGCCAGGCTCGACCCTCTCGCAAACCAAGGAAGTGGCCGAGGTTGCACGCCAGCGTCTGATGGGTGTGCCGCACGTGCAGAGCGTCTACACGACCATCGGCGGCGGCAGCGCCGGCGGCGACCCCTTCGCCTCGGTCGGCGCCGCCGAGGTGCGCAAGGCCACGCTCACCATTCAGCTGGCCGAGCGCGGCAGCCGCCCGCGCAAGCAGCCGATCGAGAACAACATCCGCCAGGCGCTCGAGGGTGTGCCCGGCATCCGCAGCAAGGTGGGCTTGGGCGGCTCCGGCGAAAAATACATCCTCGTGCTCACCGGCGAGGACCCGCAGGCGCTGGCCACCGCCGCTCGCGCGGTGGAGCGCGACCTGCGCACCATCCCGGGCCTGGGGAGCGTGGCCTCGAGTGCGAGCCTGATCCGGCCCGAGATCGTGGCCCGGCCCGACTTCACCCGCGCCGCCGACCTGGGCGTGACCAGCGCCGCCATCGGCGAGACACTGCGCATCGCCACCCTGGGCGACTACGACGCGCAACTGCCCAAGCTGAACCTGGCGCAGCGCCAGGTGCCTATCGTGGTCAAACTGAACGACGAGGCCCGACGCGACCTGTCGGTGCTCGAACGCCTCACGGTACCGGGCAGCCGTGGGCCGGTGATGCTGGGGCAGGTCACCACCCTGGAGCTTTCTGGTGGCCCGGCCCTCATCGATCGTTATGACCGCTCACGCAATATCACCTTCGAGGTCGAGCTCTCCGGCCTGCCGCTGGGTGAGGTCACCGCGCGGGTGCAGGAGCTGCCCGCCATCCGCCAGCTGCCTGCCGGCGTGAAGGTGGTCGAAGTGGGCGACGCCGAGGTAATGGGCGAGCTGTTCGCCAGCTTCGGCCTGGCCATGCTCACCGGCGTGCTGTGCATCTACATCGTGCTGGTGCTGCTTTTCAAGGACTTTCTGCATCCGGTCACCATCCTGGCGGCGCTGCCGCTGGCGCTGGGTGGCGCCTTCGTGGGCCTGCTGGTGGCGCAGAAGTCCTTCTCGATGCCGTCCCTCATCGGCCTGATCATGCTCATGGGCATTGCGACCAAGAACTCCATTTTGCTGGTGGAGTACGCCATCGTCGCGCGCCGCGAGCAGGGCCTCTCACGCTTTGACGCGCTGATGGACGCCTGCCACAAACGCGCGCGGCCCATCATCATGACCACCATCGCCATGGGCGCGGGCATGCTGCCGATTGCCATCGGCTGGGGAACCGCCGACCCGAGCTTTCGCTCGCCGATGGCAATCGCGGTGATCGGCGGCCTGATCACCTCCACCGTGCTGAGCCTGCTGGTGATCCCGGTGGTGTTCACCTATGTGGACGATGTGCTCGGTCTTTTCAAGCGCCTGTTCAAGCGCCTGCGGGGCACGGGCTAGGACCCGATTTAGGCGCCGCGGATGCGCTGGACCAGCGCCGTCGTCGAATAGCCGTCGACGAAGGGAATGGCCAGCGCCTGCCCGCCCCAGCTTTGCACCAGCCGGGTTTCGGCCAGGGTGGCCATGTCGTAGTCGCCGCCCTTGACGTACAGGTCGGGGCGCAGCTCGCCAAGCAGTTGAACCGGCGTGTCCTCGTCGAACCAGGTAACCAGGTCGACACTTGCCAACGCGGCCAGCATGTGGGCGCGATCCCCCTCGCGGTTCAGGGGACGCTCGGGCCCCTTGCCCAGGCGGCGCGCAGACGCATCGGTGTTGAGTCCCACCACCAGTGAGCCGCCCAGGGCCCGGGCCTGTGCCAGGTAGGTGACATGGCCCCGGTGCAGCACGTCGAAGACGCCATTGGTAAAGACCACCGGGCCCGGCAATCGCGCCAGCCGCGCAGCGGCCTCGGCGCGCGGGACGATCTTGTCGAGAAAGGCCGGCGCTTGCGGGGCTGGGGGTGGAGCGGAAAGGGCCATGGGCAGAGCCGTTGGCAACGGCGTCGGGTCAGCCCGGCAGGGTGTCGACGAAGCTGGGGCGCGCCATCAGCTTTTCGTGCAGGCGAGCCAGGGTCGGATGGGGCGTGCGCCAGTCGATCTGCGGGAAGCGGAAATCGATGTAGCCCAAGGTGCAGCCCACCGCGATATCGGCCAGGGTCATGTGGTTGCCGGTGCAAAACGGCTTGTCGCCCAGGCCTTGGCTCATGGCCCGGAGGCTGGCGTGAGTCTTGTCCAGTTGGCGATCGATCCAGGCTTGGCTGCGCTCGCCCTCGCGGCGGTGCGGCCAGGTCGCCTCGAGCCGGGCCAGGATGAGGGCATCGAGCACGCCGTCAGCGAGCGCCTCCCAGGTCTTGACCTCGGCCCGCTCTCGGCCCAGCGCCGGAATGAGCTTGCCCACCGGCGAGAGCGTGTCCAGGTATTCAACGATGACGCGCGAGTCGAACAGGGCCTCACCGCCCTCCATCACCAGGCAGGGAACCTTGCCGAGGGGATTGGACTGGCTGATGGTGGAGTCTGCCGACCAGACATCTTCCAGCACCAACTGGTATTCCAGCTTTTTCTCGGCCATGACGATGCGCACCTTGCGCACATAGGGGCTGGTAAGGGCACCGATCAGTTTCATGGACAAGCAAGACTCCGGACATTCATGGGAAGGAGACCATTCTAGGCGCTCACCAGCGCAGACCCTGGGCCCCGCGGGCGCAGGCATGGCCGAGAGCCGGAGTGTGGGGGCCACCTACAATCTCAGACCATGACGCTTTCCACGATCGCCGCACTTTCGCCCCTGGATGGTCGCTACGCTGCGCGCTTGTCGGCCTTGCGCCCCTTGATGAGTGAAATGGGCTTCATGCACCGCCGGGTCCAGGTGGAAGTGTGCTGGTTCATCGCTTTGTCCGACGCCGGCCTCGGCCAATTCAAGCCTTTGTCCCCCGGCGCCCGCAGCTACCTGCTGGGCCTGGTGAAGAACTTCTCCGAGGCCGACGCGCAAGCCATCAAAGAGATCGAGAAGACCACCAACCACGACGTGAAAGCGGTGGAGTACTGGATCAAGTCCAAGTTCGAGGCCCGCCCTGAATTGCGCAGCGCCGCTGAGTTCGTGCACTTCGCCTGCACCAGCGAGGACATCAACAACACCAGCCACGCCCTGCAGCTCAAGGCCGTGCGCGAGCAGGTGCTGCTGCCGGGGCTCGATGGCCTGATCACCACGCTGCGCGCCATGGCACACAACTTCGCCGAGGTGCCCATGCTCTCGCGCACCCATGGTCAAACCGCCTCGCCCACCACCGTGGGCAAGGAGATCGCCAACGTGGTGGCCCGCCTGGCGACGGCACGCGCGCGCATCGCCGGGGTGAAGCTGCTGGCCAAGATGAATGGCGCGGTGGGCAACTACAACGCCCACCTGGCTGCGGCGCCCGATCACGACTGGGAGGCCTTCAGCAGGGACGTGGTGGAGTCCGCCGAGCCGATGGGCCTGGGCCTCACTTTCCAGCCTTACAGCATCCAGATCGAGCCGCACGACTACATGGCCGAACTGTTCGACGCGGTGGCGCGAACCAACACCATCCTGATCGACTTCGCCCGCGACATCTGGGGCTATATCGGCCTGGGTTACTTCAAGCAGCGGCTCAAGGCTGGCGAGATCGGCTCGTCGACCATGCCGCACAAGGTCAACCCGATCGACTTCGAAAACGCCGAGGGCAACCTCGGCCTGGGTAACGCGCTCTTGCGCCACCTGTCCGAAAAGCTGCCGATCTCGCGCTGGCAGCGTGACCTCACCGACTCCACCGTCTTGCGCAATATGGGCGTAGCCCTGGGCTACACCACCCTGGCCTACCACTCGCTGGCTGTGGGCCTCGGCAAGCTCGAGCTCAACGCTGAGGCCTTGGCCGCCGACCTCGACGCCGCCTGGGAGGTGCTCGCCGAACCGATCCAGACGGTGATGCGCCGCTATGGCGTCGAAGGCGCCTACGAGAAGCTCAAGGAAGTCACCCGCGGCAAGACCGTGCGGCCTGAGGACCTGCAGGCCCTGGTGCGATCACTCGAAATTCCGCAGGCCGAGAAAGAGCGCCTGCTGGCGATGACGCCCGCGAGCTACACCGGTCTGGCCGCCACGCTGGCCCGTCGGGTCTGAGCACCCCGTGGCGCTCAAATCCACCGTATTCAAGGCCAGCCTGCAGCTGGCCGACATCGACCATGCCTGCTACACCGACCATGCGCTGACGCTGGCCCGCCACCCGAGCGAGACCGACGAGCGGATGATGGTGCGGCTGGTGGCCTTGGCACTCAACGCCCACGCCCTGCAGGGCGATTGCGGCGGCGACGGCCAGCTGGCCTTCGGCGCCGGCCTGTCCGACCCCGATGAGCCCGACCTCTGGCTGCGCGATTTCACCGGCCGCACGAGGCTGTGGGTCGAGGTCGGACAGCCCGAGGACAAGCCGGTTGCCAAAGCCTGCGGCAAGGCCGACCGGGTGCGCCTCTACTGCTTCTCTCACGCCGCCGACATCTGGTGGCGGGGGATGGAGAGCAAGCTGGCGCGGCTACAGAACCTGGAAGTGTTCCGTCTGCCCAGCGAGTCGGTGGTCGAACTCGGACGGCTGGCACAGCGCAGCATGCAGCTGCAGGCCACGGTGCAAGAGGGCGTGCTGACCCTTGGCGACACCCAGCGCAGCGTGGACATCGAACCAATTCGCTGGAAGTAGGTCGCCCGCAGGCGCGCGCGTGGGCGGCTGGCGGTGTGGGCCGAAGGCGCCGTCACTCCAGCTGAAGTGACGGCCGCGACAGCGCCGAGCTTCGATCAGACTTGAACGCCGGCCTCACCCTCAGCCGCCCGCTGAGCCGGTTTTTCTGCGGTGCTTGCTGCGGGACCCTCGGCGGACCTTTCGGCAGCCCTTTCGCTATAGCGGTTGAACCGCCAGGCATCCCCCTGCAGGGTGATGCGCCGCCAGGTTGCGCGCTTTTCCGCCGGGCTCATCGCCGGCCAGTGCTGCACCTCGTCGAAGCTGCGGCCACAGCCCTTGCACTCGGCA
>CANFQF010000102.1 GCA_947449025.1 Comamonadaceae bacterium
ATCGGCGGGGACAGATGAGGGGTTCGATGAGGGGTTGTTCGCCGGCCGTGGCCGGCCAGCCATCGTGCGCTCTTCGACGGGTGCTGGCGTGTGCGAGGCCGTGCTGCAAGCGGCAAGGACCGCCGCCAGGGCAGCGCCCAAGGTCAGGCTGGCCATCCGCGTCAGCCCGGGCTGGCCGCGCCGCAGGCGTGGCGTGGATGACGCAGGCTGCGCGCACAACGGCGGCACACGGCGCAAGGGGCCCAGAGGGGGCAAGGGGCGCATTGCGCTCAGAGCGCGCGACAGGGTCGGAACAGGACGCATCGGCGGAATGGTTCCTTCAGGCGGTGCCGGATTTTAGGGGCACGAAATGCACGGCTTCCAGCACATTGCGCACAAGGCCAGCGGATGTGCGATCAATCACGACCAGCGCCTGCCGCCCGCCTTCCATCACGGTGGGCGCGACCAGCCGGCCCCCCTCGGCCAGTTGGTCAATCCATGCCTGTGGCACCGCCTCGCCACCGGCGGCGGCGATGATGCCCGCATAGGGCGCACCTTTGGGGTAGCCGACCATGCCATCGCCAAACAGCAGGTGAATGTTGGGGATGCGCAGGGGCCTCAGGTTGTCGCGGGCCTTGTCGTGCAAGCCGCGCAGCCGCTCAATGCTGTAGACCTCGCGTGAGACGCAGGCCAGGACCGCCGCCTGGTAGCCGCAACCTGTGCCGATCTCGAGGACCCGGCCCATCAGCGGCAATGACGGCGGCAAGGGCTGGCCCGACGCGGCCCCTATGCGACGCCCGGGCGCCGCCAGCAGCAGTTCGATCATGCGCGCCACCACATTGGGCTTGGAAATGGTCTGGCCCAGGCCAATGGGCAGGCTGGTGTCTTCGTAAGCCTGGATCACCAGCGCGCTGTCGACAAAGCGGTGGCGCTCGACCTGGCCCATGGCCGCCAGCACCTGCGGGTCGGACACGCCCTGGGCGGCAAGCTTGCGGACCATGCCGGCGCGCACCGCGGCCGAGTCCAGACCCAGACCACTGGGCGTGGCCGGGGGCGGTTTGACATGACGACCGGGGCCGGCCACCGTCACTTGGGGGGAGGGGCGGCTGGCGTTGGTACCGGTGCCGCGCGCCGTGGTGACGCCCTGCGTCACGGAGGCAGGGGGATTGGACAGCTTAGGGGTGGCCCCCTTCGGGGTAGCGGGCTTGCCCAGGTCGAGACGGGCGGGAAAGCTGGGACGCCGCTGGGTCATGGCTGGAAGCGACCCGCCCAATCGCCCAGCGCTGCATGGTGGGTCAGGTCGACCTGCAGGGGCGTGACCGACACCCGGCCCTGCGCGGTGGCGTGGAAGTCGGTGCCGTCGGCGCCGTCCTTGGCCGCGCCGGCGCTGCCGATCCAGTACATGGTCTCGCCGCGCGGGCTGGTCTGGGCGATCACGCTCTCGGCCGCATGGCGCCGACCCAGGCGGCAGACCTCGTAGCCGCCCATTTGCTCGTAGGGCCGGTTCGGAATGTTCACATTGAGCAAGAAGGGATGCGGTCGCTCAAGCCAGCCCTGGGACAGCGCCTGCTGCACCAACTCGCGCGCCACGCGCGCAGCCGACTCCAGGTGCGCCCAGCCCTTTTCGACCTGAGAAAAGGCAATGGCGGGAATGCCAAACAGGTAGCCCTCCATCGCGGCGCCAACAGTGCCGGAGTAGATGGTGTCGTCGCCCATGTTGGCGCCGTTGTTGATGCCGGAGACCACCAGGTCGGGCCGGTAGCCGAGCACGCCGGTCAGGGCAATATGCACGCAGTCGGCCGGAGTGCCGTTGACATAGCGAAAGCCGTTGGCGCCAGGGTGCACATAAAGGGGCTGGTTCAGCGTGAGTGCATTGGACTTGGCGCTGTTGTTGTGCTCGGGCGCGACGACCTCCACCTCGACCTGAGCCAAGCCCTGGAGCGCCTGGTGCAGGGCCACGATACCGGGGGCTTGGTAGCCGTCGTCATTGGAAATCAGGATCTTCATGGGGCTTTGTTTGTGCTTGCGGTCATTGTAGGTGGCGGCCGTCTCGCGCGAGACAAGGCGGCGGGGCCTGCCCGGTCGGTGGCACCCTATGATCCCGGCACAAAGACCAAGAGGAGCGCGAGATGCATGCCTGGCTGTGCGAGAACCCCGTGGGCGTAGAGGCCCTCCAATGGAAAGAGCTGCCCACCCCCGAGCCCAAGGCCGGCCAGGTGCGGGTGCGCATCGAGGCGGCCAGCCTGAACTTTCCGGACCTGCTGATCGTCCAGAACAAATACCAGATGAAGCCTCCCCTGCCCTTCGTGCCGGGCTCGGAGTACGCGGGCATCGTCGAGGCCGTCGGCGAGGGCGTGACGCACCTCAAGCTGGGCCAGCGCGTGGCCTGCCTGTCGGGCACCGGCGGCTTTGGCACCCACACCCTGGCGCCGGCGGCGCTGTGCATGCCGCTGCCCGAGGGCTTTCCGGCGGTGGACGCGGCGGCCTTCATCATGATCTACGCCACCTCCTTCCATGCGCTGATGGACCGGGCACAGTTGCAGCCCGGCGAGACGGTGCTGATTTTGGGCGCGGCTGGCGGTGTGGGCACCGCGGCCATTCAGATCGCCAAGGCGGCGGGTGCCCGCGTGATCGCGGCGGCCTCCAGCGCCGAGAAATGCGCGCTGTGCCAGAAGATCGGCGCCGACGAGACCATCGACTACAGCGTCCATACGCCCCAGGGCGGCTTGCGTGACGCCATCAAGGCGGGCACCGGCGGCAAGGGCCCCGACATCATCTACGACCCGGTGGGCGGTGACTTCGCCGAGCCAGCCTTTCGCTCCATCGGCTGGCGCGGGCGCTATCTGGTGGTGGGCTTTGCCTCCGGCCCCATCCCCAGCCTGCCGCTGAACCTGGCGCTGCTCAAGGGCGCCTCGATCGTCGGCGTGTTCTGGGGCGACTTCGCCAAGCGCGAGGCCCAGGCCAGCGCGAAGATGATGCAGACGCTGGCCGGCTGGTACGCCCAGGGCAAGGTCAAGCCAGTGATCGACTGCACCTTGCCCATGGCCCAATTGCATCAGGCCTATGCTCGCATGGGTGCGCGCGGCGTCATGGGCAAGCTCGTTCTGGTGAACTGAGCCGGGTTCTTCGCCGCCAGCCCGCTATAATCCAGGCCTCTACGGTGGCTGTAGCTCAGTTGGTAGAGTCCAGGATTGTGATTCCTGTTGTCGTGGGTTCGAGCCCCATCAGCCACCCCAGATTTCCCTTTGAAATCACCGCCCGCGAGTGGTTTCCAAGTTTTGAGGGCTAGCCTAAGGCTAATCACTTCAAAAACAAGCACGAAAAAAGCCCGGCGCCCCCGGGCTTTTTTGCGCGGGCTTGTTTTGCGCGGGTTTTTTTGCGCAGGGGGTGTGGGCAGGGGTTGTGGGCAGGGGTTTTGGGACGGATTTTGTTGGCGCGGGATCAAACAACCAAAGGAATGCCATGACCATCGCAGGAGACCTTGCCCGATTTGTCACGCAGACGCGTGACGAGGACATCCCTCAGCGGGTCATCGACTATTCCGCCATGTTGGTGGCCAGCACGGTGGCGAGTGCTGCCGCAGGGTCCCGACTCGATTCATCGAGCATCATCCGCAGCCTCATGCTCGCACGTGGCGGCGCCGCCGAGTCCACCGTCTGGTTCAGCGATGGCCAACGCTTGCCCATGGCGTGTGCGGCACGGGTGAATGCGTTGATGAGTGACTCTGCAGCCTCGGACGACAGCGACTTGCGCAACGCAGTGCACGCCGGCACATCGGCGGTCGCAGCGGCGATCGCTGTGGCCGAGAAGACGGGTGCAAGCGGAAAAGAAGTATTGCGCGCCATCGCATTGGGCTGCGAGGTGGCCTGCCGCATCAACACCGGCGTGGTCCCCGGCCTCACCTACGAAAACGGGTTCCACGGCTGCACCGTTGCCATCTATGGAGCCGTCACCTCGGCAGGCGTGTTGCTCAAGCTCGACGCCATGCAGATGACCCATGCGCTGGCCCTGGCCGCGACTTCCATTGGCGGGCTGCTGGCTGCCGCCAACACGAGTACCGCGCGCGATCACCACGCGGGTCTGGCGGCCATGTTGGGTGTCGAGGCGGCCCAACTGGCGGGCATGGGATTCACTGCAGAAGAATCTTTGTTCGAACATCCCGCCGGCTTCTTTGCGGTGTATGGCCTGGATTCCCAGGCCTCCGGTCGCATGGCACAGGTCGTCGACAAGTTGGGCCAAGAGTGGCAAACCCTCACGCACATGGCGATCAAGCTCGTGCCCGGCGGCCACCCGCATCACGCGATCGCCGAGGCGGCGGCGCAGGCGGCCCGCATGGCCGATGTGCCGGCCAGCGAGATCAACGCCATCATTTGCTCAAAACCCGGCATGAAGAAGATGCCCGGGCCGCGGCACCCGGAGAACCTCATCGACATGGCGCACAGCCCGATCTATTTCGCGGCGGCAGGCGCAGCCGATGGTGGACTCACCTGGGCGCACGCCACACCTGAAAAAATCTTGGACCCGCGGATACGAAGCCTGCTGGACCTGGTGCAGGCCGGTGAGCCCCCTACCGAGAACGTGGAACGCTACCAACAAGGTGCGACAGTCACAGTCAAGACACGCGACGGGCGCAGCTTTACGAGCACGGTGTTCGCTCCTCGGGGCTCGGCCATCAACGGCATCGAATGGACAGACATCGACGACAAGCTGCGCGCGCTCTGCCCCAGCGCAGGCGTTTCGCCAGCCAGCATCGAAAGCTGCATCCGTATCGTTCGCGATTTCCGGGAGCTGCGCCACGTGCAGTCGCTGGTGGCACTGTTGGACGTGCCTGCCCTCGCCTGACATCCGCACTGTGCTGGCGCGGCAGGCCTCCGCGTAGGCCGCCCATGAAAAAGCCGGCCCACAGGCCGGCTGGTTCTGGTGTTGCGTGATGGTCCCGGGCTTTGCGGCGCCCTCGGGAGGCCGGCGAGAGTGGGGCTCTGCCCAAAGCCCGCTGTATCACGCCGCCGACCCTGGCGCAGTTTCAAAGGCCTACCGGGCCGCGACCTCGTCGCCCTTGGCCGCTGCCGGCGTCGGCACCTTGATCTGGACCTTCATGCGGTCCTTGAGCAGGTTGTAGTAGGCCAGTGTCTCGGCCTGGGTCCACCACTGCGCGTACTGCTGGGCCTCGGCCTTGGCGGCGGCAGCATCGGGCTCGGTGCGCGCAATGACTTTGGCCACTTTGACCACCGCATAGCCGGCGTCGCCCAGGTCAGCACCCACAAAGGTGGGCGCGTCGCCAGCCACCAGGGCCTTGAGCGCAGCCTCAACCACTTGGCGGGCCTGTCCGGCAGGCTGCTGGCGCGAGACGAGCACCGCAGCCGGCAGGCTGGCCGAAGCAGGCTGCGCCTTCCAGGCGGCGAGTTGCTCCGCACCGGCCTTGCGGGCCTGCTCGAGACCGCGGGTGGATTGCAAACTGGCCTTCACCTGGTCCTTCACCTCAGCCAGCGGGCGGGTCCGCGCTGCCTGGTACTCGGCGATGCGGCCCGACACCAATTGGCCAGGGCCGAATTCAACCGCCTCGGTATTGCGCTTTTTTTCTACGCTGTCCGGTGAAAACAGGGCGCCGAGAAACTTGGGGTTGGCCAGCGGGCCCTTGGCATCGGCACCCGGGGCCGGCTCGCGCCGCACGCTGGGGGCCGTGCGCAGCTCGAGTTTGAAACGCTCGGCCACGGCCTTGAGGCCATCGGCCTGCTCATAGACCGCGTTGCTAAAAGCATCCGCACTCTCCGCAAACTTGCGCTGGGCCTGCTGTTGGCGCAGCTGCGCCTCCAGGGCCGGCCGCATTTCGTCGAAGGTCTTGACCTTGGGCTGCTTGATGTCGGTCAGGCGAATGATGTGAAAGCCGAAGTCGGACTCCACCACCGCGCTCGTCTCGCCCTTCTTCAGCGCAAATGCGGCCTCCTCGAAGGGCTTGACCATGGCGCCGCGGGCAAAAAAGTCCAGGTCGCCGCCCTTGGTGGCAGAGCCAGGGTCTTGCGAGTTTTTTCGCGCCAGATCGGCAAAGCTCTCGGGCTTGGCCTTGAGCTGGGCGAGCAAGTCGTCGGCCTTCTTGCGGGCGGCGGCGCGTTGCTCGGCGGGCGCCGACTTGTCGGCGGCAATCAGGATGTGGCTGGCACGGCGCTCTTCCTTGCCGGCCGTCTGGGCACTGTTTTGCTCGTAGTAGGTCTTGAGGTCGGCCTCACTGACCGTGACGCCCTTCTTGATCGACTCGAGGTCTAGCACCAGGTACTCGATATTGGCCTGCTCAGGGGCCAGGAAGCGCTTGGGATTGGCCTGGTAGAAAGCCTCGATCTCGGCGTCGGTGGGCTGCACCTTCGCGGCAAAGGCGGCGGCGTCGAAGCGGGCCACCTGGACCTCGCGCTTTTCAAAGTACGCATCGAAGGCACTACGGGCCAGCGCAGCGGCGGGCAAGCCCGTGGCGCCAACACCTGCGAGCACCTGGCGAGTGGCCAGGTCGGCACGCAACTGAGCCTCGAAGCCCTCGGGGCTGTAGCCCTGCTGGGCCAGGATCTGCTTGTAGCGGGCCACGTCGAGCTTGCCGTCGGGCCCGCGCAGGGCGGCGATGGCAGGAATACGCTGAAGCTCACGGGCCAGGGCGTCGTCGCTGACCGCCAGATGGCCCTTTTGCGCTGCGGCGGCGATGACCCGGTCGCGGACCAGACGCTCGAGGGTGGCGTAGCGCGCCTCGGGGGAGTCAAAGAACTTCACGTCCAGGGTCGGCATCTGCTGGCGCATGCGATCGGTCTCGGCCTTGTGAGCCGCGTCCCACTCGCCCTGGCGGATGTCCTTGCCATCGACCTCGGCCACCGCCTTGTCCTTGTCGGACATGCGAAGGTAGCTCTCCACGCCAAACAGCACGAAGGACGGGACGATCAGCAGCAGCAGGATGAACTGCAGGATCTTGTTGTACTTGCGGACGAAATCGAACATGCGGCGCTATCCGGGAGGGGCGGTGGAAAGTAAGCCGGAATTATCCATGGTTTGCACGCCCGGCCTGAACCGGCGCCCTCCCCTGGCTGGGCGGCGCGTGGCGCAGTTCTGAAAAAGCGGACCCGCTCTTCGCAGACAGGCGGGAGGCGGCTCAGTTCCTCAGGCGCTGCGCCACTGAAAACGTAGGGTCGCCAGATCGTCCTGGGCCTTTTGCTCGACCCGATCGCGCCAGACCCGCTCTCGGGCCTGAGCATGGGCCTGAAGCTTTTCGGCCTTGTCGACTTCTGCTCGGGCGACCAGCACCGCCTGGGCCTGAGCCTCGCGCTGACGCCGCGCCTGGGCGGTCGCCCGCATCGACTGTTCCAGCAGCTTCTGCAACTGGGCCATGAACTGGCGATCGTTACGCGTGTCGGCCATCAGCTGGCCGCCATCCAGGGATTCGAACTGGCGCCGGCGGTACTCGCCGAGCATGCCCTGCACGCGCTGCTGGCTGGCGACCAACTGGGCCTCGCGAGATTGAGCCAGGGCGAGTTGCTGCTGGGCCTGCTGGTGAGCGCGCTGGGCTTTGAGGAGCAGCAAGCTCCAGGCGTCGCGATGGCCGTCCTGTCGGGTGTTCATGGGCGTACTCCTCGTTCTGTCTCAGATCAGGGACGGGGGCGAGCCGCCTCAGCCCCCCACCACCTCACGCACGGCGGTCACGCAGTCGGGGTAGACCACCCCCTCGTGCATGTCCTGGCGCAAAAAGGTCTCCAGGGCTGGCCGCAGGCGGATCGCCTCGTCGAGCTCGGGGTTGGTGCCAGCGACATAAGCGCCGACCTGAATCAGGTCGCGGTTTTGCTGATAAAGCGACCACAGCCGCCGGAACTTGTTGGCCTGTTTGAGCACGCCCGGCTCGATGAGGCTGGGCATGATCCGGGAGATCGACCCGTTGAGGTCAATCGCCGGGTAATGCGCGGCGTCCGCGAGGTTGCGCGAGAGCATCACCTGGCCGTCGAGCGAAGCGCGCGCCAGGTCCACCACCGGGTCGTGGGCGTCGTCGCCCTCGGCCAGCACGGTGTAGATGCCCGTGATCGAACCCAGACCGTGACGACCGACACCGGCGCGCTCGATCAGATTAGGCAACAAGGCAAACACCGAGGGCGGGTAGCCCTTGGAGGTAGGCGGCTCGCCGACCGCCAGGCCGATCTCGCGCTGGGCGTGGGCCACGCGGGTGAGCGAATCGACCAGCATCAGGACGTTCTTGCCCTGATCCCGAAAATATTCGGCGATGGTGTGCGTCATCAGCGTGGCCTTCAGGCGCAGCACCGGCGAGACGTTGGCCGGCGCGGCGACCACCACTGACTTGGCCAGGCCCTCTGGACCCAGCGACTCCTCGATGAAGGCCTGCACCTCGCGTCCGCGCTCGCCGATCAGGCCGATGACGACCACATCGGCCTGGGTATAGCGCGTGAGCATGCCCAGAAGCACGCTCTTGCCCACACCCGAGCCGGCAATCAGGCCGATACGCTGGCCGCAGCCGAGCGTGAGCATGCCGTTGATGGCCTTCACGCCGACGTCGAGCACCTCGGTAATCGGGCCGCGCTCCATGGGGTTGACCGGTCGGCCCTGCAAGGACAGGCGGGTGTCGCAGCGCGGCGCGGGCTTGCCGTCGAGCGGTTCGCCGCGGCCGTCGATCACCCGTCCGAGCAGCTCGGGGCCCAGGCCCACGCTGGCCGACGGGTTGATCACCCGCACACTCGCCCCCGGGCCAATGCCCTGGGGTTCGGTAAAGGGCATGAGGTAGAGGGTCTGGTCGTTGAAGCCAACCACCTCGGCCTCGATCCGCGCGCCGGTGGGGTCGACGACCTCGCAGCAGGCGCCCAGCGGCGCCATCAGGCCGCGCGCCTCCAGGCGCATACCGACCAGGCGGGCCAGGGTCCCGCTCTTGCGCGGCTCGGCCACGCGCAGGTTGGCAGACAGCCGCTCCACCTCGGCGGCGAAATCGATCATGCGGGGAACTCCTCACCTGGGCCGGTGGACCGGGGGCCGTCACTCATGGGCCGGGCGGTGGCGTCGATCACCTCGCCCAGGCCGGCGGGTCGGCGGCGCATGCCGGCCGCCAGGGGCTCGGCAGCGCCGGGCATCGACGCCGAAGCAAATTCACGCAGCAGCGCCGAGTCGCGCGAACCCACGGCGCCATCACTACGGCCACCCGGGTGCACGAGCAAGCGCTCGACCAGGGCCTGGAGGCGATGTTCGACCAGATCCTCCAGCACCGTGTCATCGAGACGCAGACGGACGCTGCCGCGATGCAGCTGCCGGTCGGCCTGCAGCTTGAGGCCTTCCTGCTCGAGGAAGGACGAGGAGGCGGCCTGCAGCATGCTCAGGTCGTCTGGGTGCAGGCCTACGACCACCGGGGCGCCTGCCGCCGGGTCGAGGGCGGCAAGGGCTTGCCGCACGATCTGGGTGATGGCCTGAGGCGCAGCCAGCAACTCGCCACGCACCAGTTGTTCGGCGATGTGCAGGGCCAGACGCCGCAGCGGCTCGAAGAAGCGGTCCGGGTCTTCGGAGAGAGCCCGCAGCTCGATGGCCAGATGGCGAATCAGCTCGGACTCGCGCGCGCGCTCGGCCTCCACCTCGGCCAGGGCCTGGGCCCTGCCCTCCTCCAGGCCTTTGGCGTGGCCCTGGGCCTGCGCCGCGGCCAGTGCCGCCGGGCTGGCAGCTCGGTCGTCCTCCCTGGAGGAGAGGAGCGCCGGGTCGATGAGTTGTGAATCCTGCGCTCCCTCGGGGCGCAGGGCCGCCCCCAGAGCTATTGCGGAGCCGGCGCCCGCCGGCGCATCCGAAGCGCGCCCCGCGAGGGCCGGAAGTTCGTGCACCGGCACCGCCGGATCCACCGGCTCCCCGACCCGCCAGGGGCCAAAGGCCTGCGAAGCTTTCTGGTCCCAGGCGGCGCGCAGGAAGCGGGGCGTCTCGCCCGGCTTGAGCAGCAGCGGGCTGGGTACCCAGTGCCCGGCGGCCTGCGCGCCCTGGCCACCGGCACCCCTGGCACCAGGCGATGCAAAGCGGGAACGGGACTCAGACAAAATCGTCTCCACGGCCAGCCAGCATCATTTCGCCGGCATCGGACAGCTTGCGTGCAATGCGAATGACCTGCTTTTGGGCCTCTTCCACGTCGGCCATGCGCAGCGGACCGCGGGCCTCCATTTCGTCGACGAACATGAGGCGCGCACGCGCCGACATGTTGTCCAGGAACTTGTTCTTGACGATGTCCGGCGCACCCTTGAGTGCCACCATGAGCATCTCCGACTCCACCGCGCGCATCAGCGTCTGGATGCTGCGGCTGTCGACGGCCTGCAGGTTCTCGAAGGTGAACATGTTGTCCTGGATCTTGAGCATGAGGTCGCTGTCGAGCTTGCTCAGCCCCTGCATGATCCCGCCTTCCATATCCACCTTGACGAAGTTCATGATCTTGGCCGCGGCCTTGATGCCACCGAAACTCGAGCTCTTGGCCGAGGAGTTGGTGGAGAACTGCTTCTTCATGATGGCTTCGAGCTCCTCCATCGCCGAGGGCTGGACCGTCTCCAGGCTGGCAATTCGCTGCACGATCTCGGAGCGGTGCTCGCCCGGCAGGTAAGACAGCACGTCGGCCGCCACGTCGTACTCGAGCACGGACAAGATGATGGCGACCACCTGCGGGTGCTCGCCGGCAATCATGTCGGCGATCGAGCGGGCGTCCATCCACTTGAGAATGTCCAGGCCCTTGCTGCCCTGCCCCGGCATGATGCGCGAGAGCACCGAGGCGGCCTTGTCGTCGCCCAAGGCCCGCTTCATCACCTTCTCGACATAGTCGCCGGTGCCCAAGCCTAGGCTGGTCTGCTTTTTCAGCGTGGAGACGAAGTCGTCGAGCACGATGTTCACCGCCTCCTGGGACAGGTCGGCTACCGACACCATTGCGGCGCCGAGGGCCTGGACCTCCTTGGGGTTCATGAAGCGGATGATTTCTGCCGCCTGCTGCTCGCCCAGGAGCAGCATGAGCACGGCGGCGCGCTGGGTGGAGCTCAGGTTGTCCAGCTCCTCCTGCAATTCCGGCGTCATGATGAAGTCGGCTGCGGTAGGTGCCGTCGGCTCCAACTTGCCGTCCTTGGCTTTGTCGTCTTTGTCGGCCATGGTGTTCTCCTGCCTAGGTGGGGGCGGCGCCTCACGCGGCCTTGATCATGTTCTTGAGGACGTTGGCCACGCGGGCGGAGTCCTCGGCCACCAGCATCCGGATCAAGGCGACCTTGTCGTCGTAGGTGTTGGCGGTGTCGAGCATGTCGATCGAGATGCTCGAGCGCTTGGGCTTGAGCTTGGCCTTGATCTCCTCGAGGCTCTCGCCCTCGCCGAGCTGAATCATGCGCATATCGTCGTCGGACAGCTCGCCGTCGGCCAGGGGCTTGTTGGCTTCGGCCTCGGCCTCGGCATCCTTCTTGACGCCGTACAGGGCGCGCATGATCGGCCGGATCACGATGACCAGGAAGAACAGGAAGCCCAGGGCGATCAGGCCGCTCTTGAAGGCCAGATGCACATCGGGCTGCAGGTACCAGGGAATGCCGGGCGTGGGCAGCTCGCTTTCGAAGCGGGCTGGAACCACCGACACCTGGTCGCCGCGCGCCTGGTCAAAACCGACCACGCTGCGCACCAGCTCGTTCATGCGCTGGAGCTCCTCCGGGGAGAAGGGCTGGCTGGCGGGCGCCGCAGGTGCGCCAGGCGCAGGGGCGGAGGCACCGGCCACCGGCACGGGGACAGGCGCAGGCTTCTCATTGACCACCACCGCCACGGAGATGCGCTGCACACCGCCCATGGCATTGGTGACATGGCGCACGGTCCGGTCCAACTCGTAGTTGCGCGTGGCACGGGTGGTGTTGGTGGAGGTGGTGTCGGCCGCGCCGGCAACTCCGGCTGCAGAGGCCCGGGAAGCGGCAGGCGCGGCCACATTGCTGGTGGCGGTGGTCACCGGGGCCGAGGGCGCGGTATTGGACAGCGTGCCAGGGACACCCTCGGCGTTCTTACGCTGCGTGCGGTCCTCCGACACCACTTCAGAGCGGGTCTTCGGGCCCTTGTCGCGGGCGTCGTAATCCTCGGTGGTCTGCTCGATCTGGGTGAAGTCCAGGATCAGGTTGACCTGCGAACGCACATTGGCCTCGCCGACCATGGGCGCGAGGATCTGCAAGATGCGGTTGCGGTAAACCTCTTCGAGCTGCTGCTTGTGCGCGCTCTGGGCCGAGGTCAGACCCAGCTTGAGCTCGGTCGCCGATTCAGTGAGCAACTTGCCCACGTTATC
>CANFQF010000103.1 GCA_947449025.1 Comamonadaceae bacterium
ATCACCGGGCAGGTGCCGACCGCTGCGATTGGCCTGGATGCTTTCCAGGAATGCGACACCGTCGGCATCACCCGCCCCATCGTCAAGCACAACTTCCTGGTCAAGGACGTTCGCCAACTGGCAGACGTGATGCGCAAGGCCTTCCACATCGCCCGATCCGGACGCCCCGGCCCGGTCGTGGTAGACATTCCCAAGGACGTCTCCTTCAACAAGACGGCCTGGACTGGCTACCCCGAAAGCGTGGAGATGCGCTCCTACAACCCGGTGCGCAAGGGTCATAGCGGGCAGATTCGCAAGGCCCTGCAACTCCTGATGACGGCCAAGCGGCCCTACATCTACACCGGCGGCGGCGTGATCCTGGGTAATGCCACTGCGGAGTTGCGCGAATTGGCCGACCTGCTGGGCTTCCCCTGCACCAACACGCTGATGGGTCTGGGCGCGATCAAGGGGAGCGATCCCCGATTCCTGGGCATGCTTGGCATGCACGGCACGCTCGAAGCGAATAACGCCATGCAGAACTGCGATGTTTTGCTGGCCGTTGGCGCCCGTTTCGACGACCGCGTGATCGGTAACCCCAAGCACTTCGCCCAGAACGAGCGCAAGATTGTTCACATTGACGTCGACCCTTCCAGCATTTCCAAGCGGGTCAAGGTC
Organism: Comamonadaceae bacterium; assembly: GCA_947449025.1. Lineage (GTDB taxonomy): Bacteria > Pseudomonadota > Gammaproteobacteria > Burkholderiales > Burkholderiaceae_C > Ramlibacter. Next base: position 655 of record CANFQF010000103.1, read on the forward strand.
GATATTCCGATCGTGGGCGATGTGAAGGATGTCCTCGCGGAGCTCATCGCCATGGTCAAGGAGTCTGGCACCAAGCCCGACGCCACTGCCCTGGCCGGCTGGTGGGAGACCATTGAAGGCTGGCGCAAGCGCGACTGCCTGCGCTACGACCGTGGCAATCAGGATGTCATCAAGCCCCAGTACGTGATCGAGACCCTCTCGGCCCTGACACGGGGTGTCGACACCTACGTCACCTCCGATGTGGGCCAGCACCAGATGTGGGCCGCTCAGTACTACAAGTTTGACGAGCCGCGCCGCTGGATCAACTCCGGCGGCCTGGGTACCATGGGCGTGGGAATTCCCTATGCCATGGGCATCAAGCTGGCCAAGCCCGAGTCCGAGGTCTACTGCGTCACCGGCGAAGGCTCGGTCCAGATGTGCATCCAGGAACTGTCGACCTGTCTGCAGTACAACACCCCGATCAAGGTGCTGGCGCTGAACAACCGCTACCTCGGTATGGTGCGTCAGTGGCAGGAACTCGACTACGAGGGCCGCTACAGCCACAGCTACATGGACGCGCTGCCCAATTTCGTGAAGCTGGCCGAGGCCTACGGCCATGTGGGCATGCTGATCGAGCACCCCCGTGATGTGGAGCCCGCCCTGCGTGAGGCGCGCAAGCTCAAGGACCGTACCGTGTTCATGGACTTTCGCACCGACCCGACGGAAAACGTGTTCCCCATGGTCCAGGCCGGTAAGGGCATCACCGAGATGCTGCTCGGGTCCGAAGACCTCTGAGACCCAACGCCAATTTCCCCAACCCTGAACGAATCTATTGACCGCCGAGCCTGCACATTACCGTGTGCAGGGGAGGGCGGCGAGAAGAGGAGTCGCAAATCATGAAACACATCATCGCGGTGCTGCTCGAGAACGAGCCTGGCGCGCTTTCCCGTGTCGTGGGCCTGTTCTCGGCTCGCGGCTACAACATCGAGTCGCTGACCGTGGCGCCTACCGAGGATGCATCGCTGTCGCGAATGACCATCCAGACGCATGGGTCGGACGACGTCATCGAGCAGATCACCAAACACCTCAACCGCCTTATCGAAGTGGTGAAGGTGGTCGATCTGACCGAGGGCGCCTATACCGAGCGCGAGCTAATGCTGGTCAAGGTGCGTGCCGTGGGCAAGGAGCGCGAGGAGATGAAGCGCATGGCAGATATCTTCCGCGGCCGAATCATCGACGTGACCGAGAAGAGCTACACCATCGAGCTCACCGGTGACCAGTCCAAGAACGACGCCTTCCTCGAGGCGATCGACCGCACCGCCATCCTGGAGACGGTGCGCACCGGCGCCTGTGGCATCGGCCGCGGCGAGCGCATCCTGCGCGCCTGATCCAGATCCCTTCAACCTCCAACGAATATCAACCCGAGAGAAGAACCATGAAAGTTTTCTACGACAAGGACTGTGACCTGAGCCTGATCAAGGGCAAGACTGTGGCCATCATCGGCTATGGCTCCCAGGGCCATGCCCACGCCCAGAACCTGAATGACAGCGGCGTGAAGGTCGTGGTCGGCCTGCGCAAGGGCGGTGCCTCCTGGGACAAGGTCGGCAAGGCCAACCTCAACGTGATGGAAGTGAACGATGCGGTCAAGTCCGCCGATGTCGTCATGATCTTGCTGCCCGACGAGCAAATTGCCGAGGTCTACAAGAACAACGTCGAGCCCAATATCAAGAAGGGCGCCTCGCTGGCATTTGCCCACGGCTTCAACGTGCACTACAACCAGGTCGTGCCCCGCGCTGACCTCGATGTGTGGATGGTCGCCCCCAAGGCCCCTGGCCACACCGTGCGTTCCACCTATGCCCAAGGCGGCGGTGTGCCCCACTTGGTGGCCGTGCACCAGGACCAGAGCGGCAAGGCCCGTGACCTAGCCCTGTCCTACGCCATGGCCAACGGTGGCGGCAAGGCCGGCATCATCGAGACCAACTTCAAGGAAGAGACCGAGACCGACCTGTTCGGCGAGCAGGCCGTCCTGTGCGGCGGCGCCGTTGAACTGATCAAGATGGGTTACGAAACCCTGGTTGAAGCTGGCTACGCCCCCGAGATGGCGTACTTCGAGTGCCTGCACGAACTGAAGTTGATTGTCGATCTGATCTATGAAGGCGGTATCGCCAACATGAACTACTCGATCTCGAACAACGCGGAGTTTGGCGAGTATGTGACGGGTCCCGAGGTGATCAACGAGCAGTCGCGTGCCGCCATGCGCAACGCCTTGAAGCGCATCCAAAACGGTGACTACGCCAAGATGTTCATTCAGGAAGGCCGTCTGAACTACCCGAGCATGACCGCCCGCCGCCGCAACACCGCCGATCACCAGATCGAAGTGGTGGGTGCCCAGCTGCGCGCCATGATGCCCTGGATCGCAAAGAACAAGCTGGTCGACCAGACCCGCAACTGAGCGCGCCCTGCTGCCTCACCAAGGCCGCCTTTGGGCGGCCTTTTTTCCTACTTTGGTTACACTGCTGCCATGCACGACGGAAACGACAGCCTGCCTACAACCGACGCCGAGCCGGTGGTGAGCCCCAGGCGCCCCAAGGGCATCTACGTTCTTCCCAATCTCTTCACTCTGGCAGCGCTCTTCGGTGGCTTCTATGCGGTGGTGATGGCCATGAACGGCCGCTTCGACCTGGCCGCAGCGGGTGTCTTCTCGGCCATGATCCTCGACAGCCTGGATGGCCGAGTGGCTCGCATGACCAATACCCAGAGCGCCTTCGGTGAGCAGATGGATTCGCTCTCCGATATGGTCTCTTTCGGCGCTGCACCGGCCCTGGTCGCTTACGAGTGGACGCTCAAAGGTCTGGGCCGATGGGGCTGGATCGCCGCTTTTGTTTATTGCGCCTGCGCCGCCTTGCGCTTGGCTCGATTCAACGTCAACACGGCGGTGGTGGACAAGCGGTACTTCCAGGGGATGCCGTCGCCGGCAGCTGCGGCCCTGCTGACCGGCTTTATTTGGCTGATGAACGACCAAGCGGTCGATCCAGTTCATGTCGCCTGGGTCACCTTTGGCGTGGCACTCTTTGCGGGTCTGACCATGGTCACCAATGTGCCCTTCTATAGCTTCAAGGATATTTCCATGAAGCGCAGCGTGCCCTTTGCCGCCATCGTATTGATTGCGCTGGGCATCGCGGTGATCAATATCCACCCGCCTATCGTGCTGTTTTCCCTGTTTGTTGCCTATGGCCTTTCCGGCTATTTCGTCTATGCCTGGCGGCGAGCCAAGGGCCAACCCACCAGCGTGATCAGTACCTCCACGGATGAACCCGACGAGCAGGGCTTGCATAAGTGAAGCACGCCTGTGTTAAATTAACGCCATGAATTTCGTTGTGCTGGCTCTACTACCGCTATCCCCCCACGGGTGGAGAAGGTAGCGCGAGCGCGACAACCCCTCACGGCCCGTATGCCACCAGCAGCGGGCCGTTTTGCTTTGGGAACTGCTGGGACTTGACCTAGGAAACCGCCACCATGTCCGACAAGATCATCATTTTCGACACCACCTTGCGCGATGGCGAGCAATCGCCCGGCGCATCGATGACCCGCGACGAGAAGCTGCGCATTGCCCGCCAACTGGAGCGTCTCAAGGTTGACGTGATTGAGGCCGGTTTCGCGGCGAGTTCGAACGGGGACTTCGAGGCAGTGCAGGCGATCGCCAATGCGATCAAGGATTCCACCATTTGCTCGCTGGCGCGCGCCAATGACCGTGACATTGCCCGCTCGGCAGAGGCTCTCAAAGGCGCCAATCGCGCCCGCATACACACCTTCATCGCCACCTCGCCGCTTCACATGGAAAAGAAGCTGCGGATGTCGCCAGACCAAGTATTTGAGCAGGCAGTTCAGTCGGTCCGCTTTGCCCGTAATCTTTGCGGCGACGTCGAATTTTCCGCTGAGGACGGATCTCGCAGCGAGATCGACTTTCTGTGCCGGGTATTTGAGGCGGTGATCCGCGAAGGTGCCACCACCATCAACGTTCCGGATACCGTGGGTTATGCGGTTCCGGAGCAGTACGGCGAGTTCATCCGCACTCTGCGCGAGCGAATTCCCAACTCGGACAAAGCCATCTGGTCAGTGCACTGCCACAATGACTTGGGCATGGCCGTGGCCAACTCCCTGGCGGGGGTCAAAATCGGCGGCGCTCGCCAGATCGAATGCGCAATCAATGGCTTGGGCGAGCGCGCTGGCAACTGCTCGTTCGAAGAAGTGGTCATGTCGCTCAAGACGCGGCGTGACTTCTTCGGCCTCGACGTGGGCATCGACACGCAGCACATCGTCGCGGCCAGCCGCATGGTGAGCCAGACGACGGGCTTCGTGATCCAGCCCAACAAGGCGGTTGTGGGTGCTAACGCTTTTGCACATGCATCTGGCATCCATCAGGATGGTGTCCTCAAGGCCCGCGATACCTACGAAATCATGCGCGCGGAGGATGTGGGCTGGAGTGCCAACAAGATCGTTCTGGGCAAGCTCTCAGGCCGCAATGCGTTCAAGCAGCGCTTGCTCGAGTTGGGTGTGGAGTTGGAGAGCGAGGCCGAGATCAATGCGGCCTTCGTCCGCTTCAAGGATCTGGCCGACCGCAAGAGCGAAATCTTCGACGAGGACATCTTGGCCCTGGTCAGTGGGGAGGCTTCTGCCGGAAGTGCGGAGACCTATGGCTTCGTTTCACTGGCCCAGCACAGCGAAACCGGCGAGCGACCGCAGGCTCAGGTGGTGTTTACCGTGGCGGGCAAAGAGGTGCACGGCAAGTCCGACGGCAATGGACCTGTTGACGCCTCGCTCAAAGCCATCGAAAGCCATGTCCAGAGTGGCGCTGAGATGGTGCTGTATTCCGTCAATGCGATCAGTGGCTCGACGGAAAGTCAGGGGGAGGTGACCGTGCGCCTGCAAAACGCGGGCCGCGTGGTCAACGGCGTGGGCGCTGACCCGGATATCGTGGTCGCTTCGGCCAAGGCCTATCTGAGTGCGCTCAACAAGTTACAGAGTAAAGCTGATCGGGTGGCGGCCCAAGGCTGATGCGGCAACCTATAATTCCGGACGAGTCTTAGAAATCGCTTCTAACTCATTGAATCTGTGAAGTATTCGGGTTTTAATCGGGCGAAAGTCGCGGCAGAGTCCGCGGCGAATGCCTGTTGAGATACCACGGAGACTTCCCCCGGAATCGAGAATGCCCCTGAAGCTCTGCGTCCCTGCTGCTGTCCTCCCACTCACCAGAGCTTCTGGTAGCGCCACTGCCTGGCGTATGGCGCTGTCGGCCCTTACCTTCGTGTTCGCCGCCTCCGCCTTCGCCCCCGCTGCCCAGGCAGCGACTGATCCACAAACGGGTCAGGCCAAGTCCACCGCCAAGGCAGCGAAGGCGCAGCGACTGGCCAAATCTGGCTCCAAGGCGACCCCAAAGGCCAAGCGCCGGGCAGCTTTGGCGGCTGTTCCTGCCCGCCCTTCCTACGGACAGATCGCCGGCCTGCACGCCACACCTGATGACCTCGCACTCAAGTCGAGCGTCGCCCTGGTCATTGACCAGGACACTCAGGAAGTCCTGCTGCAGAAGAACCAGAGCGCCGTGCTGCCGATTGCCTCGCTGACCAAGCTCATGACGGGCACCATCATCTCCGAGGCCAAGTTGCCGATGGACGAGTTGATCACCATCAGCCAGGACGACGTTGACACAGAAAAGGGCAGTGGTTCCCGCCTCCACGTTGGCGCTGTTCTCACCCGTGCTGAAGCGATGCACCTGGCCTTGATGTCCAGCGAGAACCGCGCTGCGCATGCGCTGGGGCGTACCTACCCTGGCGGGCTCTCCGCCTTTGTGAGTGCGATGAACGGCAAGGCCCGGCAGCTGGGAATGCAGGCCACGACCTATGTCGAGCCTACCGGTCTGTCGAGTCGCAACCAGTCGTCTGCACACGACTTGGCGATTCTGGTTGCAGCAGCCGCTGCCGACCCGATGCTGCGCGAGTACTCCACATCGCCCGGTGCCCAAGTCGCAGTCGGCAAGCGAGTTCTCCAGTACAACAACACGAACCGCCTGGTGAAGAACCCCGACTGGGATATCGGTGTACAAAAGACAGGCTATATCTCCGAGGCGGGCCAGTGCCTGGTCATGCAGGCTCGTATCGCAGGGCGCAAGTTGATCATGGTCTTTTTGGACTCCGCCGGTAAATTGAGCCGCATTGGCGATGCTGAACGTGTTCGCCGCTGGGTTGAACACAACGCCAACAGCCTCACCCCACCGGTTGGCCTTCCTGTGCGTACCACCAGCAACCAAGTTGCGGCCAAAGGCTGAGAGCTCTCTCTGCGCAGTTACGACAACGGCTCCCTCGGGGGCCGTTTTGCATGATGCGATTCTTGCGCCTTGCAGTGGGATCAGCTCAGGCCTGTTTGCCGTCCTGGCGATGACCGAGCGCCGTCGAAATTGCGGCGGCGGTGGCCTGGAGCCGAGGGAGCCAGCCCTCGTCCAAGCGGTCTGCTGGCGCTGAGATCGAAAGACCGGCAACCAAGCGGTCCTGGTCGTCGTAGATGCCGGCTGCCATGCAGCGCACCCCCAGTTCCAGTTCTTCGTTGTCGCGGGCGATGCCGTACTGGCGCGCCTTGGACAACTCCCTCTCGAGCACGGGCAGCTGCGTGATGCTGTTGCGTGTGTGGCCTGCCAGGCCGGTGCGGGTGGCGTAGCCACGTACCCGCTGGGTGTCATCGGCAGCCAGAAACAGCTTGCCTGTCGATGTGAGGTGGAGCGGCGCTCGGGCTCCGATAGCGCGTACCACCTGCATGCCGGAGCGCTCGCTATAGGCCCGCTCGATATAGACGATCTCGTCACCCTGGCGCATGGAAAGGTTGACCGGTTGCTGGATCAGCTTGTGCAGTTCGCGCATCGGCAGCAACGCAGCGTCGCGCACATTGAGGCGGCCCTTGACCAGGTTGCCCAATTCCAGGAGGCGCATGCCCAAGCGATAACTCCCCGGTTCAGGGCGGTCGACGAAACGGCCGATGGTCAGGTCGTTGAGGATTCTGTGGGTCGTCGATGGATGCAAGCCCGTGCGCTCGCTGATTTCCTTGAGCGGCATGGAGTCCTCGCGTGATGCCAGGACGTCAATCAAGGCAAACATCCGCTCGATCACCTGAATGGTTGGCTTGGGCGCGGGCCCGCCTTCGGTCTTTTTCATGGGCAACCCTCCTTGGCCCCCATTTTATCTAATGAAATCAGACACTGTCTGGCGGTTCCAAGGGCGCCCTGGGACTCACGCCGGCGCGCTGGCCTGCCCTGGGCGCTCTGCTGCACCGACCCACTGCCCCTCTTCGAGCATCTCGTAGGGGCGGAACCGGGCCTTGTAGCCCATCTTGGGACTCTCGGCGATCCAGTAGCCCAGGTACAGGTGCGGCAGGCCCAACTGGCGGGCCTGGGCAATCTGCCACAGCACGCCGTAGGTGCCGTAACTGGCCCCGGCATCTGGCTCATAGAAGGTGTAGACCGCCGACAGCCCGTCGGTCAGCACATCGAGGATGGAAACCATCCGCAAAGGGCCAGGACTCCCGTCGGCCAGCGTCTCACGGAACTCCACCAGACGCGAATTGACCCGGCTCTGCAGCAGGAACTGGGTGTACTGGTCAATGCTGTCCTGGTCCATCCCACCACCGCTGTGTCTGCCGGTCTGGTAGCGAAGATAGAGGTGGTAGTGCTCGGGCATGAAGCACATACGTAGCACCCGGGCTTGCAGGTTGGCGTGCTGGCGCCAGGCTCGCCGCTGGCTTCGGTCGGGTTTGAAATCGTTGACCCGGACGCGCAGTGGTACACAGGCCCGGCAGCCATCGCAATAGGGCCGGTAGGTGAACATCCCGCTGCGTCGGAAACCCCTCGCGACGAGGTCGGAATAGGCGTCGTTGTGAATCAGGTGACTAGGGGTTGCGACCTGGGAGCGCGCTTGCCGCCCGGGCAAGTAGCTGCAGGGGTAGGGCGCCGTCGCATAGAACTGCAGCGCTTGTAGCGGAAGGTCCTGAAGGTGGGTCACGCGTCCGTCGCCGGGATCGAAGTGGAAAGCAGAATTTCGCGCCAGTATACGGATTCAAATTGCCAGGAGAGTGGCCTGGCAGACGTCGCGGTGGCCAGCCCCGCCAGGAACTGTGACCGCGGCACGGGCCGCGCGCCCAGCGAGGCCAGGTGGCGGGTTTCCTGCTGGCAGTCGATACGCTCGACGCCCTGGGCCCGCGTCAAGGCTACCAGGCCCGCCAGGGCAATCTTGGAGGCGTCGGGCACCCGCGTGAACATCGACTCGCCAAACACGGCGCGGCCGATCGCCACGCAGTAAAGGCCTCCGACGAGTTGGCCGTCGCGCCAGGTCTCGACGCTGTGGGCCAGACCCGCCCGGTGCAGTAAACGGTAGGCCTCGACCATTTCCGGCACGATCCAGGTGCCCGACTGCCCCTCCCTCGGGCTGTCTGCGCAGGCCTGGATGACCGCATCGAAGGCATGGTCGACGCGCAGCTCGCAGGTTGGATCACACACGAAATTCTGTAGCGTTTTGCGCAGCGATCGGTGGAGCCGGAATTCGGCGGTCTCCAGCACCATTCGAGGGTCGGTGCTCCACCAGAGAATCGGTTGCCCCTGGCTGAACCACGGGAAGATGCCATGGCTGTAGGCCTGCCGCAGTGTTTCTGTGTCGAGGGTGCCGCCGGCAGCCAGCAGGCCGGGGGCGGGGGCTTGTGGGCCCCAGGCCTGCGCCGGGTCCGGAAAGGGCTGGCCCGGCTCCAGCCAGGGCAGGGAGGGTGAGCGACGCGTCACGCGTGCCGTCCCGCGTCTTCGAGCGCGGCATCCTCAGGCCAGCGCAGCCATCGAACAGGTTCCGGCGCGCCCGGCCAGGCCGCGGCGGCGGTCCAGGCCCCGCTCTGTTCCTGGGCGGCCAGCTGCCAGTGGCCCGGTTCGTATTGGGCAAGGGCACTGCCGAGAAGGCGTGGCGACTCGTCCCAGGACACCGACAGCGCAGCCGGCGCAAGTGCCAGCCCATGGCCACTTGCCTTCAGCAGGGCTTCCTTCCTGACCCAGCAGCGCAGCATTGCGAGACCGCGCGCAGCCGTCGGTAGCGCTGCGAGGGCCTGGCTCTCATCGGGTGAAAGTTGGCTAGCCAAGTCCGCCGCAAGCCCTGGCGGCGGAGGCAGGAGTTCGAGGTCGACACCGACGGGATGCGCTGCGCACATCGCGACGAGGGCGTGGTCACCCGCGTGTGAAAGGGAGAAATGCAGGGGTCTCCCGGGGCCGGGCCGCAGCCGCGGCTTGCCGCCGGGCTCGCGGGCCAGCAGGATCTGCGCCGGGGGGCAGCGAAGGCGATGCGCCAGCACCCGGCGCAGCCCGGCATGCGCGGCCGCATAGCGATGTCGCAAGGGACTGCTGGACAGCCGGTCGCAGCGGGCCCGCTCCTGCGGGTCCAACAGGGCGCAGTCACGGTGGAAGGTGCCGCGGTCCAGCCTGAGATCAAGGTGCCAGATCTGCATGGCTACATCTTGGCATGACTTGAGGTCCCGGACACCCCGGGCCGCCACCGCATGAGCCGGACGGGCCTGCTTGTTACAGTGTGTGCCATGACACATCCTTTCCTTCCGATCGCCGCTGGCCTGCTCGTGCTTTTCAGCTGGACCGGGTCAGCGCGGGCCAATGCCGACCGTGCCGATGTTGAGCCCGATGTTGCGCCGCCGGCCAGCAAGCCCATTGCCTGGAAACTGAGCCTCGGCCGCTACCGGGACTCGGTCGATGGCTATGCCACTGATGTGAACCTCCGCGGCAACACGGAAGACCTGACCTTCTGGGTCGGCTACTACGATGGCGCGGAAGGATTTCGCCAAACCCGGGCCGGCGTCGAGCGGCAAAGTGCGTTGCCCCTGGGACGGCTGATTTATTCGGCCCAGGCCGCCAGCGGCGGCTTTCTTGGCGGCAGTGTGACCTGGGACCTGCGAACCAGCCCGGAGCCCTTTTTCGCACCCATGGTGGGCTGGGGCCGGACCAATACCAAGACCTACTACAACCTCAATTTCGACCCCAACGATTCCTATCTGGTGGGAGGGAGCTTTTCCCTCCCCAGCAAGGCACTTCTGAGCGTGTACCTGGTCGCGGACGACCGTCTGGGCACCGGGCAGAAGGTGACCCACGCGGTATTCCGTCGGCCGGTCGGGAAGGACATGCGCTTGACCGTCGATCTCTTCTCGCGTCAGGGCCGCAGCGAGGCTGGCGCGCCGCGGGTCTCGGGCAATGGCTTGTCGGTCGGCTGGGACTATCGGGACTTTTTCCTCAAGTTCACCCACGACGCCCGGGCCAACTTCACGCCGGCCGACATGAACCGGCTGGTCACCGGCTTTCGGTTTTGAGGTCGGTGGCCGCCATGCGAGCCGTAGGTACGGCGGGCTAGACTGCGTCCTCACGCCATGCCCAGTTCCCGCGCCCTCCGGGTGTTGAGCCTCATCCCGCCGATGACGCAGCTCAATACCCCGTACCCCTCGACCGCCTACCTCACCGGCTTCCTGCGCTCGCGCGATGTCGACGCTGCGCAAGCCGATCTGGCCCTGGGTCTTGTCCTCCGGCTGCTCAGTCCGTCGGGGTTGGAGGGCCTGCGCGCCGCGGCCCAGGCCGTGCCCGAAGAAGCGCGTAGCGCGCCGGTCAATTGCTTCCTGGACCACTATCCCCGCTACGCCAGGACCATCGGCCCGGTGATTGCATTTTTGCAGGGGCGTGATGACACCCTGGCACACCGGATTGTCGGCCGTGGCCTGCTGCCGGAGGGGCCTCGCTTTGCTGCGCTCGATGTCTATCTCGGCGAAGGCCTCGGTGACGAGGGAGATGGGGGCCATGAAGGCGATGCGGGCGATGACGGCCTGGCCTGGGCCTTCGGCGCCTTGGGTACCACCGACCGGGCCCGGCACCTGGCCACGCTTTATCTCAATGACTTGGCCGACGTGATCCGTGATGCGGTGGATCCGCGCTTCGAGTTCGTACGCTATGCGGAGTCGCTGGCTGCGGCCCAGCCTAGTTTCGAGCCGCTGGCCCGGGCCTTGGCTGCGCCGCCCAATCTGATTGATCGCCTGCTCGCCGAGTTGGCACTGGCCGCCGTCGATGCTCACGCGCCCGACTTGGTGCTGCTCTCAGTGCCTTTCCCGGGCTCCGTCTATGGCGCCTTGCGGATCGCCCAGGCAATCCGCGGCCAACACCCCCAGGTGCGCATCGCCCTGGGCGGCGGCTATGTCAACACCGAGCTGCGTGAACTGGCCGAGCCGCGTCTCTTTGACTTCGTCGACTTCGTCACCCTCGACAGCGGCGAGAGGCCGGTGCTGGCGCTGTTGGCGCATCTGCGTGGCGAACGCGGGCGCGAGCGACTGGTGCGAACCTTCGTGCGTGATGAGGGCTCCGCTGCAGGCGCACCGGGTGGCGCGGTGCGGTTTGTGAACTGGCCGGAGCCCGATATTCCTTTTGAGGAGGTCGGCACG
>CANFQF010000104.1 GCA_947449025.1 Comamonadaceae bacterium
AACTCGAGTTCCACCTCTTCAAGGGAATCCGCTTCGCCACCTCAATGCACCAGAACCTGGTGGAGATCCAGAGCCAGGATGGCTGGGACAACAACGCCGCCGAGTTCGGTACGGGGTATCGGGTCGGACACCGCTCGATGCAGTACCACCTGGGCCCCACAGACGGCTTCGCCCCGCTGCGCGAAGCCATTGGCCGGCGTATCGCGGGTCTGGGCATTGCTGCCACTCACCACGGCCATGAGGCTGGTCCCAGTCAGCAGGAGATCGCGCTGGCACCGGTCGGTCTGCGCCAGGCGGCCGACCAGATCCAACTGGTCAAGCACATGGTCCGCACAGAGGCCATCGCCGGCGGCATGACGGCCACCTTCATGCCGCGGCCCCAGGCCTATGCCGAGTCCAATGGCCTGCACATCAACTTCTCGCTGTGGCGCGATGGACGCAATGTGTTCTTCGATCCGCATGCGCCCTCTGAGCAAATGCGGCTCAGCCGGACGGCCTTGGGGTTCATCGCGGGTGTGCTTCGTCATCTGCGCTCGCTCAACGCGCTGACCAACCCCACCGTCAACAGCTACAAGCGCCTCAATCACTTCTACTCGCTGATGCGACCGGCCGGCTGGGGACTTCACAACCGCACATGCGCGATCCGTGTGCCCCATTTCGACGGGCCGCAAGATTGCCGCCTGGAAATCCGGTTTCCCGACGCCTCGGCCAACCCCTACCTGGCCTTGGCGGGGCTCTTATGCGCAGGGGTCGACGGCATCCGCCAGGAACTCGTTCCGCCAGAGGCGACGTCAGCGGCGCCCAAGTGGTACGACGCGCCCTTTCATGCTGGCAATTGCCATCCCCAGGCCATGGCCCCCGACCTGCGGGTGGCGCTGGAGGCCCTGATCAATAGCCATGGCTTTCTCACAGGTCCTGGCGTATTCCAGCAGGCCCTGATCGACGCCCTGGTACAGGACGCGAGCTTTTTTTGGCACTGGGCTGCGACCACACCAGCGCCTCAGGAGTACCAGGTCTTTTTTGGACATTGAGCGCTGCCCCTGTTGGAGCAGCCGTGCCGGGCTTGCGCATGTCGCGCGAGGGCGTGCCGTCGGGCACGTTTCACTGCGAAAGGGAGAGTTCTCATGAGCGTTCAACAGATCGAATTCGGAAAAGTGGTCTACGAGTCCCCGATGCCTGCCAGTCCGCAGGGCGGTGGTGGTGGGGGTGACGGTGGTGGTGACTCCGCCGCCGCTGGCTGTGGCGGTTGCGGCGGCAGTGGCAGCGGCAGCGGTGGGTGTGGCGGCAGCGGCAGTGGCGGCTGCGGCGGCAACGATGCTGCCTGATTGACCAAGCCGGGCGCGGGTCTCGCTGGCCTGCGCCCGGCATCGGCGTCCCATGAACAATTTCCGCGTCCACCCCTTTCATCTCCAGGATCGATCCGACGGCACCCTGCTGGTGACGTCGCGCCGAATCATTGAACTCGCGTCCGCTCCTATGGCCTCCTTCCTGCGATGGCTGGCCGACGACGTGGCGGGCCCCAATCCCCAAATCGTCCGGGCGCGATTGGAGGCGCAGTTGCTGTCCCAAGGTCTGCCGGTGGACAGCGCCCTGGCTTTTTTGTCCACCCACGGTGTGCTTCAGGACCTTGGCTTGCTCGGTACACGCCTGTCCTGTTTGACCGTGTTTTCAAGGGGCGAGCCCATCGTGGCCGAGTTTGAGTCGCAGTGCCGGCAAGTCCTGCCTCTGATGATTCGGCACGTCTCCCTGCCGTCCGAGCCTGATCCTGGCTACACGCCATCGCCCCATGAGGGGGGTGTCCCCGAACTGTGCCTGCTTCTGCTGGAGGATTACGACGAGCCCTCGGCGCGCGCCTTCCAACAATGTCTGCGCCAGATTCCCGAGGCCGCAGGCCTCGTCGCCTGGGTTCGCCTGCGCGCCTTGTGCATCAGCACGCTCTACGTCCCATCGCAGGGGACGCCCTGCCATTTCTGCGACATCGGCTGGGAGGAGCGGGCCCGCTCCAAGACGCCCGGCACTCATGGCTTGGCCAAGCTGCTCGGCGGCTTTGAGGGCAGCAACCCCCGGCCACCGGGTGCGCGCCTGCTGCGGCCTTCCGACCGCGCGGTGGCTGCCGCTTACCTCGTTCATCTGGTCGAGGGCCTGACCGCCATGTCGTACCAGCCCTTGCTGCAGGATGCGGTCACTGTGCGCCGTGAGTTGCTGCTCGATGGTCTCGCAGTCAGTCAGCAGGCTTCTGCCCATTGGCCCGGATGTGATTGCCAATTTCAGTTTCTGGCGGAGTCCTCCGAATGAACCGAGCGGCGGCATTGGCGCACCAGCGCTACTCTGAGCTGGCTGACGAACCCGTCTGCCTGGACGTGTTGGAATTCAATGCGCGCGCCCACTACGCGCTCTTGCCGCAATTGGGGCATGCAGTTCGGTTGACCCACCTCTCCGACGCGCGCCTGGCGGGTCTCGTCTATCGCGAGTCGGGCGTCGCAGCGGTTGGAGACCGCATCCGCATCGAAGCAGCGGCCGGGGACGGCGTGGCATGGCGCCAGCCGTCGGCGGCGCGCTTCGACCCTGCGCCGCTCGGGTTCGCTGCCGTCTTGACCCTGCTGGCCCGTACACTGGTCGCGCAGCCTTCCGAACCCGGTGCGGCGCGCATGCCCTATCCCTCGGGCGGTGCCCTCTATCCGGTGCTCCCCTTCCTCTGCAGGACCTCCCTGTCAGTCGCAGACTGGCCAGCGGGGCAGGACATTTTCCAGGTCCTCCCGTTTAGCCGAAGCCTCGAGCCGCTGCCCGCGCGGGCCGATGCCCCCAGCCTCCTGGCAGCACTCTCTGGTGACGCCGCCGGCGCGCTGGGTCAGCCTGCCTTCGCCTTGGTCTACGCCGTCCATCTGGACAAGGCCGTGTTTAAGTACCGGTACCGCGGCTTTCGGCTGGCGCAGATGGAGGTTGGCTCCATGTACCAGCGTGTCACCGAGCAGGCCCAGGCCATGGGCCTGGCGAGCCGGGTGTGGGCGGGCTTCAGTGACTGCCGCGTGGCGTCCCGCCTGGGGCTCGACGCTACGCAGGTGCTGCCCATGGTGGTCCAGTTTCTCGGTACGCCGGCTGCGCCATGCTGAGGTTTTCCGGCGATGGGTGGAGCCAACCGGCCCGGGTGGTGCTCGATGCCACCCTGGGTACCCGCGGGCCGCGCTATGCATGGGCCGCGAGCCGAACGGGCGCAAGCGCCAGCGGCTCGGGTCTTGCTGCCGACAGCTTGGTGCGGACCTTGGGCGAGTATTTCGAGCGCCGGCACTTCTACCACGAGGTCCGCGGACAAGTACGGGGAACACTCGAAGCCTGCCGGGAGGACGACTCCGGCGATAGCTTGGGCGACCATTCGCTCAAGGCGCTGTTGCAGACCTGCCAGCCTGATGCCGTCGGATCTTTGCGCCAGCATGCCTTCCATCTCAGCCAGGTCATCCGGCTGCCGGAGTGGCGTCCGGTGTGGGCGCCGACCCTGCTGTTCTCCGTTGGCGGGCCTGGCTTGGAGGACGATACCGCGTACCTGCCCAATCGTGACACGACCGGCTGTGCCGCTCACTTTGATCTGGGCCTTGCCATGCAGGGTGCGATGCGGGAGTTCGTCGAAAGGCAGTATCTGCTGCGCTATTGGTTGGTAGGCGCAGGCGGCCGCGACGTCACATCGGCCGCACTGGCCCGGCTGTGTCCGCTGGGCACCTTGCTGGCGCAGCACTTGGCCAGGCGTGGAGAGCTGCGTTTCATTGAGCTGTCCTTGGGGGAGGTCGAGGCTGCCATCGTCTTGGCTGTCTATCGCGGCCAGTTGGATGCGCCCGTTCGTTATTGCGTCGGTTTGTCTTGTGACAGTGACATCGGATCTGCCGCCGATCGGGCGCTGCGCGAGCTTTGGCAAAGCCATGTGTTTTTGACCAATATGGCCGAACCCGGCGCCGAGGCGCTGGTGCACGACCGCTATCACCGGTATTTCATCGCCTGTAACACGGTGGATACGGCAGGGGAACTGCTGGCCGGAGCGATGCCCGCCGATGCTGGTGCACCTGGGGCAGGCGCTCGCGCCCCGAGTGATGAGGCGTTTGCCGCCTCGGTGTACCGCCGCTTCGGCCCCTTGCTGGCCTATGTGGCGCAGACCACCGTCTTGCATCGGCGAATTTGGTGCGTGCGCGTGCTGACCCCGCGCGCCTTCCTTCACTTGGACAACGCCGCCCACTTCAACCTCGACTGCGCCTTCTCGCGAGACTTCGCTGCCTTGATCCGTCCGGAGCGTCTGGCGAGGATGGTGCCCTTTCCTTGATCGTCAAATCGCCCCTCACAGATGCCCCGCTGGAATGAGAACCTGGTGGCCCCAACGGCTACGGGCCTATCGGTTGTCGCGGCAGGCCCACAAGACCTGGCCTGCGTGAGCCGGCTCTTTACGCGGTACCTGGTCAAGACCGCTTTCCGGGACCGCAGCCCGGACGCGGCGCGCCTGCAAACTTGGCTGCGCGAGATCCTGGCCTCGCACCTGTGGCTGGTGCTGCTGCTTCGATCGGGCCCAGGCCAGGCACGGGGCTTCGCGCTTGCGCAATACGGTGGCTATGAGGTTGACCCGGAGCAGAGAATCCTGCGTTGCCGGCACCTGTATGTCGATCCTAGGGTGGCCGGCTCTTTGCGGTCCGCCGGCGCCCTGCTCATGGATGCCCTTGTCGAGGCCGCCCGGCGCAGTCCTCAACTGGTCGACGTTTTCTTGATCACCTTTGGCGCCCAGCGGCTCGATGCCTTGCGCCGCGCCTGCGAGCGGCGAGGCTTTCGCAGGATCGGGACGCAGCATCTCGGTTTGCGTTCGGAGGCGTCTCGCCTGCCGAATTGCCCGAGTCCGCCATCCCGGGCAGTGGAACTGCCGGCGGGTCTGCGTCCAGTGACATCACTGAATGAAGTCGAGGCGGGTGTCTATCGTCAGCTGCGGTCGCAGGCTGAGGCCTTTTTCCGTGAAAGCGGCCGTACGGGTCTCGGTCCGATTGAACTCGATCTCGATCGCCTGATCGCGCAGGCGCTGCGCCCCGATCCCGGTGGCCGCCCCGCCGCCTTGCTGGCCCTGCGAGACGGCAAGCTGGCCGGCTTCATTGCTGCTGCCCCCGCGTGGCTGGCGCCTCTGGAGTGGCGTCTGTTGCAAAGCAGCTTCTTCTACGTAGACCCTGCCCATCGCGGCAGCCGGGTGGGCTTGTCTCTGTTCGAGGGCCTGTCGCGCCTGGCGGCCGGCCACGGGTTCGAGGGCGTGTATCTGGGGACCTCGGGCGAAATCCAAACGCCGCGGACTTGCCGCCTGCTCGCGCTGCGCGGATACAGCCACCAGGGTGATGTGCTGGCGCTGCGGCTGCGGGCCCCGGCGGGTGCGCAAGCCGCATGAAGCGTCCCGGCGGCCTGCTGCACCTGGTTTGGATCAGCCTGGCGCTGATGCTGGTCGGCTTGGTCGCAGGTGCGGCCTTGCTGCCGATTGACCAGGTGGTCCGTGCGCCCGGAGTGGTCCTTGCCACCGAACTGGCCAGCCCGCAATGGGCGCCTTTGGCCGGCCGCATCGCGCAGGTGCATGTCAAGGAGGGCGACCGGGTCCGACGTGGCGAGCGCCTGGTCACCATCGCGCCGGAGCCCTCGCTGCCAGCGCTTGACGAGGCCCGGCTTCGCTGGGTGCGCGCGGCCGCGCTCCACCGCGCCTATGCTGGCTCCGCCACCCGGCCGTCGGATGCGGCGACGCCGGAGGCGCCAGAGCCCGACGACGAGGCCATCGCCCTTGCCGTCGCACGCAGCGTAGAGGCTGAGCGCGCCCAGCGCCTGGCCCAGCGTCTGGCTCAGGAGCGTGATGTGTCGGAGGCCGAGGCCGCCCTGGCGGTCGAGGAGGCCGGTCGCAGGCGGGCTTTGGCCCTGCTGCCCCTGGCCCAGGAGAGGCTGGCACGGCATACGAAGTTGGCGCTCGAAGGCTTTTTTTCCGAGACCGCGCTCTTGGCGCTGCGGCAGGAGCTGGTCGAGTCGCAGGAGCAGGCCGCACTGGCTGAGGCCCGGGTGCTGCGCGCAACCGAAGACCTGGCCCGACGCCGGGCGACGCAGGTCCTGCTGCTCGCCGAGCAGCGCCGCACGTGGGCCGAACGCAGCGAGGAGGCCCAGCAGTCGCACTTGCTCGGGCGGCGTGAGTGGCTTCGGCTGCGCCAGTTGCATGCCGGCGGCGCGGTCGAGGCACCCATCGACGGTGTGATCGAGCAGGTGTCGCCCCAGCTGGCAGGCAACATCCTGCGCGCGGGCGATCGGCTGATGGCGATTGCGCCTGACGCGGCCCGCTACGAGATCCAGCTGCGGGTGCGTAACGAAGACTTTCCCTTCGTCCAGGTGGGGCAGGCGGTGGAGGTGAAGTTCGATGCGTTTCCCTATACCGTCCATGGCACCTGGCCGGCGCAGGTGCTGCGCTTGATCCGCGAGCCCCTTGCTTCCCCCGAGGGCTTCGCCGACTACACCGTGGTGGCGGGTTTTGCAGGGCCGGTCGGCCCCACGGGATTGGCCGCTGGCTTGCCCCCGCTGCGCACCGGCATGAAGGTGCAGGCCGATATCGTCGTCGGCAGCAGGCTGCCGCTGGAGATCTGGCTGGACCCCTTTATCCGGCTGGGGCGCGAGGCGCTGCGGGAGCACCGGTGATCGTCGGCCGCACGGACCCTGAACCGCCTCCTGGCCTGGTCGGCTGGCGGCGCGAGCGCCTGGCCTGCACCGTACTGGCGACTTTGCTGTCCCTGGTGGCGCTCATGCCAGCGCTGACCGTCGGTCTGATCCTCGACCGGGTTATTCACACCCGGGCTTTGGCCACACTGGCTGCGGTCCTGATGGCCTTCCTGTTTTTCCATCTCTGCGAGGTGGTGTTCACCTGGCTCAATGACCGCCTTTTGCTTCATATGAGCCAGGGCATGGCCGCGCGAGCAGAGGATGCTTTCCTGGAGCGCCTGGCAGGCCTCGGATTTCAGGACCTTGAGTCGCTTGCGCCAGGTCTGGTCCAGGAGCGGTATGCGGCGCGCAGCGGCGAAGTCCGATTTCTCATTGATTGGGCGGTGGGCCGGGTCTCACTCGGGGTTGGAGCGGTCGTCACCGCCATGGCGCTGCTTCTGGTGCATACCGGCCTGGGTGCGATGGTGCTGGCTTTGACCTCGGCCTATGGGCTGCTGCTTGTGGCCGCTCAGGGCCCACTGCGTCGTGCCGCTCGGGCGGTGCAGGCACTGCGTGACAAATTGGCCACCACCGCGCAGGAGGCGTTTGCCGGATCGCCCACGTTGAGGGCGCATGGCGCGTGGACCGCCTGGTTGCATCGCTGGCGGGGTGAGCGTCACCGGCACGACGAAGCGGTGGACCGTCACAGCCAACTGGCCCTGCGTCGCAACCTGATCGGTCTGGTCTACGAGCGTCTGACCCAGGCCGCTATTTTGGGTCTGGGCGCGATGGAGGCCATGGACGGGCGCCTGTCCATCGGGCAACTCGTCATCCTCAACCTGCTGTTCAGGCAGCTTTCTGGCCAGCTGCGTCAGATGGCTCAGCTGATCCAGCGGCGCGTCGTCTACCAGGCCTCGCGGCGGGCCGGCGCAGCCTTCTGGGATGCGCTGCATGCGGATGCGACGGCTACCGATCCCGCGCGCGCCGGCGACATCTGCGCTGTGCGCGGCACGGGCGCGGAATCAGCAAACAGGACAATGGCCTCCGAAGCCTGCCCCGCCGTGGCCGTGCGCGATCTCAGCTTTAGGACGCGAGACGGCCAGTGGGTACTTCGCGGCCTTGATTTCGAATTGCCTGCGGGTGCGACCCTGGGCCTGGTGGGTGCATCTGGCGCAGGCAAGTCCACCTTGCTCAAGTTGCTCTGTGGCTTGTATCGGCCGACGAAGGGCGGCGTTTGGCGCGAGGGCCGACACTGCGATCGGATGTCCGGCGGCGTCTACTTGTCGCAGAAGGAGTTTTTGTTCGGCGGCACTGTGGGCGACAACATCCTTTTGGGTCGGCCAGCGGCAGGCGCTGGCCCCGACTGGCTGCTCAGTGAGTTGGACTTACTGCGCCCCCACAGGCGGGGTGTGTGTGGCGTCGGGAGCGCGGGCCCTTCGACCGGCATGTCTTCAGCGTCTGATCGCCTACCGCAGGCCGACGATTTGGCCGCGGGCCTGTCTGGCGGTGAGCGCCAGAGGGTTTTTTTGGCCCGTGCCCTACAGTCCACCCAAGCGATGACTTCGACCGGGCTATTCCTCGATGAGCCGACCACTGCGCTCGATTCTGACCGTTCCCGGGCTGTCGCGGCCCGCATGTGGCGGGCCGCCCGCGAGGTCGACCTGCTGGTCTTTGCAACCCACGACCTGACTTTGGCCGCAGAAGCCGACTACCTGTTGTGGCTTGGCGAGGGCCGGCAGCGGGCCTTTGGGCCGAGCCAGTTGGTGCTGTCGGCCTGGCGCGCGCAGGCTGGGGAGGGTGAGCAGGTGGAGGCGGAGGCCTCGGTCTCTGCGGGGTTCTGACTTAAGTCTTCGCCGCCGAACGGCGTCGATCGCGCCAGGCCGCCAACTCCCCCACGATGCCCTTGCGAAAGGCCAGTACGCACAGCACGAAGATGGCGCCGATGATCACCGTCACCCAGGCGCCCACCTTGTCGGCCAGCATGTTTTGCAGGCCGATCACGATGCCCGCGCCCAGCACCGGGCCGAAGAATGTGCCCACTCCGCCCAGCAGGCTCATGAGGATGACCTCGCCCGACATGGACCAGTGCACGTCCGACAGGGTGGCAAAGCCCATCACCAGAGTCTTGAGTGAGCCGGCCAGACCTGAGAGCGCTGCCGAGAGCACGAAGGCGAGCAGCTTGTAGCGGTCCACCTGATAGCCCAGCGAAATGGCACGCGGTTCGTTCTCGCGGATCATCTTGAGCACCTGCCCGAAGGGCGAGGTGACGATGCGGCCGATGGCGAGGAAGCAGGCGACGAAGATCGCCAGCACCACGTAGTACAGCGTGAGGTCGTCTTGCAGCGGTAGCAGGCCGAGCAGCGCCCCGCGCGGGACTCCCTGCAAGCCGTCCTCGCCGCCGGTGAACGGCGCCTGCAGGCAGATGAAGAACACCATCTGCGCCAGCGCGAGCGTGATCATGGCGAAATAGATGCCCTGGCGGCGGATGGCGAGCAGTCCGACGCCCATGCCCAGTCCGGCTGCGACCACCATGCCCGCCAGCAAGCCCAGCTCGGGTGTCCAGCCCTGGCTCTTGATGAACCAGCCGGTCACATAGGCCGAGAAGCCGAAAAACGCAGCATGGCCAAACGACAGCAGCCCGGTGAAACCAAGCAGGAGGTTGAAGGCGCAGGCAAAGAGTGCGAAGCACAGCAGCTTCATCACGAAGACCGGATAAAAGCCGAGGAATGGGGCGGTCAGGCCCAGAGCCAGCAGGACGGCATAGGTGCCGCGGTTGAGAAGCCGCTCCATATCAGGCTTCCTTGCCAAAAAGGCCGGCTGGGCGCAGCACCAGCACGATAGCCATGATGACGAAGACCACCACGTTGGAGGCCTCCGGGTAGAACACTCGGGTGAATCCCTCCACCACGCCCAGACCCAGGCCAGTGATCACCGAGCCCAGAATGGATCCCATGCCGCCGATCACGACCACCGCGAAGACCACGATGATCAGGTTCGAGCCCATGAGAGGCGTCACCTGCACGATGGGCGCAGCCAGCACCCCCGCCAGCGCGGCCAAGGCGGCACCTGCGCCGTAGGTCAGCATGACCATCAGCGGCACGTTGACCCCGAAGGCCTGCACCAGTTTCGCGTTCTCGGTGCCTGCGCGGAGGTAGGCCCCCAGCCGCGTACGTTCGATCAGGAACCAGGTGCCCACGCAGACCACCAGCGAGGCCAGCACCACCCAGGCCCGGTAATTGGGCAGCATCATGAATCCGAGGTTGGTGGCGCCCTGCAGCGCTTCGGGTACCGGGTAGGACTGGCCGGATACGCCGAACTGTTCCCTGAACAGGCCTTCGAGGATGAGCGACAGGCCGAAGGTCAGCAGCAGGCCGTACAGCGGGTCCAGCCCGTAAAGGTGCTTGATCAGAAGGCGTTCAATGACCATGCCCAGAATGCCCACGATCAGCGGGGCCAGCACCAGAGACAGCCAGTAATTGAGTTCGAACCGGTCGAGCAGCAACCAAGCTGCGAAGGCGCCCATCATGTACAGGGCGCCGTGGGCGAAATTGACGATGTCCAGCAGGCCAAAGATGACGGCCAGGCCCAGAGACAGCATGGCGTAGAAGGCGCCGTTGACCAGGCCCAGCATGAGCTGGCCGAGGAAGGCCTGGTGGGGGATGCCGAAGATTTCCATGGTGCGGGGGTATCACTTGGGTTTGCTGTCCGAGAGACGAAACGTCCCTAGCGGCCGGCCGGTGCGCCATACGCGCGGACCGGCCGGCCGGCAGAGGTGTTAACCCGGCGTCACTTTTTGATGAGAGGGCACTTGGATTCAGCCAGCGGGGTGAACGACTGGTCGCCGGTGAACTTGCCCATCAGCTTGTAGTAGTCCCAGGGAGTGGTGGACTCCTTCTGGCCCTTGACCTGGTAGAGGTACATGTCGTGGATGACCCGGCCGTCGGCGCGGACGGTGGCGTTCTTGTGATAGAAGTCCGACATCTTGTTTTTCTTCATGTACTCCATCACCTTGTCGGCGTCGGTGGAGTTCACGGCCGTCACGGCCTTGAGGTAGTTCATGGTCGCCGAGTAGTCGGCCGCCTGGACGGAGGAGGGCATGCGCTTGAACTTCTCGAAGAAGCGCTTGGCGAAGGCCCGGCTGTCCTCGTCCTGATTCCAATACCAGCTGTCTGCCAGTTGCAGGCCTTCGGTGGTGGGCAAGCCCAAGCTGTGGACGTCGTTGATGAACACCAGCAGGCCCGCCACCTTCATGCTCTTGGTGATGCCGAACTCCTTGGCCGCCTTCATCGCGTTGATGGTGTCGCCGCCCGCATTGGCCAGGGCCAGAATCTGGGCCTTGGAGCCCTGCGCCTGCAGCAGGAAGGAGGAGAAGTCTGAGGCGTTGAGCGGGTGGCGAACCGCGCCCAGCACCGCGCCACCGTTGGCCTTCACCACCGCCGCAGCATCGGCCTCCAGCGATTGGCCAAAAGCATAGTCGGCGGTGAGGAAATACCAGCTCTTGCTGCCAGCTTTGACGAGCGCGGTGCCAGCGACCTTGGCCAAAGCCACGGTGTCGTAGGCGTAGTGAATGGTGTAGGGCGAGCAGTCCTCGTTGGTCAGGCGGGAAGACCCGGCACCGATCACGATGTAGGGCCGCTTTTTCTCTGCGGCCACTTTAGCCATGGCGATGCCGGCGCCCGAGCTGGTTCCGCCGATCAACATGGCCAAGCCGTCCTTGTCGATCCACTCGCGCGCCTTGGAACTGGCCACATCGGCCTTGTTCTGGTGGTCGGCGATGAGCACCTCGATGGGGCGGCCCAGTACCTTACCGCCGAAGTCCTGCACCGCCATCTTGATCATCTCGCCGCCGGCCGGGCCGTCGATGTCGGCGTAGAGGCTGGACATGTCGGTGATGAAGCCGATGCGCACTGGCCCTTGCGCGGTCTGTGCGAGCGCGCCCCCGCTGCCGATGGCGCCGAAGGTGCCCAGGCTGATGGCAATCGATGCGGCAATGGTCTTGAGTTTCATGCGAGTCTCCTTCTGGTGGGTGTGTTGTATTGAGAGGTCGGGTCAGGGTGAGGGTGAGGGGTTTAACCGGTCCTGCGGTGTCGGTAGGCGTACCCGTTAGACGCCTAGGAACTCTTGAAGCATCCCCATATTGGCTTGGAGCTCGTCCTGTTGGAATTCCCGCACGATGGCACCGTGCTCCATGACGTAGAAGCGGTCGGCCAAGGGCGCTGCAAAGCGGAAGTTTTGCTCGACCAGCACGATGGTGTAGCCC
>CANFQF010000105.1 GCA_947449025.1 Comamonadaceae bacterium
ACCACCCCGTGGCGCAGCCAGTTGGCCACATGCTGGCTGGAAATGCGCAGGGTGGCGCGGTCTTCCATCAGGCCCACGTTGTGGATGTCGGGCACCTTGGAGCAGCCCACGCCCTGGTCGACCCAGCGCACCACATAACCCAGGATGCCCTGGAGGTTGTTGTCCAGCTCCTGCTGGCGGTCGGCGGCGCTCCAGTCGGCCTTGGCCACCACCGGCACTTGCAAGAGGCCCGCGAGCAGCTCGTCGCGGGCGCTGTCGATCGAGGTCTTGGCCAGCTGCTTTTGCACCGCGAACACGTCGACCTGGTGGTAGTGCATCGCGTGCAGCGTGGCAGCGGTGGGCGAGGGCACCCAGGCGGTGTTGGCGCCGGCCAGCGGGTGGCCGATTTTTTGCTGCAGCATCGCGGCCATCAGGTCAGGCATGGCCCACATGCCCTTACCAATTTGCGCGCGGCCCGACAGGCCCATGGACAGGCCGGTGATCACGTTGCTCTTTTCATAGGCCTGGATCCAGGCGCTGGACTTCATGTCGCCCTTGCGCATCATCGGGCCGGCGCGCATGGCGGTGTGCATCTCGTCGCCGGTGCGGTCAAGGAAGCCGGTGTTGATGAAGGCCACGCGCGCCTTGGCGGCGGCGATGCAGGCCTGCAGGTTCACGCTGGTGCGGCGCTCCTCGTCCATGATGCCGAGCTTGACGGTGTTGGCCTTGAGGCCCAGCAGCTTCTCGACGCGGCCGAACAGCTCATTGGCAAAGCCCACTTCCTCGGGCCCGTGCATCTTGGGCTTGACGATGTAGACCGAGCCCTTGCGCGAGTTGCGCAGGCCGTCTTTGCCGTGGCCCTGCAGGTCGTGCAGGGCGATGGTGGTGGTGATGACCGCGTCCAGGATGCCCTCAGGAATTTCCTGGCCCTGGCCCCAGAGGATGGCCGGGTTGGTCATGAGGTGGCCCACGTTACGCACGAACAGCAGCGAGCGGCCATGCAGGCGCACCTGGCCCTTGCCCGAGGGCGCGGTGTAGAGGCGGTCGGGGTTGAGGCCGCGGGTGAAGGTGCGGCCGTCCTTGGTGACCTGCTCGGTGAGCGTGCCCTTGAGGATGCCCAGCCAGTTGCCATAGGCCAGCAGCTTGTCCTCGGCGTCGACCGCAGCGATGGAGTCTTCCAGGTCCAAGATGGTGGACAGGGCGGATTCGACGACGAGGTCGGCGACGCCCGCCGGGTCGGTCTTGCCGATCGGGTGCTGGGTGTCGATGCGGATGTCCAGGTGCAGGCCGTGGTGGACCAGCAGCACCGAGGAGGGCGCGGCAGCGTCACCCTGGAAGCCTACGAATTGCTTTTTGTCGGCCAGGCCGGTGGTGGCGCCGCCCTTGAGCGTGACCACCAGCTTGCCGTCCGCGACTGCGTAGCCGGTGGAGTCGATATGCGAGCCCTTCTTCAGGGGGGCGGTGCGATCGAGCACATAGCGGGCGTACTCGATCACCTTGGCGCCGCGCACCGGGTTGTAGCCCTTGCCCTTCTCGGCGCCGCCGGTCTCGGCGATGGCATCGGTGCCATAGAGCGCGTCGTACAGCGAACCCCAGCGCGCGTTGGCGGCGTTGAGCGCGTAGCGGGCGTTGAGGATAGGCACCACCAGCTGCGGGCCGGCCTGGGTGGCGAGTTCGGCGTCGACGTTGGCGGTGGTGGCCTTCACGCCCTTGGGCGGCTTGACCAGGTAGCCGGTCTTCTTGAGGAAGGCGCGGTAGGCCTTCATGTTCTTGATCGGGCCAGGGTTGGCGGTGTGCCAGGCGTCCATCTCGGACTGAATGCGGTCCCGCTTGGCCAGTAGGGCGGCGTTCTTGGGAGCGAGCTCATTCACCAGAGCGCCAAAGCCCTTCCAGAAGGCGTTGCGGGCCACGCCGGTGCCGGGGAGCACCTGTTCGTCGATGAAGCGGGCGAGGGCGGCGTCCACCTGGAGGCCGTGGAGGGTGGTTCGAGCGGTCATGCGGGAGTCCTTGGATGTGGGAAGAGGTTGACCCGCCTTGACGGGCTCTGTCCCAACTGTATTTGATACTCAAACATGCATTAAGGAATGGATTGGCAATTTATCTTTGATAAAAATGAACATAATCAAAGTGAAGACGACTTCTCTCCATGGACAAGTTCAAGCAGCTCGAATCCTTTGCCCTGGTGGCCACCCGCGGCAGCCTCACCGCCGCCGCCCGGGCCGAGGGCGTGGCCCCGGCCATCATGAGTCGGCGCATGGACGCCCTCGAAGCACGCCTGGGCGTCAAGCTGCTGGTGCGCACCACCCGCCGCCTGGCCTTGACCCACGAGGGCAGCGCCTTCCTCGAGGATTGCCAGCGTCTGCTGGCCGACTTGGCCAATGCCGAGGCGGGGGTGAGCGCCGGCGGCCTGCAGGCCAGCGGCCACCTGCGCATCACCGCCCCGGCGGGCTTTGGCCGCCGGCATGTGGCGCCGCTGGTGCCGGACTTTCTGGCGCGTCACCCGGAGGTGACGCTCTCCCTCAACCTGAGCGACCGGGTGGTGGACCTGGCGGCCGAGGGCTTTGATTGCGGCGTTCGGGTGGGCGACCTGCCCGACTCCTCCCTGGTCAGCGTGCGTCTGGCCGACAACCGGCGTCTGTGTGTGGCCACGCCCGAGTACCTGCGCCGTCACGGCATCCCCCTGCACCCTGGCGACCTGGTCCGTTTCGACTGCCTGACCCTGTCCAGCGAGGCTTCCCAGACCCGGGGCTGGGCCTTCACCGTCGATGGTCAGGTGGAGTACCTGCGCCCGGGCGGTCCGGTCGATTGCTCGGACGGTCAGGTGCTGCATGACTGGTGCCTGCGCGGCCTGGGCTTGGCCTGGCGCAGCACCTGGGAGGTCGAGGAAGACATTGCCGCCGGGCGTCTGATGGAGGTGCTGGCCCACTTCGCCGCCCCGCCCAACGGCATCCACGCCATGCTGCCCCAGCGCAAGCACCTGCCGCTGCGCCTGCGCCTGTGGATCGACCACCTGCGGCGGCATTTCGCCCATCCCGACTTCGCGTCCCGATCCCTGGCCTGAGCCGCCCGCAGCGCCCGCGCGACGCCGCCGCCGGACCAGGACGGGTTTTCCCACCCCCGCCCGTAGAATCGCCCGATGCTTCTCGTCACCCAAGAATTGCTCGTCGCTTTGGCGTCCGAGCTGGAAAAGCTTCAGCCCGGATCGGGCAGCAAAGCGGCTTTTGAATCGCCCAAGGCCGCCGCCCACGGCGACCTGGCCTGTACCGCCGCCATGCAACTGGCCAAGGCACTCAAGCGCAACCCGCGCGAGGTGGCGGAGTCGCTCAAGACCGCCCTGCTGGCGACTCCGGCCTATGGTCAGTGGGTCGACGCCATTGAAATCGCCGGCCCCGGCTTCATCAACATCCGCCTCAAGCCCGCCGCCAAGCAGCAGGTGGTGGCCGAGGTGCTGGCCGGCGGTGCCTGCTTCGGACAGCAGGCCCCCAATGGCCGCCGGGTGCTGGTTGAGTTCGTCTCGGCCAATCCCACCGGCCCGCTGCATGTGGGCCACGGCCGCCAGGCTGCCCTGGGCGACGCGATCTGCAACCTCTACGCCAGCCAGGGCTGGAATGTGCACCGCGAGTTCTATTACAACGACGCCGGCGTGCAGATCGAGACGCTGGCCAACTCGACCCAGCTGCGCGCCAAGGGCGTGAAGCCCGGCGACGCCGGCTGGCCCGAGGCGGCCTACAACGGCGACTACATCGCCGACATCGCCGCCGACTTCCTGGCCAGCAAAACCGTGAAGGCCGACGATCGCGAGTTCACTGGCTCCGGTGACGTGGCCGACCTGGACGGCATCCGCCAGTTCGCTGTCGCCTACCTGCGCCACGAGCAGGACCTGGATCTGCAGGCCTTCGAGGTGAAGTTCGACCAGTACTACCTGGAGTCCAGCCTCTACACCAGCGGCAAGGTGGCCGACGCGGTGGCCCGGCTGCAGGCCGCGGGCAAGACCTACGAGCAAGATGGCGCGCTGTGGCTGCGGTCTACTGACTACGGCGACGACAAGGACCGCGTGATGCGCAAGTCGGACGGCGGCTACACCTACTTCGTTCCCGACGTGGCCTACCACATCACCAAGTGGGAGCGGGGCTTTACCAAGGTGGTCAACATCCAGGGCACCGACCACCACGGCACGATTGCCCGGGTGCGCGCCGGCCTGCAGGCTGCCGGCGTGGGTATCCCCGAGGGCTACCCCGACTATGTGCTGCACACCATGGTGCGCGTGATGCGCGGCGGCCAGGAGGTGAAGATCTCCAAGCGCGCCGGCAGCTATGTGACCCTGCGCGATCTGATCGAGTGGACCAGCAAGGACGCGGTGCGCTTTTTCCTGCTCTCGCGCAAGCCCGACACCGAGTACGTGTTCGACGTTGACCTGGCCCTGGCGCAGAACAACGACAACCCGGTCTACTACGTGCAGTACGCCCACGCGCGCATTTGCTCGGTGCTGGCGGCCTGGGGCGGTGACGTCGCCACGCTCAAGGAAGTCGACCTGTCCCCGCTCGAGGGCCCGGCCGCCCAGACCCTGATGCTGGTGCTGGCCCGTTACCCGGCCATGCTCACTGCGGCGGCCGAAGACTTCGCGCCGCATGACGTCTCTTTCTACCTGCGCGAGCTGGCGGCGGCCTATCACAGCTACTACGACAGCGAGCGCATTCTGGTCGACGACGCGCAGGTTCGCGCGGCCCGGCTGGCCCTGGTCGCCGCTTGCGCCCAGGTGTTGCACAATGGTTTGAAGATGCTGGGCGTGAGTGCCCCGCAGAAGATGTGAGAGGCAGCCAGATGAATCACGCGCCGACGCGGCGGCTCCAGCGCAAGCAGCGCGGCACGACTTTGCTGGGACTGGTGATCGGCCTGGTTCTGGGCTTGGGCTTGGCTCTGGCGGTGGCGGTCTATGTCACCAAGGTGCCGCTCCCCTTCACCAACAAAAACCAGGCCCGCACCCCCGAGCAAGACGCGGCCGAGTTGCGCAAGAACCAGAACTGGGACCCGAACGCGCTGCTGCAGGGCAAGCCCAAGGCCGCTGCCAGTGCTGCCAGCGCAGTCCCCGCGCCTGATGCAATCCCCGCCGCACCCCAGGCGGCATCCGAGTCTGCACCCGCAGGCCCCACGCCGGCCTCGGCGCCGAGCCAGGGCCTGACCGCGCCGCCCGGCTATCCGGCCGCACCTAACCCGCCCGCAGTCTTCGCACCCGGCACCGGCATGGCGCCGTCGGCCGCCTCTGCGCCTGTGCTTGCGCCCCGCGCTGCCTCGGCGGCCGGCGTCACCGCCGACCCGTTCCAGTACTTCGTGCAGGCGGGCGCTTTCCGCAGCCCCCAGGAGGCCGAGGCCCAGCGTGCCAAGCTCTCGTTGATGGGGCTCGAGGCGCGTGTGACCGAGCGCGAGCAGTCCGGGCGAACGGTCTATCGTGTGCGCCTAGGCCCCTTCGACCGCAAGGAAGATGCCGACCGTAGCAAGGGCAAGCTGGACGCTGGCGGTGTCGAGGCCGCTCTGGTTCGTGTGGTGCGCTGACCGCGCAAGGCGCGCCTCGCACCCCGCCGCTTGGGTTCCGTCTCCCTTCTTTCCCTCTTGATTCGCAGGAGTCCGCCATGCAACGACGCGCCTTTCACGCTGGCCTGCTCGCCGCAGGCACTCTGGCCCTGGCAGGTCCGCTGCACGCCCAGCGCCAGCCCCAGGAAGGCCAAGAATTCCGCCGTCTGGCCAAGCCGGCGCCGGTTGACACCCCGGCCGGTCGTATCGAGCTGGTCGAGTTCTTCTGGTACTCCTGCCCTCACTGCAATGCCTTTGAGCCCCTGCTCGAGGCCTGGTCGCGTCGCTTGTCCAAGGACGTGGTGCTGCGGCGCGTGCCGGTGTCCTTCCGGCCCGATTTCGAGCCGCAGCAGCGCCTGTTCTTCATGCTCGAGAGCCTCGGCCGCCTTGACCTGCACAGCAAGGTGTTTCGCGCCATCCACCAGGACCGCCAGCCCTTGGGCAGCGAGGAGGTCATCTTGGACTGGGCCCAGGCGCAGGGCCTGGTGCGCGCCAAGGCGCAGGCCGCTTACCAATCCTTTGGGGTGACGACACGCGTGCGCCGCGCGCAGCTTTTGCAGGATGCCTATGAAGTCGAAGGTGTCCCGGCGCTGGGCGTGGCCGGCCGCTTCTATACCGACGGCGAGATGGCGGGCGACATGCCGCGCGCGGTCCAGGTCGCCGACACCCTGCTGATGCGCGTCCGCGAGGGCCGCTGAGGGTCCACGGCGCAGTCTGCGGCGCCTTTGCGCACTGCGCCGGCCACCCTACACCGCTGTTCGGTGGCTACAATCGCGGCACGATCTTGAAACAGCAAGATTCATGCCCTTATGACCCTCCGCTTCCTGACGCTCCTACTCGCTGCCGCGGCGCTGGCAGCCTCGCCTTGGGCCCATGCCGAAAAGGCTGACCGCGAAAAGCCCATGAATGTCGAGGCCGATGACCTGCGTCATGACGACCTCAAGCAGACCAGTGTTTTCACCGGCAAGGTCGTGGCCACCAAGGGCAGCATCGTGGTCCGTGGCGCCCGGCTCGAGGTGCGCCAAGACCCGGAGGGGTACCAGCACGCGCTGGTGACAGCCGAGCCCGGCAAGCGCGCCTTCTGGCGTCAAAAGCGCGAGGGCGCTGACGAGTACCTCGAGGGCGAGGCCGAGACTATCGACTACGACGGCAAGGGTGACCGGGTCAAGTTCATCGGCCGCGCCGAAATGCGTCGCTACCGAGGCACCACCCTCGCCGACGAGACCCAGGGCAGCCTGATCACTTACGAAAACACCACGGACGTCTTCACCGTCAATGGCGCCCCGATGGGTCAGCGTCCGGCGGGCGCAGCCCCGGGCGCCGGCGGCCGGGTCCGGGCGGTGCTGGCACCCCGCGCGGCTGCCTCCGCAGCGCCCTCTGCTCCCACTGGCGCGGCATCAGCCGCGTCACCCGCGCCCCTGCGCACCAGCCCCAGCCTCGGCGGGGAGCGCAAGTGAGCGAGGCCGTCATGGCCGACCCTGCTGCGGCTGCGCCGCCTAATGCCGCCAGCCGCCTGGTGGCCAGCCATCTGGCCAAGAGCTATGGCAGCCGCAAGGTGGTGAAAGATGTGTCGCTGACCGTCGCCAAGGGCGAGGTCGTGGGCCTGCTCGGTCCGAATGGCGCAGGCAAGACCACCTCGTTTTACATGATCGTGGGCCTGGTGCGGGCCGATGCGGGAGAGATCAGCATCGACGGCCAGGCGGTCGAGCGCATGCCGATGCACCGCCGCTCGCAGTTGGGCCTGTCCTACCTGCCGCAGGAGGCCTCCATCTTTCGCAAGCTCAACGTCGAAGACAACGTCCGCGCCGTGCTCGAGCTCCAGCGTGATGAGAGCGGCCGCCCGCTCAAGCCGGCCGCTATCGAGCAGCGCCTGACGGCCTTGCTGGAAGACCTGCGCGTCGAGCACCTGCGCGCCTCGCCGGCGGTGGCTCTGTCTGGCGGCGAGCGCCGACGGGTGGAGATCGCCCGGGCCCTGGCCACCAACCCGCGCTTCATCCTGCTGGATGAGCCCTTTGCCGGCATCGACCCGATCGCGGTGATCGAGATCCAGCGCATCATCAGTTTTCTCAAGGCGCGCGGCATCGGCGTGCTGATCACCGACCACAACGTGCGTGAAACGCTGGGCATCTGCGATCACGCCTACATCATCAGCGACGGCCATGTGCTCGCTCAGGGTACGCCGGATGAAATCGTCAACAACGCAGATGTGCGCCGGGTCTATCTCGGCGAGCATTTCCGTATGTAGGAGGGGCTGGTGAAGCAGGGCCTTTCCCTTCGCGTCTCCCAGCACCTGGCGCTCACGCCCCAGTTGCAGCAGTCCATCCGTCTGCTGCAACTGTCCACCCTCGAGCTGGCCCAGGAAGTCGAGCAGATGCTCGGCGACAACCCCTTTCTCGAGGTGTCCGACGACCAGCCCGCGCGCGAGGAATTTGGTCTGGCCAGCGCTGACCAACAGGTAGCCGAAGTGGTGGAAGCCGGCGAGGAATATGGCCTCGGGTCCGAGGTCCTGGCCGAAGCCGGCGAGCGCCTCAGTCAGGACAGTGGCTCCACCTCGACCTCCTCCTCCGATTCCGCTTCCGACGCGCCGTCCGAATCCGGCCCCAGCGACTGGGAGGGCGACGGCAGCACCGAGGTCGTACCCGACGACGGCGAGTGGGGCGGTGATGCGCCGGCGCGCAAGTCCTCAGGCTCGGAGGACGACGATGTCGACGCCACCGAGCTCGCGCGCGGTAACGAGACCTTGCAGGACCACCTGCACCGACAGGCCCTGGGCCTGCGCCTGGCCCGCGAGGATGTCGCTGCGCTGCGCTTCCTAATCGAGTCTCTCAACGACGACGGTTACCTGGAGGACCCGCTGGAGGACCTGGCGGCCACGCTCGCGCCTGGCGACTTCGAACAGCAGGAGGAGCTGGTTCACCACTTCACCGTGGCCTTGCGCCTGCTGCACCATCTGGAGCCGGTGGGCGTGGGTGCACGCAACCTGGCCGAGTGCCTCGCCCTGCAGCTGCAGGCCCTGGCCGAGGCGGCGGATGATGCGCAGGAGGCACTGTGCATGGTGGCCCTGGCTGTGGTGCGTCAGCCCATGGAGCTGCTGGCCCGGCGCGATGTCAAGCGCCTGATGGCGGCCACGGGCGAGGGCGAGGCCCAGATCAAGGCGGCCATCGGCCTGATCGGGCGGCTTGAGCCCAAGCCGGGCCGGCGCTTCGTCGATGTCGAGCGCAATGTGGTCGTGCCCGATGTCATCGTCACCCGCACGATGCGCGCCGGCCAGGCCCGCCTGCGGGTGCAGCTCAATCCGGACGTGATGCCGCGCCTGCGGGTGCACGACATCTATGCCGGCGCACTCAAGGGCCACAAGGGCGACGGCCAGCAGGCTTTGCAGCAACGCCTGCAGGAGGCGCGCTGGTTCATCAAGAACATCCAGCAGCGCTTTGACACCATCTTGCGCGTCTCCAACGCCATCGTGGAACGACAGAAGAATTTCTTCACCCATGGCGAGCTGGCGATGCGGCCCCTGGTGCTGCGGGAGATCGCCGACGAGCTGGGGCTGCACGAGTCCACCATCTCGCGGGTGACCACCGCCAAGTACATGTCCACGCCCTACGGCACCTTCGAGCTGAAGTATTTCTTCGGCTCCTCCCTGGGCACCGAAAGCGGCGCCAACGCCTCCAGCACCGCGGTGCGGGCCCTCATTCGCCAGCTGGTGGCGGCCGAGAGCCCGAACAAGCCGCTGTCGGACAGCCAGCTCTCCGACATGCTCAAGGAGCAGGGCATCGAGTGTGCGCGGCGCACGGTGGCCAAGTACCGCGAGGCCTTGCGCATCGCGCCGGCCAACCTGCGCAAGGCACTCTGACGTCCGGGTGCCGCTCTGCTCTGTTCTTTCTGCCCTATTCCTGCGCCCGGCGGTGTCCGCGCCTGACCTTATCCTTCCGACCCGATGAACGACCTCCCGCTTTTTCTTCCTTGCGCCGCCGGCGTCGAGGACCTGCTGGCCGACGAGGTGCACCGCCTCACCGGCTTGGCCGGCGAGGCCTTGCTGATCGGCCGCGGCGGCGTAGTGGCCACGGCGTCCTGGCGCGAGGCCTTGCGTCTGAACCTGCATAGCCGCCTGGCGCAGCGGGTGCTGGTGCAGCTCTCGCACACGCCCTATCGCGGTGAGGAGGACCTTTACGAGGCAGCGTCGGCGGTGGCCTGGGAGATCTGGTTCACCCCGCGCCAGACCTTCAAGGTCGAAATCACCGCCCAGCACAGCCCGCTCAAGAGCCTGAACTTCGCCGCGCTGAAGGTGAAGGACGCGGTGGTCGACCGCTTTCGCGCCAAGTCCGGCGAGCGGCCCAGCGTCGAAACCCGCTGGCCCGATGCGCGCCTGTATGTGCATCTGACGTCTACGCATTGCACGCTCTACATCGACACTTCGGGTGAGTCGCTCTTCAAGCGCGGCTGGCGCGAGGACAAGGGCGAGGCGCCGCTCAAGGAAACGCTGGCCGCCGCGATGATTGCCGCCAGCGGGTGGGACGCGAGCATGCCGCTGTACGACCCCTGCTGCGGCAGCGGCACCATCGCCATCGAGGCGGCGCAGGTGGCCTGCGGCATCGCGCCCGGGCTGCAGCGCCGCTTTGGCTTCGAAAAACTCCTGCCTTACCAGCCCCATGTGTGGGCCTCGCTCAAGTCGGAGGCGCAGGCGATGCGGCGCGAACCGGCCGTACCGATCTTCGGCTCCGACGTGGCCTTTCGCATGGTCGACTTCGCCCAGCGCAACGCCGAGCGTGCCGGCGTGGCCAGCGCCTTGCAACTGCGAGGTGGCGACGCCCTGCAACGCATGCCGCCTTGCGCTGCCCCGGCGGTGATGCTGGTCAATCCGCCCTATGGCGAGCGCATTGAGGCCGCCGGCGTGGCCGGCGTCTCCAGCCGCGGCGGGCGCGAAAGCGCGCGCGATGAGAGCGGCCAGGACTCCGCGGGCGACTTCTTCGTCCGCCTGGCCAGCCACTGGAAGAAAAACTACCCCGGCTGGACCGCCTGGATGCTCACCCCTGACCTCAAGCTGCCCTCGCGAATGCGCCTCAAAGAGTCGCGTCGGGTGCCGATGTGGAACGGCCCGCTGGAATGCCGCCTGTTCCGCTTCGACATGGTGGCCGGCTCAGTCCGCGCGCGTGAATCCGCGCCCACCCCGCCCGCCTCACCCGAGGGTGACCCGCAGGCTGGTGCCTGACCCTGGCCGATGAACGCCGTCCTCGATACCAATATCGTGCTCGACGCCTTCGTCTTCGCCGACGAAGCCGCCAAGCCCTTGCGCGTCGCCCTGGAGGCTGGGCGCCTGCGATGGTGGGCTACGGCGGCCATGCGCGAGGAACTCGCCCGGGTCCTGGGCTATCCACAGATCGCGCCGCGTCTGGCCTACTACGGCCTGGCGCCCCAAGCGGTGCTGGACGCCTTCGATCGCCACGCCACGCTGGTCGAGGCGCCCGCCAAGGTGCCCCTGACCTGCAGCGATCCCGACGACCAGAAATTCATCGACCTGGCGGTGTCCCGCCAGGCCCTGCTGCTTTCCAAGGACCGCGCCGTCCTGTCCATGAAAAAGCGCCTGGCGCCTTGGTCTGTCCAGGCCCGGTCCGCGCTGCAACCCGAAGATCTCCATGAGCCAGCCTGAATCCACTTCCCCCGCTGACCCCAAGCCCCTGGGCCCCGACGACTTCGACGCGCAGGACCTGGCCCTGGACCAGATGCGTGAGTCCGAACCCGAGACACCCGACTGGGAGTTCTGCGAGGGATTCCTCGCGGCGCTCGTTTGTACCCGCCGCGAGGTGCCGGCGGAGGAATACTGGCCGCCCCTCCTCGGGTCGGACTTCAGGCCCATGGCCCACATGGAATTCGTCCTGCGCTGGAAGCAGCGCTGGCAGGAAGTAGCCGCCGCCCTGGACGCCGAGGTCGAAATGCTGGACGACGAGCGCGCCTACCAGCCGGCGGCCATCGACGTGCGCGGCGCCCTGCTCGCGCTGCCCGAGGCCGAACGCGGCGAGGTTCCGCTGGCCGAACTGCCCTCCTTCGCCGAGACCTGGGCCCATGGCTTTTTGCATGCGGTGCAGACCTTCGCCGACGACTGGGCACCGCCGCGTGACCGCGAGGCCGTCGAGATGCTGGACGACGCCATTGCCGACATCGAGGACCTGACCCGCCCCGACACGGACACACCCATCTTGTCCATGCACAGCGAGGATGGCCCGCCCAGCGTGAGCCAGCGCCGCATCGACCAGTACGG
>CANFQF010000106.1 GCA_947449025.1 Comamonadaceae bacterium
CCCACCCGCACCATGAGTTCGTCCTGGAAGTGCTCCCGCAGACGGGTCAGCGCGCCGCTCATGGCCGGCTGGCTCACATGCGTCCGCTGTGCGGCCTTGGTGACGCTTTGCTCGGTGAGCAGAGCATCGAGGGCAATGAGGAGGTTGAGATCGAGTCGCTGCAAATGCATGCGGGGGCTCCGGTGGAGCCACCTTTTTAGCAGACCAGGCCGGCAGGGCCTCCGGCCCCTGCCCGTTCAGGCCTTGCCGGCCGTCTCCGCATCGAAGCCGGCATACGCGCGGCGAATGTCCTCGAGCAGGCGTTCCTCGGTGTCGGCCCATTCACGCAGGTCCCCCAGCGGCATCTCGTGGGCGACGACTTCGGGATCGGTGCCGGCCAGAAAGCCGACGCGGGCATGCGCCAGGATCAGTTCGAGGTAATCGAGCATGCGGCGCAATTCGGGCTTGCCCGCCACCGGGCCATGGCCCGGGACAATGACGTCCACGTCCAGCTGCAGGATGTCTTTGACCGCTTTGATCCATCCTTGCAGGCTGCCGGCAAAGGCAGCGGGGCAGACCCTATTGAAAAACAGGTCGCCTGCAAAAAGGATTTTGCTGGCAGGCAGCCAGGCCACGGCGTCGCCGTCGGTGTGGGCCACGCCGGGGTGGAAGAACTTCACCTCGTGGGCGCCCAGATGCAGCGTGACCTGGTCATCGAAGGTGAGGTCGGGGTACACCACTTCGATGCCTTCGAGGTCAGGCGCGAAGAAAGGCCGCTTGCGCGCCCACCGCTGCACGTCGCCCTGTCCAGCCTGGACCATGTGATTTCTGCAAGCCCGGTGCGCGATCACACAGGCCGGCAGGAAGCGCTTGACGCCAAACACATGGTCGGCGTGATGGTGCGTAAGCAGGACTCGGCTCACCGGCTTGTTGGTGACCCGCTTGATCGCATCGTGGAAGCCTTGCTGCATGGACCGCGTGCCCAAGGTGTCCACCACGGCGCAATAGTCGTCGCCGACGATCAGGCCGGCATTGCTGTAGCCGGCATTGCCATGCGGGCCATTGGGCTGTACGTAGGCGAAAACACCGTCCGCCAATTCTTTCATCCCGGTGGGCCAGTCAAGCAAGCTCATTTCTTCCTCTCGCAATCGGCTCGCGCCATCGTCATCATTCGGGTTGCACGCCGGCAGCGCGGACCAACTGGCCCCACTTTTCCGTTTCGCTGCGCATGAATGCGCCCATTTCCTCAGGCGAGGTGGGCTCGGGTGTCAGACCCGCCTGCTGGTAAAAATTACGTGCGGTTTGACTGCCCAAGGCGCCCCGGAAGATGGCGTTCAAACGGGCGATCACAGGTCGTGGCGTCGCGGCCGGAACAAACACCGCAGACCAAGCGGCCAATTCAAAACCTGTGAGCCCAGTCTCTGCCATGGCGGGCACCTGGGTCAGTGTCGGATGGCGCCGCATCGTGCTCACCGCCAAGCCACGCAGGCGACCCTGCTGGATCAGAGGCTGCGCAGCCGGTACATCGACCACCGCAAAGTCCAGGGTGCCGCCCAGCACATCGGTGATGGCCTGTGGTGAGCCTTTGTAGGGCACGTACTGCACCTTGGCGCCGCCCATCTGCTGCATGAGCTCGGCCGACATGCGGCTTGAGGAGCTGGAGGCTCCGTAGCTCAGCTTGCCAGGCGATTGTTTGGCCTTGTTGATCAGATCTTGCGCGTTCGTGATCGGACTCGTGGCCGCCACCACGAAGATCATCCCCCCTTTGTTGATCAGGGTCACCGGCGCGAAGTCGGCGATGGGGTCGTAGGGGAGCTTGTTGAACATCGCCGCATTCGCCGCGTGCGTGGTGTTCGATCCAATGAGCACCGTATAGCCATCAGCGGGGGCGGTGGCCACCGCCTGGGCGGCGATGAAGCCGGCAGCGCCCGGCTTGTTTTCGATCACGATCGGTACCTTGGCCTCCAGGCTCAGGGGTTCGATGATCGCGCGCAAGACAACGTCGATGCTCTGCCCCGCCGCAAAGGGGACGACCAGCTTGATCGGGCGGTTGGGAAAGTCCGCTGTCTGTGCAAAAGCAGAGGGCAGGGCCAGGCAGAGGGCCGCTAACTGGATGATTCGCCGGCGAATGGGCGTGCTGAATGAAGCGGGCATCTTGTCTCCTTGCAGGGGCCTTTGTCACATGACTCAAACGGTGCCGCGGCCGCGCCGGCCCGTCCTTGC
This sequence comes from Comamonadaceae bacterium, assembly GCA_947449025.1. Taxonomy (GTDB): domain Bacteria; phylum Pseudomonadota; class Gammaproteobacteria; order Burkholderiales; family Burkholderiaceae_C; genus Ramlibacter. The sequence continues at coordinate 2,203 of CANFQF010000106.1, forward strand.
GTGCTCGTCCATCCTAGGCTTCGCACGCCCTCTACCCAAATCATTCATCCGGATAGATCCCATCATTGCACCCGATGGGGGATGCCCCAGCGGGTGGCTGCGCGGCTAGCCCGCGATTTGCTTGAACACCTCGCGCGCCGCGGCGAGGGTCTGGTCGATGTCTTCCTGGGTGTGGGCCGCGCTCACGAAGCCAGCTTCGTAGAGCGCCGGGGCGATGTACACACCCCGATCGAGCAGTCCATGGAAGAGGGCGTTGAACTTCTTGCCGTCGCTGGTCATCACCTTCTGGTAATTCTGGGGCAGCTCGGGCAGCAGGAAGAAGCCGAACATGCCACCTTCGCAGTCGGCGCTGAAGGGAACGCCTTCGGCCTTGGCGGCAGCCGTGAGGCCATCAACCAGCGTGCGGGTCTTGGCCGAGAGGGCCTCGAAGAAGCCGGGTTGGCTGATCTGCCGCAGTGTTTCCAGGCCGCAGGCGGTGGCCACCGGGTTGCCCGAAAGGGTGCCGGCCTGATAGACCGGACCCAGGGGCGCGAGCTGCTCCATGATCGCGCGCGGGCCGCCGAACGCCGCCAGCGGCATGCCGCCGCCGATCACCTTGCCCATGACGGTGATATCGGGCTTGAAGCCCGGGATCTTCTTGGCATAGACGCCTTGCGCACTGCCCAGGCCGACGCGAAAACCGGTCATCACCTCGTCGAACACCAAGAGGGCGCCGTACTGGGTGCACAGCTCGCGGCAGCGGGTCATGAAGGGCACGCTGGCGCGCACGAAGTTCATGTTGCCGGCAATCGCCTCGATCATCAGGCAGGCCAGCTCTTTACCGTGCAGCACAAAGGCCTCTTCCAGCTGCGCGAGGTTGTTGTACTCGAGCACGATGGTGTGCTGGGCCACTTCCTCGGGCACGCCGGCGCTCGTGGGGTTGCCAAAGGTGGCCAGGCCCGAGCCGGCCTTGACCAGCAGCGCGTCGGCATGGCCGTGGTAGCAGCCTTCGAACTTGATGATCTTTTTGCGCCCCGTGGCGCCACGCGCCAGGCGCAGCGCGCTCATCGCCGCCTCGGTGCCGGAGCTGACCAGCCTCACCATCTCGATGGAAGGCACGGCCTTGACGATGGCCTCGGCCAGTTCAATTTCGCGCTCCGTCGGCGCGCCAAAGGAGAAGCCCTCGAGCGCCGCCTTTTGCACCGCCTCGAGGACGGCGGGGTGGCCGTGGCCCAGGATCATCGGGCCCCAGGAGCCGATGTAGTCGATGTAGCGTTTGCCGTTGGCGTCCCAGAAATGGGAGCCCTGTGCACGCTGCACAAAGCGGGGGGTGCCGCCGACGGCGCGGAAGGCGCGGACCGGCGAATTCACGCCGCCGGGGATGAGCGCCTTGGCGCGTTCAAAAAGCTGTTCGTTGCGGTCTTGCTGAGTCATGCGATGGGGGCGTGGGTCCACGCGAGAGTTCAATGCGGGGGAAGGTCCAGGAGATGGCAGTGGTTCAGTGCTTGGTGTCCGGTGCGGGCATGTCCAGAACCTGCAGGGTCTGGGCTTGCTCTTCAGTCGCCACCTCGGATTCTGCCGGTTCTGGCTGGGCCCAGAACATCCGGTCGGGCACCACATGGCCCATGCCGGGGCGAAAGCCCGCGTCCAGGGCTTCGTCGAGGTATTCCAGTGCCTCTTCGGTGGCGGCAGCCAGGTCGGTGCCGGTGGCCAGCAGCGCAGCCAGGGCGGCCGACAGGGTCTCACCCGCGCCGGAGAACACCGCCTCGAATCGCTCAAAGTGGCGACTGGCCAGGACAGACTGCGGTGAAGCCAGCACATTGTCGATGTGCTGGTCCGGCAGCGGGATGCCGGTCACCAGGGTGTAGGGCACGCCGGCTTCGCCAGCGGCCCGGGCGATGTCGCGCGCGCTCGGGCTCTTGTCGCCCGACCAGTCGGGCAGCAGCCAGCGCCACAGCGTGCTGTGGTTGCCCACCAGCACCGTGGTCTGCGGCAGCATCAGCTCGCGAAACGCATCGAGGTAGGCCTCGATCTGCGCGTCGTCCCACCAGGACAGGTTCGGCATGTAGGCGATGAGCGGGATGTCGGCGTAGTCGGCTGCGATTGCTGCGATGGTGCTGACTGTCTCAGGGCTACCCACGAAGCCCACCTTCATCACCTGAACAGGGACGTCCTCGAGGATGGCACGGGCCTGTTCGGCGACTGCATCTTCGTCAAACGCGAAGTGATCGAAGACCTCGGCCGTGTCGCGCGCATACGCGCCGGTCACCACCGGCAGTGCATGCCCTCCGACCGAGGCCATGGTCACCCCATCCGCTGCAAGTCCAGCAGCGCCGCTGGGATCGTTGGCGTTGAAGGTCATGATGCAGGGCGGGCCGGCATCGCCCGCGGCCTCAGCGTCGGCGGTCTCATCGCCCGTCAGGGCACGCTGCGCGGGCTCTTTCGGATCGTTCGCGGAGCCGGCCAGGCGCGGCGTCGCGGCTTCTTTTTTCGTGCTCATGCTCAACGGCCTTTCTGCCTCAATGATGTGTAGCGTTCGGTTTCTAGTGGCGGTTGAGGTGGATACAATCGTTGCATTCCCTTGGAAGCGCACTTAAGCTGTGACTGAAGCAAAAACTTGGATGTGTTTGATCTGCGGTTGGATTTACGACGAATCCGCTGGCGCACCCGATCATGGTATCGCCCCCGGCACTGCCTGGGCCGATGTCCCCATGAATTGGACCTGCCCCGAATGCGGAGCCCGCAAAGAAGACTTCGAGATGGTCCAGATTTGATTAAGGGGGATCGCGTCCTCCGCGCGTCGTTCATAGCGGCACGCAGAGCAGTTTGATCCCCACGGACGCACCCCCGCAAGCCCGCAGAGGCTTTCAGGGAGCAGCGTCAATTGAACCAGGCCACGGCCGCCCTCGCATCGAGGGCAGACCCCAGACCGCAACCACTGCGTGTTCTGGTCGTCGATGACAGCAACACCATCCGCCGAAGTGCGGAAATTTTCCTGCGCCAGGGCGGCTTCGACGTGCTCCTGGCCGAGGACGGTTTCGACGCCCTCGCCAAGGTCCTCGACTACCGCCCGCATCTGATCTTTTGCGACATCCTGATGCCGCGTCTGGACGGCTACCAGACCTGCGCGGTCATCAAGCGTCACGCCCAATTCGCCGCCACTCCGGTGGTGATGCTCTCCTCACGCGACGGGGTCTTTGACAAGGCCCGCGGCCGCATGGTCGGCTCCCACGATCACCTCTCCAAACCCTTCACCAAAGACCAGTTGCTGCAGGCCGTGCGGCAACTGGCATTACCCGCAGACGGAGGTCTCTGAATGCCCATCTCCAAAGTATTGGTCGTCGATGATTCCAAGACCGAACTCCATTTCCTCGCAGACCTGCTCAAGCAGCACGGCTACCAGGTACGCACCGCCGAAAACGCCGAGGAGACCCTGCGTCTGCTCGCCGAGGACCGACCCGATCTGGTCCTGCTGGACGTGGTGATGCCCGGCCAAAATGGTTTTCAGCTCACGCGCACCATCACCCGCGACCCGAATTACGCGGGCATGCCGGTGATCTTGTGTACCAGCAAGACCCAGGAGACCGACCGGGTCTGGGGCTTGCGCCAGGGAGCGGTCGACTACTTCACCAAGCCGATCGACCCGGGCGAGCTGCTGGCGCGCATCCGGGCCCTGGGCTGAGAGCACCGCCGATGTCCTCCCGTGAAGCCCTGCTCGCCATGCAGGAGCGCCTGGCCCGCCGCCTGCAGGCAGGGCCCGCCGACGATGGCCAGGCCTGCTGGTTGGCAGTCCAGGCCGATGGCGGGCGTTACCTCCTGCCCCTGGCGCAGGCCGGTGAAATTTTTCCCTATGCGCCGCCCCAGCGCGTGCCCTACACCCGCGGCTGGTTCCTGGGCGTGGCCCACCTGCGGGGCGGGCTGTGGGCAGCGGTGGACTTGGCGGCCTTCATCGGGGACGGCCAGCCGGCAGAGGCTCCCGCGCCTCATCGGGGCGTCGGCCGCGAGACACCGGAATTCGGTGAGGAGGCTCGCCTGGTGACTTTTCATGCCCAGCTCGAAGTCAATGGTGCACTGCGGGTCGATCGCCTGTCCGGCCTGCGCGGCCCCGAGGACTTCGCCTCGACTGCCCCAGCGCCCGCGCAGGCGCCAGCCTGGTTCGGACCGCGCTACAGCGATGCACAGGGGCAGGCCTGGCAGGTGCTCAGTCTGGGCTTGCTGGCGCATGACCCGCGCTTTCTGGCCCTGGCCGATTGACCCGCAGCCTCGCCCTATTCACGCGTACCGCCCACCAAGCCTGCTGTCCCTCACCTCACCTCACCTCACCCCGCCTCACCCCGCCTCACCCTCGTGTTTCTTTCTGCCAAGCCGCCGACCTGACCATGTCCCAAGCCATCCTCTTCCAGCGAATCCGCCTCTGGCCCGCCATCCCGATGAGGGACCTCCCACGTTGGCTCGCCCGCGGGTTCTTGCCCGGCCCCGGCGGCTGGTCGGGTGGGCCGGCCGGTCATCGCCTGCAGCGTCTGCTCCAGGCGGCGCTGGTGTTCTCGCTTTTTGTGCTCGTGGCGGGGTCGGTGCTGGTGGTGCGGCGCGCCGACCACCTCGGGCTCCAGCTGGCCACCACGGGCCAGGCCCTGATGCAGTCGCAGCGTCTGGCCAAGGCGGCGTCTCAGGCGCTGGTCGGGCGCCCTGAGGCCTTCGCCGAAGTCCGAGAGAGCGCTGGCTTTCTCGTGGGTGCGGTCACCGGCCTGCGTCAAGGCGATGACGCGATCGGCCTGCGCGCGCTCGAGGGCCGCCATGCCGCAGCGGTCGAGCCCCTGCTGCCCTTGGCCGAGCGCACCGGGCGCCAGGCAGAACTCCTGCTGGCGCAGGAAAAGACACTCACCCAGGCCGGTCAAGCGCTGCGCGCGATCAACCGGCACAGCGCCGACTTGCTGGAGCTGGCCGAAACGATTTCCTCGCTCAAGCTGCAGCAGGGCGCGAGTGCCGCCCAGATCTCGTCCGCGGGTCAGTTGGTCATGCTCACCCAGCGTATCGGCAAGTCCGCCAATGAGTTCCTGACTCAAGAAGGGGTGAGTGCCGAGGCCGTCTTTTTGCTCGCCCGCGACCTCAACACGTTCCGGCAACTGGCGCTCGCCCTGCAGGATGGCAGCCCGGAGCTGCGCCTGCCTCCCACCCGGGACGAGGCCACCCGTGAGCGGCTGCAGTTGCTGCTCCAGCAATATGACCAGACCCGCCGCGACGCCGCCGCGATCCTGGATCACCTCCCCGGCCTGGTGGCGGCACGCCAGGCTCAGGTGGTCATCTTGCGCGACAGCGAGCCCTTACGCAGTGGACTCGACGCGCTCCAATCGCAGCTCTCTCAAGAGGGCGGCTTAGGTTGGGCTGGGCTCTCGGTGCTCACCGTGTCGGGCCTGGCCGCTTTGTTGAGTGCGATTGCCATGGCCTGGACCCAATTGCGCGACAGCCATCGGCGCCAGCGCCTGGCAGAGGACCAGCGCCAGACGGCTGAACGCCAGGAGCTCGAGGCGCGCCGTATCAATGACGCCAACCAGGCCGCGATCCTGCGCCTCATGAATGAACTGCAGGCGGTGGCCGAGGGCGACCTGACCCAGCAGGCTACCGTCACCGAAGACATCACCGGCGCCATCGCAGACTCGGTCAATTACACCGTGGAGGAACTGCGCGCGCTGGTCGGCCAGGTGCAGGAGGGCGCGGGTCAGGTGGCGCAGACCACGGGCGAGGTCGAGGTCACCTCGACCGAGTTGCTTGCCGCCTCCGCCGAGCAGTTGCGTGAGATCCATGACACCGGCGAGGCGGTGCTGGGCATGGCCGACCGGATCATTGGCGTGTCCACCCAGGCACAGGGCGCGGCCGACGTTGCCCGCACCTCGCTCGAAGCGGCGGCCCAGGGGCTGCAGGCGGTGCAGGCGTCCATCGGCGGCATGGACATGCTGCGCAGCCAAATTCAGGACACGGCCAAGCGCATCAAGCGCCTGGGCGAGTCGTCGCAAGAGATCGGCGAAATCACCGAGCTCATTTCCGACATCACCGAGCAGACCAATGTGCTGGCCCTCAATGCCGCCATCCAGGCTGCCTCGGCCGGCGAAGCCGGACGCGGCTTCTCGGTGGTGGCCGAGGAGGTGCAGCGCCTGGCCGAGCGCTCGGCCGATGCGACCCGCCAGATCACCGGCCTGGTCAAGGCCATCCAGGGCGACACGCAGGACGCGGTCGCAGCCATGGAACGCTCCACCCAGGGCGTGGTCGAAGGCGCGCGCCTGTCGGACAACGCCGGCACTGCACTGGGCGACATCGACCGGGTGTCGCGCCGCCTGGCCGACCTCATCGCCGAAATCTCGCGCGCCGCCGACGCCGAGGCCCAGGCGGCCCACCAGGTGGCCGGTAACATCCGGCACATCTTTGCAGTTGCCGAACAGACAGGCGAGGGAACACGCTCCACCGCCCAACTGGTGCGCGAATTGGCCCGTATCGCCGAGGCGCTGGGGCAGTCGGTGGCGCGCTTCAAGATTGCCTGAGGAACCCCCGGGTCGTGTCGTTCCCGTGCTGCCAAAGGCAAAGCCAAAGCCAACCCCATGCCGCCAGCACGCTGACCTTCGCCCCACCCTCGCCCCGCCTTCGCTGTTTCCCTGAATTTCCCGATTGACCCACGATCCAAGGTCGCTGCTGATGTTCTCTTCGCCCGGTTCGCCCGCTTCGCCCCTGCTGCCCGAGCAGGTGTTGGCGCCCGCGCAGCTGTCTGCGCCTGCACAGGGTGTGTTGCCCGCCGCTCAGGACCTGGGGCCGCTGGCCTGGATCGCGGACGATGTCCGCCGCTGTCTCGAAGTCGGCTTCAAGGCCCTGGCCAGTGGTCAGGCCAGCGATGCCGTCTTGCCTTTGCACCAGGCCGCAGGCGCGCTCGAGCTGGCAGGTAGCGCGGGCGTTGCGCGCGTGGTGGGCGCGATGGAGGCCATGGCCCGTCACCTGGCTTCCCAGACCGTGCTGGAACCGGTCGCCGCCGAGAATGCCCGCCAGGTGATGCAGCGCGCGACCTTCGCCGTGCTTGAATTCATCGATGCGCTGCTGCACGGTCGCACCGTTTCAGCGGTTGCCTTGTTTCCTCAGTACGGCGCATTGCTCGATCTGGCCGGCGACTCCCGCGCCCGCCAGCGCGCCCACCCGGCCGACCTGTGGACCGCACCCGCGGGGCTCCAGCTGGAGGCGCTGGAGTTGGAGGAGTCCGAGCCGCCACCCGAGGCCGTCGAGTCCATCGAGCTGACCGGCGGCGGACCGGGTCAGTTCCATGTCGAGCAGCACTCCGAACCGGTCGCTCCGACCTTCCCGGCCGGCGCAGCTTTGCGCGCCCGGCTCGATCAGGCGGTGCTGCAACTCGTCAAGTCGGCCAGCCCCGATGCCGCCACCGAGCTGGCCTTCCTGTGCGAGGGCCTGGGGCGTGGTCTGGTGCCGGGCCCGTCTTCGGGTCTGGCGCAAGACGCGGGCCGCCAAGCGCCCCGCTGGCGACGGCTGTGGCGCTTGGCTGCGGCCTTCTTCGAGCTGCTCGCGGCGTCCCCCTCCGAGGTCGATCTCTTGGCCAAGCGCAGTGCGTCCCGCCTGCTGGTGGCCTATTCGCAGTGGGCCGCTGGCAGCGATGCCGACACCGAGCCCTTGGCGCACGAGCTGCTGTACGCCTGCGCAGCGTGGGGCCCAGTCGATGCTGAGCAAATGCCGAGGCTGGCCGCCCTGCGGATGGCCTGCGGCGTGGCCGATGCGCCGGCCTTGGACCACCGCTCCGCGCCCTATGGCCGCTATGACCCGGCCCTGCTGGCCGTCGCCCGCAAACGCCTGGCCGCAGCCCGGGAGGGTTGGGCGACTTTGGCCGGCGGCGAGGTCCACCAGTTGCGGACCACGGTCGACCAACTGGCCCAGGTCGGCGAGGTTCTTGAGCGTCTGCATGCGCCACTGGCGCCGCTGGCACAGGCCCTGACGGCGGTGGGCGACCATGTGGCGACGCTGGCGACACCGCCCACCGCGCCCTTGGCCATGGAGGTGGCCACCGCCATTTTGTTCCTCGAGGGCCAGTGCCAGGACTTCGACCCGCACGACGGCTCCCACGCCGAGCGTGCGCAGCGACTGGCCGAGCGTCTGGTCCGGGTGCAGCGCGGTGCTGCGCCCGAGCCGCTTGAACACTGGATCGAATCGCTCTATCGCCAGGCCAGTGACCGGCAAACGCTGGGCAGTGTGGTCGACGAGCTACGCGCCTGTCTGGGCGAGCTGGAAAAAGACCTCGACGCCTTCTTCAGACATCGCGCCGACCGCGGTCCCTTGCAGGCGGCGCCTAGCCGCCTGTCACAGATGCGGGGCGTGCTCTCCGTGCTGGGCCTGGAGCAGGCAGCGCGTGCGGTGCTTCGCATGCGCGATCAGGTGCAGTCCCTTTGGGGCGAGCCCGAGGGCACGAAAGCCACCGAGCTGGTCGAGGCTCTGGGGCAGAACCTGAGTGCGCTGGGTTTCCTCATCGACATGCTCCATTACCAGCCGCAGATGGCCCGCGAGCTGTTCGTCTTCGATGAGGCCCGTGGCGAGCTGCGCTCGGTGATGGGTCGGGTGCCTGTTGCGCGGTCGCGCGACGATGCGCAGGGGGGGGGCGCCACCGCGCATGACGCCGCGATGGCCGCTTCGCAAGCCACGGCCTCTGAGGCGCTGGCCGACAGCGATGCCGAGCTTCTGGGTGTGTTCCTCGAGGAGGCGGCCGAGGTCATCGGCCAGGGGCGCGAGGCGCTGGCGGCCCTGGAGCGGCAGCCCAGCAATCTGGCCAAGCTGGCCGATTTGCGGCGCTGCTTTCACACGCTCAAGGGCAGTGCCCGCATGGTGGGTCTGGAGGCCTTTGGCCAGGCCGCCTGGGCCCTGGAACAAGTGCTCAACGCGTGGCTGGCCCAGGCGCGTGAGGCCGACGCGGCCTTGCGTCAACTGGCCGGCCGCGCGCTGGAGGGCCTGGGCCTGTGGGCGCAGGCCATCGGCGCGGCGGCCGGGCCGCAGGCGGACTCAGACCTGGCTGCCTGGCAGGCCGCCACCTTTGTGGATGCCGCCGACGCCCTGCGCCTGCACGCACAGGTTCGCCCCCTCTGGTTTCCGGGTGAGCCGCCTGTGGTGTCAGACGCGGCTGAGCCGGCGGCGGTCATCGATGTGGCATTGCCCGCCAGCGTCGGGGACGTGACGGTCGCAGAGCTGCCCGCAGGTGCATGGCCCCTGCCCGACGCACTTGCTGAGCCGATGGAGTTGCCGCAGACCGGCACAGGACCTGCTCGGGGGGAATGGCCTCTGCCCGTCACAGGACCTGCTCCGGGGGAATGGTCTCTGCCCGTCACAGGTGCTGCGCCGGGCGAGTGGCCTTTGCCTGATGCAGGCACCGCGTCGGGCGAGTGGACGCCTCCAGACACAGAGACTTCGCCTGCCGATCAGCCGCTGCCTCCCGTCTGGGGTTCGGCCGCGCCGGAGGAGGTGCGGGAGGTCGGACCCTTGCGTATCCCGGCGGGTCTGTTCAATGTTTTCCTCCAGGAGGCCGACGAGGATTCGCTGCGCCTGCAGGAGGGTCTGATCGACTGGGCCCGCGCGCCGA
>CANFQF010000107.1 GCA_947449025.1 Comamonadaceae bacterium
CGTGGCAGCGTCGGCGACGTGATCGGCATGGGACGCAAACTCGAATCCCAGCAGGCGGCCAACCTGCAGGCTCGTCAGGCCAACGAGCGCATGGCCAACGAGGTCCGGGACCTGCGCGAGGGTCTGGAGATGGTCGAGGAAAAGGCCCGAACCGAGTTGGGCATGGTCAAGCCCAATGAGGTCTATGTGCAGGTCACCCTGCCCTCAGGCAAGGCCGCACTGGGCGCGCCGGCGCCCCGCGCCACGAATTGAGCGGACACGCGCCCCTTCGCATTGCGGTATTTGGCGCAGCCCGCACGGGGCGCACCCGCCTGACCGCCGAGTTGACTGGCGCCAGCTCCAACCTGGAGGTCAGTGAAGGGGACCTCTCCCCCGAGGGCAGCCCCCATCTTGCCGGCTCGCCATCGGCCATGACAGCCACCACCGCCCCGGACCTGATCCTGCTCACAGGCCTCGACCTGGCCGTACCTGGCGTCGCCCCCACCGCGCAGGCGGCCGAAGATGCCCGCCTGCGCCTGGCCCTGCAGGCGGCAGGCTTGGGATGGCGGGTGGTCTACGGCCAAGGCACACAGCGGACACAGCATGCCCTGCAAGCGGTGGCTGAAGTAGCGCCCTGGGCCTGGACCACGCAGGTCAACGAGGCAGAGGCCGGCCGCTGGCATCGGCTGCAGGCGAGCTGTGAAAAATGCGGGGATTCCGGCTGCGAGCACCGGCTCTTCACCAGGCTGGCACGCGAGTGAGCGATGCCGCCCACCGCCTGCAGGGCCCGGGCCTCTGAGGGCTATTGCACCGAGCGGGTCACCGGGGGCTGGTCGCCCGGCGAGGTGAACAGACGGGCCGCGTCGACTGCATCAAACCGGTACTGGTTACCGCAAAAGTCGCAGCCCACCTCAATGTCGCCACGCTCAGCCAAGATGTCCTCGGCCTCCTGCTGCCCCAGGCTGCGAATCATGCTGCAGACCCGGTCGCGGCTGCAGCTGCAGGCAAAGCGGGGCGTCTGCGGCGCAAAGCGCAGGAGCTTCTCCTCCCAGAACAGCCGGCGCAGGACGGTGTCCACATCGAGCTCGAGCAGCTCCTGGGCGGTCAGGCTGGCCGCCAGGGTCGCGATGCGGTTGTAGTCCTCGTCGACGCCGATCGCGTCCTCATTGGCGCTGCTCACGAGAGACCCGGCGAGGTTGCCCTCACCCTCGATCGGCAGCCGCTGGATCAACAGGCCGGCTGCCACCTTCTCGTCGGCGGCCAAGACCAGCTTGGTGTCGAGCTGCTCGGACTGGAGCATGTAGTGCTCGAGCACCTCGGACAAGCGCTCGAGCTTTTCGCGCCGGTCGCCGTGGAGCGGGACCACACCTTGGTAAGGCTGCTGACCAGGAAACTTGTCGCGCGGGTCCAGGGTGATCGCGCAGCGGCCCTGGTTGCTCACGTTGACCATCTGCGGCAGTCGCGCACCTGCAGCGATCTCGCCCACCACCTTGGCGGTGGCACGTAAGGACAGGTCTGGCTGCACCTCGGCAACCGCTACCTTGACCGGGCCATCGCCAAAAATCTGCAGGACCAGCGCGCCATTGAACTTGATGTTGGACTGCATCAGGGCGCCGGCGGCGGCCATCTGCCCCATCAGCTCGGCCACCTCGGGTGCCCAGGGGCCGGTGCCGGTATTGCCCTGGCGGCGGCGCAGTACCTCGGTCCAGGCGTCGGTGAGGCGCACGATGATGCCGCGTACCGGCAGGCCGTCGAAAAGAAACTTGTGGAGCTCGCTCAAGGGGGTATCCAGGAGTTGAAGGGAAGAAGCGGGCAGAGCGCTCAGCCCACCTTCTTCAGGCCCCGCGCGTAACGGCGGCTGTTGGCCATGTAGCTCTCCGCGCTGGCTGCCAGGCGCGCGGCGGCCGCATCGTCGAGGGTACGCACCACCTTGGCTGGACTGCCGATGATGAGGGAGTTGTCGGGAAATTCCTTGCCCTCAGTCACCACGCTGCCGGCGCCAACAATGCAGTTGCGCCCGATGACCGCGCCATTGAGCACGATGGCGCCCATGCCAATCAGGCTGTTGTCGCCGATGGTGCAGCCGTGAACCATGACCTGATGCCCCAGCGTGACGTTGTTGCCGATCGACAAGGGTTTGCCGCTGTCGGAGTGCAGCACCGACAGGTCCTGCACATTGCTGCCCTTGCCGATGCGGATGGCCTCGTTGTCGCCCCGAATCACCACGCCGAACCAGACGCTGGCGTTGTCGCCCAACTCGACATCGCCCACCACGTCGGCGCTGTCGGCCACCCAGGCGCCGCTGCCCAGGCGGGGGGATTTTCCGTCGAGTTCGTAGAGAGCCATAGCGTTGCCTTCCAAGATGGGAGTCACAAAGAGGGGAGACTGATTGTAGGCAGGCTCGCCCCGGCTGGCCTTTGTGCGACACGACGCCGCCTGCGTACCCGTGCTTGGCCTACCCCTTGCCGCGAAAAGGCGGCGTGCCAGGGCTGCATGACACAATCGCCCTCGATGCCTGAACTGCGCGCCCTGGCCCTGGCGGCCCTGCTCGAGCCCGACCCGGCGGCCAAGTGCGCGCTGACCCAGGCCCTGCACGCCGCCACATCCCAGCCACCGCTGTCGATCGCGCAGGACCGCCCGCCCTGCGAGGGCCAATTGCCTGGGCGTCCGGCCAGTCCGAAGCTGGTCCACCCCGCCAGAGTGCCCCGCCGGTCTCCGCACAAGCCCGAGGGCCTGGCGGCCTTGCTGCACGCCATCGCGCACATTGAATTCAATGCCATCAACCTGGCGCTGGACGCGGCCTGGCGCTTTGACGACATGCCGGCCGCGTTTCACCATGACTGGGTGCGGGTGGCTGCCGAAGAGGCCTACCACCATGGCCTGCTGGCAGCGCTGCTGGCCAAACTCGGCCACCGCTATGGCGACTTCGACGCCCACGACAACCTCTGGTCCATGTGCGTGAAGACGCAGGACGACATCGTCGCGCGCATGGCGCTGGTGCCGCGCACCCTGGAAGCGCGCGGGCTCGATGCCACACCGCAAATCCAGGACAAGCTGCGCGCCGTCGGTACGCCGCTGGCGCTCGAAGCGGTGGCGGTGCTGGACATCATCTTGCGAGACGAAGTTGGGCATGTGGCCATCGGCAACCACTGGTACCGCTGGCTGTGTGCCCGCGAAGGCCTGGACCCGGTGACGCACTATCCTGCCCTCGTGGCACGCCATGCCGCGCCACGATTGCACCCCCCGTTCAACAGCGAAGCAAGGCGGCGCGCGGGTTTTTCGGAAGTCGAACTCGCCTTTCTTCTGGCCCAGGACCCGGCAGCGAACCTGCCCGCGCCACAGACCTGAAGCCAACGACGCCGCACCTCCTGCACCTCCCCCACCTGCTCCACCAGACATGAGCATGCACGCCGACACGATTGCACTGATCGACATCGCCGACCTGTCCAGCCCCGACACCCGCGCACGCCTGGCCGTCGCGCGGGCGGTCGGCGACGCCTGCCGTGGCATCGGTTTTTTCGCGATCACCGGCCATGGCATTGCGGCGGCACAAATCCAACAGGCCTTCGAGGCAGGCCACCGGCTGTTCGACCTGGACATCACCACCAAGGATGCCCTGTCTATTCGCCGTCACGGCCACAACCGGGGCTATGTGGCCCTGGGGGTGGAGTCGTTGGACGAGAAGGCCGCACCCGACCTGAAGGAAGCCTACAACCTGGTCTGGGATGGCGCGCCAGACCGCGCGCCCAACATCTGGCCACCGATCGCAGACTGGCGCGAGCCGGTGCAGGCCTATTTCGACGCGGTGCTGGCAGTCGGGCGGCGGCTGCACCGAGCCTTCGCCCTGGACCTGGGGCTGGCCGAAGACTTCTTCGACGACAAGCTTGACCGGCCGATGGCGGCGCTGCGCTTTCTGCGCTACCCGCCTGCCGGACCTGCCGCCGCCGACCGCGCTGGCGCCATCACCGGTGCTGGTAAGCCCGGCACACCGGAGTCGACAGCCGCCCAAGCCGGCGCCGGCACCCACACCGACTACGGCAATGTCACGCTGCTGGCCACCGACGGTGTCCCAGGCTTGCAAGTGAGAAGCCGCGACGGCCGCTGGATCGACGCGCCACACCTGCCTGGCGCCTTCATGTGCAATATCGGTGACTGCCTCATGCGCTGGTCCAACGACGTGTATGCATCGACCCCGCACCGGGTCGGCCCGCCACCGCGCTTACGCCACTCCATCGCCTTCTTCCTGGACCCCAATCCCGATGCGCTGGTGAGTGCCCTGCCCGGCTGCGTACCAGCGGGACAGGTGCCGCGGCACCCGCCCATCACCGCCGCTGAACACCTGCGCAGCAGGCTGGCAGCCACCTACGGCACGGGCACGGCTGGCTGAGTCTGCTACGCTTGCTTGGAAATTTCCGCGCCCCATCAACTCACCATGAAAACCGCCTACGTCTTCAACGGCCCCAACCTCAACCTGCTGGGGACCCGCGAGCCCCAGGTCTATGGCTCACAGACCCTGGCCGATGTCGAAGCCCTGTGCCGCGAGGCCTGTGCGAAGCACGGCCTGGCACTGGACTTTCGCCAGAGCAATCACGAAGGCGAGCTGGTGACCTGGATCCATGAGGCCGGCAAGGCTCAGGCCGAGGGCAAGGCGGCGGGTGTCATCCTCAACGCGGGTGCCTATACCCACACCAGCATTGCCCTGCACGACGCCATCAAGGGCGCTGGCGCTCTGGTGATTGAGCTGCACATCTCCAACGTGCATGCGCGCGAGAGCTTTCGCCACCACAGCTACCTCTCGCCGGCCTGCAAGGCGGTGATGGCCGGCTTTGGCGTGCCGGGCTATGCCCTGGCCGTCGGCGCACTGGCGGGCATGGCCAGCGGCACGTAGGCCGGCAATGGCTCAGTCCTAGGTTCGTACTGGTTAAGTCCTGGGCCGCTACTGCGCCACTCTTGGGCTAACCCCAGACCACCACAGCGCTATCACCGGGCAATTCGCAAGCAAGCCCCGGGCAGTTCAGCCCTCCGCGCGCGATCTCCGCCAGGGCCGCACCTCCGGCAAGTTGTCGTCGGTGATGCCCGGACCGAGCGAGCCCGGGTCGCCGCGGACGATGGCAATGAAATGCGGCACCCCCGCATAGTGGGTGGGGCCCTCGGCAGTGCGCAGCACCGCAAAGGAGGTGCTGTGGGGAAACATCAGCAGGTCCTCACCGCCCATCTCCGAAAAATCCGGCTCTTGGCAGCGGGCGATGGTGTCCTCGGAGATGGCCAGCTCCAGCACCGGCACGCGCTCTTGCGCCTCGCGCACATCGGCGGCGCGCGCCAGGTAGAAGACCCAGGCATGCAGCACCTCCATGGCCAAGGCCAGACGCCGCGCGTCGCGGCCGGCGATGCCGGTCTCAGGCAAGGTCCAGCTGTCCCAGTCACTCTCCTGGATAGCGCCAGCCGCCAGCGACTGTGAACCCTGCTGAAGCAACTTGCGCAGCCGCTGGCCGCGCAGGCCACTCATGTCGAAATAAGAGCGTTTGAGCATGTTGGGCAGATTGCCCCAAACGCGTCCGCGCCACGCCGCCTCTCCGGCAGGATTGACAGGGGTCGCAGCGCGCAGCGGACTTCGTGCACAGTTCACAGACGCTGCGGGGCCGATACAGGCCACAGGCCGCCGCAAGCTCAGGCCCGGGGATGGTGCTTGGCGTGCAGCAACTTGAGCCGCTCACGCGCCACATGGGTGTAGATGGTGGTGGTCGAAATGTCCGCATGACCCAGCAACATTTGCACCGCGCGCAGGTCTGCCCCGTGGTTAAGCAGGTGGGTGGCGAAGGCATGGCGCAGGGTGTGCGGCGACAGTGGCGCCGTGATCTGCGCCTGCTGCGCGCACTTTTTGACGATGACCCAGAACATGGCCCGGGTCATGCCGGCACCACGGGCGGTGACGAACAGGTCCTGCGTCTGCTGGCCGCTCAAAATGTCGGGGCGAGCCTGCTCGAGGTAGCGCACCAGCCAGTCACGCGCCACTTCGCCGAACGGCACCAATCTGACTTTGGCCCCCTTGCCCAGCACCCGCACCACATGCTCGGAGAGGCTCACGTTGAGTACCGTGAGCGTGACCAGCTCGCTGACCCGCAGGCCGCTGGCGTACATCAGCTCGAGCATCGCACGGTCCCGCAGGCCCAGGGGCGTGCCCACATCAGGCGCATCCAGCAGCGCCTCGACCTGGGCTTGCGAGAGCGTCTTGGGTACCCGCAGCGGTCGCTTGGCCGTGGGCATCTTGAGGGTGGGGTCGACACGCACCCGCCCTTCGCGCAGCGCCCAGCGGTAGTAACGCCGCAGCACCGCCAGGCGGCGGTTGGCCGAGGTGGCCTTGCTCTGTGCGTGGCGGGCAGCGAAATAGCCGGCGAGGTGATGCTCGCCGGCGGCGTCAAGCGCCAAGCCCTGCCCGGCCAGCCAGACGGAGAAGGCCCGCAGGTCACGCCGGTAGGCATCGAGCGTGTTGCGGGCCAAGCCCTCCTCAAGCCAGAGGGCGTCGATGAAGAGGTCGACGGCCGGATCGTGCTTGACCGTCGGGTCACCGGCTGCGCCGGCTTGTGCATGGCGGGCGTTCAATACACAGGACCCGCGGGCCGGCCTGTTCTCGGTGGGAGTCTCAATCGAGACGGAGCTTGGCGCTCTCGACCACGTTCTTGTAGACCTTGAATTCAGCCTCGATCTGGGCGGCAAACTCCTGCGGCGAGTTGCCGATCACCAGGGAGCCTGTGTCCTCGATGCGCTTGCGCACCGCCGGATCCTGCAGGGCCTTCACGGTACCGGCGTGCACCTTGTCGACCACCTCGCGCGGCAGGGCCTTGGGGCCGAGGATGCCGTAATAGGCCATGCGGTTGACCGGCTCCAGGCCCAGCTCCTTGAAGGTGGGCACATTGGGCAACACCGCCAGACGCTGCGGCGCGGCCACCGCAATGGCCACCAGCTTGCCTTCCTTGATGAAGGGCAAGGCCGAGGGCAGGTTGTCGAAGATCATGGGCACATGGCCGGCCACCGTGTCGTTGAGGGCCGGGCCTGCGCCGCCATAGGGGATGTGCAGGATGAAGGCACCGGTGAGGTTTTTGTACAGCTCCATCTGCAGGTGGCCGATGCCGCCGGTGCCAGAAGATGAATAGGAGTACTTGCCCGGGTTCTTCTTGAGGACTTCGAGGAAGGTCTTGTGGTCTTTGGCCGGAAAGCTCGGGTGGACCGCGATCACATTGGGCGTGGCCGCAATGTTGACGATAGGGGTGAAGTCGGTGAGCGGGTTGTAGGGCGTTTTGGGATTGATCGCCGGATTGGCCGCGGTGGTCGACACGGTGGCCACGCCCAGTGCGTAGCCGTCGGGGGCAGAGCGAGCCGTCTCAGCGGCACCGACGATGCCGCCGCCGCCCGGCCGGTTTTCCACCACCACGCTCTGGCCCAGAACCTTGCCCAGGGGATCGGAGATCACCCGCGCCACGATGTCGGTGGTGCCGCCGGGTGCGAAGGGCACCACCAGACGCACTGGCTTGTTGGGATAGGACTGGGCCAGTGCAGGACCGGCGCCAGTAGCCAGCAGAGCGCAGGCAGACAGAGACAGGGCAAACCAATTGCGGCGTTTCATCACATTCCTCTCGAGGATGGTGGCTGGAAAGGGGCCCATATTAGCCGCGGGCGGCGGGAGGGGCCATGGGGATTGGCCCCGAGACTTCGGGCAAGTACAGGGCCGGGCGGGCCAGCGCAACGTCGCACCCGGGGGACGCTGCGGCAGGGCCCCCTTGTCCACTTGGTATCCTCGGCGGGTGAATTTCTTCGAGCTGCTGTTCCCGGATTTTTCCCTCATCGTCATTGGCTGGCTCGTGTGCCGCTATACCGCGTTGGGGCGCGACGTGTGGCAGCAGGTCGATGGGCTGGTCTACTACTTCCTCTTTCCGGTCCTCCTGTTCCAGGCCATCGTGCGCAAGCCGCTGGAACTGGCAGCAACATCGGGCCTGATTGCCGCCGGCCTGGCCCTGGCGGCCACAGGCATCGCCCTGGCCTACGCCATCCCGCAGCTGCCCTGGCTGCGCCGCCATGTCGACATCCGTGAGCATGCCGCCAGCGCGCAGGTCGCCTTTCGCTTCAACAGCTACATCACACTGGCCATTGTCGAACGCATGTCGGGCGCGCCCGGGGTGGCGCTGGTGGCACTCCTGATCGGGATTTGTGTGCCGCTGTTCAATGTGGCGGCAGTCTGGCCCATGGCCCGCCAGGCGGGCACGCACTTCGGCGCCGCGCTGATACGCAATCCGCTCATCATCGCCACCGTCTCGGGCCTGGTGGCCAACCTGGCCGGCCTGTCCCTGCCCGGATGGATGGAGCCGGCAGCCACCCGCATCAGTCAGGCGGCCATCGCCCTGGGCCTGATGGCGGCCGGGGCCGGCATGCAGTTCGCCACCCTGGGCCGGGCCAAGGCACTGGCCGCCTCGGTGCTGCTGATCAAGCATCTGTGGATGCCGCTGGCGGCCTTCCTCATCGCGCGCATCCTTCGCCTGGACCCGCTGCAGACCGGGGTGCTGCTGGCGTTTTCGGCCATGCCTACTGCGCCCTCGTGCTACGTGCTGGCCAGCAAGATGGGCTACAACGGCCCCTTGGTGGGCGCCTTGGTCACCCTCTCCAATGCGCTGGGTGCGGTCAGCCTGACCTTCGCATTGGGGCTGCTCAAGCCCCTGGGCTGAGGCCGCCGCGCTCAGGCTGCCTGGGCCAGGGCCCAGGCCACATGCGACTGCACCAGGTCACTGGGGTGCGCGGACCGTGCCTGCAGGGCGCGGGCCAACGCATCGCGCTCGGCACCGGGCGCCATTTGCCGCAACGCATTGCCGGCCGCTACCGCCACATTGCGCAGCCAGCGCTCATGGCCAATGCGGCGGATCGCGCTGCCCTCGGTACGCCGCAAAAACTCCGGCTCGTCCCAGACCAGCAGCGATGCGAGCGTGCTGCCCGCCAGACCCTCGCGCGGATCGAAGTCCGCCAAAGGGCTGCGGCGGGCGAACTTGTTCCAGGGGCAGGCCAGCTGGCAGTCGTCGCAGCCATAGATGCGGTTGCCCATTTGCACACGAAGGTCCTCCGGGATCGGGCCTGGGTGTTCAATGGTCAGGTAAGAGATGCAACGCCGTGCGTCAAGCTTCCCCGGCCCCACGATGGCGCCGGTGGGGCACAGGTCCATGCAGGCGCTGCAACTGCCGCAATGGGCCTCGACCGGCGCCGTGGCAGGTAGCGCCAGGTCAAGAAAAATCTCGCCCAGAAAAAACATCGAGCCGGCTTCTCGGTGCAGCACCAGGGTGTGCTTGCCGCGCCAGCCGATGCCGCTGCGAGCCGCCAGCTCGGCCTCCAGCACCGGCGCGGAGTCGGTAAACACGCGGTGGCCCAGCGGCCCCACGCGGCCCGCAATGCGATCGGCCAGCTTCTGCAGGCGCGCCCGCAGCACCTTGTGGTAGTCCCGTCCACGGGCATAGAGCGAGACCGCGCCCTCGGCCGGCCGCGCCAGCCGCTGCCACTCGAGGGCCTGCCAGTCCTCGGCGCTGTCCCGGGGCAGATAGTCCATGCGCGCGGTGAGCACGCTGACCGTGCCCGGCACCAGTTCGGCCGGCCGCGCCCGCTTGAGGCCGTGCGCCGCCATATAGCCCATCTCGCCGTGAAAGCCCCGGTCCAACCACTCGAGAAGACCCTGCTCGGCGGAGGAAAGATCGATGCCCGCCACGCCAATTTGGGAGAATCCGAGCTCATGGGCCCAGCGCCCGATCTCTGCGACCAGGGAAGGACCGTCGAACTCGCCGTGACCGATGCCGGATTTCACCCGCCGATTGTAGGAAGCCCCCTGCCGCCGCCCCGCAGCCTGCGCTGGCGTTCCGAGGAGGACACCGCCGCCTTCGCCCAGGCACTGGCCGCCTGCGACGAGATCCGTGACGCGTTCATCGAACTGCGTGGCGAGCTCGGTGCCGGCAAAACCACCTTCGTGCGTCACCTGCTGCGCGCACTGGGCGTACAAGGCAGGGTCAAATCGCCCACCTACGCGGTGGTCGAGCCCCACGAGGCTCCGCCTGCCGAGGCGGGCAGCCCGCCGCTGTCGATCTGGCACTTTGACTTCTACCGCTTCAACGACCCCCGCGAGTGGGAAGACGCCGGCTTTCGTGACCTGTTCGCGCATCCGGGACTGAAACTGGCCGAATGGCCCGACAAAGCCGCCGGGCTGCTGCCCACGCCCGACTTGGTACTCACACTCGACACGCTGAACGACGACAGCCGGCAGGTCACGGCCAGCGCCGGCAGCCCACGCGGGGCTCGGCTGATGGAGGCCGGATGAAGCGGCTGACGCCTCACGAGCCGGATCCTCGCGCCAGAACCGCAGACAGCGGCGCCCGCCTGCGGCGCCGTGAGCTGCTGCAGGCCGGCACCCTGGTGCTGCTCCTGGGCGCGCAGCAAATCGCTCGCGGCGCTGGCATCCTGTCGGTGCGCATCTGGCCGGCACCGGACTACAGCCGGGTCACCATCGAGTCCGACGCCAATCTGGTGACCCGCCAGACCCAGATCACCAATCCGCCCCGGCTGGCACTGGATATCGATGGCATCGAGCTCTCGCCCCAGTTGCGCGAGCTGGTCGCCAAGGTGCGGGCCGACGACCCGAATATTGCTGGCATCCGGGTCGGTCAGTACCAGCCGGGCACGGTGCGCCTGGTGATCGACCTCAAGCAAGCGGCCCTGCCGCAGGTCTTCAACCTGGCGCCGGTGGAGTCTTATAAGAACCGTCTGGTGCTGGACTTTTACCCGGCGCGGGCAATCGATCCGCTCGAGGCGCTGATCGCCGAGCGCACCCGCGAGCGCGGGCCGGTCATGGGGCCCATCACCCCGCCCGCGCCCTTGCTGCCGCCTGCCAGCGACCCGCTGGGCGAGTTGATCGCGCGGCAAACGCAGCGCGAGCCCACGGCAGCGCCACCCTCATCACCAACATCAGCGCCAGCGCCCAAGTTCGACCGTCTGATCGTGGTCGCCCTGGACCCGGGCCATGGTGGCGAGGACCCAGGCGCCGTCGGCCCGGGCGGCACCCGCGAAAAGGACGTGGTCCTGCAGGTGGCCCAGCGCCTGCAGCAGCGCCTGAACGAGGCTAGTGTGGGTGGCAGCCCCCTGCGCGCCTTCCTCACCCGCGACGCCGACTTCTTCGTGCCCCTGCACGTGCGGGTGAACAAGGCCCGCAGGGTGCAGGCCGATCTGTTCGTGAGCATCCACGCCGACGCGTTCTTCACCCCCACCGCCCGCGGCGCCAGCGTCTTCGCGCTGAGCGAGGGCGGCGCCTCGAGCAGCGCCGCGCGCTGGATGGCCGACAAGGAGAACAAGGCCGACTTGATCGGCGGGGTCAACGTCAAGGCGCAGGACCCCCATGTGGCGCGGGTGCTCCTCGACATGAGCACCACCGCCCAGATCAAGGACAGCCTGCGCCTGGGCGGCGCGATGCTCGGCGAGATCGGCCAGGTCGGGCGCCTGCACAAGGGCCAGGTGGAGCAGGCTGGCTTTGCGGTACTCAAGGCGCCCGACATTCCCTCGGTACTGGTCGAAACGGCCTTCATTTAAAACCCAGAAGAAGA
>CANFQF010000108.1 GCA_947449025.1 Comamonadaceae bacterium
CCGCGCCGGAGGCGCCGGGGCACAGGTGCGCCACGATCTGGTGGCCGAACAGGTTGAAATCAATCCAGTCGGGCGAGCTGCGCCCCTCGGCGCAACCCAGCACCCCGCCATAGAAGCGGCGCGCCGCCTCCAGGTCGTGAACGGGAAAGGCCAGGTGAAAAGGGGTGAGGGCAGAGGTCATGGGTAAAGCTTACCTGCCCTTTTTTCCCCTTTTGCGCGCGCCCCGGCGCCCTTAGCGTGGCGCTGCGGGTTCCAGCCCCAACGAGCCCAGATAAAGGGCGTTGTCCCGGTTCGCGCCCATGAGCGCATAGTCGTGAGCATTGAAGCCTAGATCGTCCTGCGCCTGCAGCGACGCGCCCGCCGTCAACAAGATCTTGATCATGCGTACATCACTGTTCTGCGCCGCATGCATTAGCGTGGTCCGGCGGGTGTGCTCCAGTTTGATGAACACGCACATGCTGCCAGGAGGCCTCAGTTCCTCGGCCGACTTGTACGTTTGGCGCGCGTTGGCCTTGTGCTGTAGCAGCAGGTTCACGGCATCGTGATTGCCGGCGCCGATGGCATAGAAGAGCGTCGATTTCCCAAAGCCGTTGATGGCGTTGACAGGTACCTGCTTGCGCAACAGATATTCAAGATTGGCAAGACTGCCCAGGGCCAGCGAAAGCAGGGGTTCGGGTATGTCCTCCAGGCTCTCAGGATCGGAGGCCGAGCCGCCAGTCTTTGGGCGATTCGCGTCGAGCAGCACAGCGGGATCGACGGCATCCGCCAACAGCGCAACTACCTCGGTGGGTTGCTTGTGAATCAGCGCCACCTTCAGGGCTCGCAGGGCCTGGTCGGATGTCAGGCCAGCCAGCGCAGCCTTGACCTGGGTGCCGTTCAGCGGTGCCGCGCGCAGTTGGGCCAGCAACTCAAATTCTGCATGCTCCGCCGATTGCGGCGCGCTGCCCGCGGCTCGCTCGACGACACGGGCCAAAGCGACCAGAGTGGCCGACTGGGCTTCGTCGGTCGACATACTCAATTGACTTCTGTAGCGGCTCACGAGTTGGGCCGCAGCCTGGTCAAACTCACGAGAGAATGCTTCGTACACCTCCCGGTTCGACGGACTCTGCTCAGCCCACTGACGAAAATAGGTCACCGCGCCGGTGACGCCTTGATCGACAAATTTCTTCCAATTGGCGGGCCCCTTGTAGGAGGACCATTTTGGGTGGGCTCTCGGGTTCATGCCCGCCTGCGTGAGTTCGAGCTGGTAAGACCGCCAAATCGGATGGAAGAGGGTGCCTCCACAGGGAAGGCTGCTGTCTTCGCTGCGAATTTTCTCTGCCAACTCGAGCAGCCTCTGCATGAAAGGCAGTTGCCCCAAGCTGTCTGGGCATTCGTAGTCCACCGAATTCGCCGCAAGCGTACCGCTCCCCGTGTCGATGGCATCGAGGGTCCCGCGTCGCGCCATGTGCCGCAAATCCTTGCACGACAAATCGCCATCCGCCGCGGGATCCAGTTGGCGCAGGCGCGATGCGTAGGCGTTTTCCACGCAGATCGCGTCGACGCAACGGTCTCTCACCCTGCGCAGCCACCGGATTTGCGTCTCGGTCACACCTTGGGCTTCGGCGGGCTCCAGGCCATCCTTGGCGTCCCTGAAGGCGGCAGCAAGTTGCTCATCCATCTCACCGAGTTGGGGCTGACTACAGATGAGTTTCTCGACTCGGGTACGCGCCTTGCTGCAATCAAAACTGGCCGCTTGAACGGCGGCACTGCCCAAGAGGCCTACCACAAAAAGAACTTTGATGAATCGCATGATTGAAGGCCAGTGAGGTGCCCGGGTCTGAGGCACCCACCGAATGGCCGGCTTTGTGAACGTACCCCCGCTTGGGAGCACGCAGCCGCATTCAGTTCCTTCAACATGCCTTGATCCAAGGCGGAGCTGGCGCTTTTTCTAGCTCATCGATTGGCGTTGAATCAGTTCGATCTTGTAGCCGTCCGGGTCGGTGACAAAGGCGATCACCGTCGCGCCGCCCTTGACCGGTCCCGGCTCACGAGTGATGGCCCCGCCAGCGGCGCGTATTTTTTCGCAGGCGCCGTAGGCGTCAGCAACACCCAGGGCGATGTGGCCGTAGGCGGTGCCCAGCTCGTACTGCTCCACCCCGTAGTTGTAGGTGAGCTCCAACTCGGCATGGTCCGGGTTGCTGCCGTAGCCCACAAAAGCGAGCGAGTACTTCTGCTCTGGCCGGTCTGTGGTGCGTAGCAGGGTCATGCCCAGGACGTGGGTGTAGAAGTCGATCGACCGCTGCAGGTCGCCGACGCGGAGCATGGTGTGGAGGAGGCGCATGGGGGGATTATCTCTGTGCCGCGCCAGATCCCCGGCGCCAGGGTGGTGCGGCGCCCCAGCGCTTGGGCTGGCAGCGCCGCCAATTGTTGGGAACCAGCTCCGCGCCGCAAGGTACCCATGGCCGGAACTCTCTCGGGGTGAGCGCCCCGGGGGACCACCCAGTTTCCAGAATCCTTGCCGGAGTCGCCATGCAACCCACCTCTAGAGGCCTGCCCACTTCCCCCAGCCAGCCCACAGGCTCCTCCTTGAGTGGGGGCCGGTCAGCATCCAATACAAATCCTCACTCAACACCGAATCTGGAACGTATCGAGGAATTCATTAGCAGAATTGATCACACCAGCGGTCAGCTCGCCCGTCAAACAACAACAGGAGATTCGAAAGCTGGGGCTTCACCAACCTCGGGCGCGCAGCAGTTGAAGGTAGATCTGCAAAGGTTCAGGTTTCTTTTGAACCAAGAATTGGCCAAAGCGATCGCGGGTTCGCGTCGCGGAGATCCGGGCGCTATTCAATGCCTTGTCACCATCGCCGGCGCGCAAAGTCTCGTGGACGACCACGCAACTCGGGCGCGAGTTGCGATCGACGCCATCGTAAGGCCTAACCCTCAGTCAAATGGCGACGTGATCGCCCCCACCGTCTCCACAAGTATCCAAGCTGCCATCACCGCTTTCGCAGCCCTTCATACAGGAGTAGTCGGTCATCAGCCCACGGCCGCTTGGTTGGCGCAGTTCACCGGCTCTGACCTGGGTGGCCGCGCTGTCCGTGTTCCAGATGCACCTCTGGCTTCAAGCGGGTCTGCGCAGCCTGCATCTTCAGCGAAGCGTGAAGCTGAGGATATGTTCCAGGGTCTCAGTGGAAATAACCTTCCGCCGCTCAGCAGCGAGGGCTTTGACGAGCACGTGCTGATACCGGGAATGAAGACGCTCGAGCACCGCGGGTTGAAGGTTTGGACGGTCGGCAGTGAAGGCGGTATCGAATCATTCCCCGCGAAGACATCCGCCCATGACTATGAGCCCCGCGAGACGGATATGGCGGTTGTGGCTCAGCAAATGCACGGTGCTGTCATAGAAGATCCGTCGTCGGCTCGTGTCACTCTCTACTTTCGGGACCAGCACTGGATTGCCCTGATTGCCATGCCTCCGGAGGCCGGTGAGGAGGGCGCAGGGCCCAGCCTGATCATTTTTGACAGTAACTCAGGCACCGAGGGCGGTCATTCATCGAAAGTCGTTGGCATCAATCTGGCCAAAGAGCTTAGGGGTGCTGGCCATCAGGTCCATACCGCCTTTGGCAGTATTCAGGACGGCATGGCCGCCAATGCCTGCGGCCCGCTGTGCTTCTCGGCCATCGACTTCGCATTCAGGCCATCTGCTGGCGGACAGGGCAGCCTCGGCGCGGATCAGGTGACCTCGCGCTTGAAGGGATTCATCGGTGCATTCGCAACTGTCGATCAATCGACCCGGAACAATGTCCTTGGAACGGTGCAAGCGAAACTGCTGCCTCCCGCGGTCAGCGCGGCTGTGCCGGCGCCGGCCTCGATACCGCCTCTCTCGGCGAAGGCCGCCGCCTCTGAACCTGCACTGGCTTCAGTGGCGGCATCCAAGCCATCCCACCTTACACGGAAAGAGCTTCGGCTGATCAAGATTGAGCTCACAGCCGAGCGGGCAGTACTTGCCAAGCTCAAAAGTCAAGTTGATCACGGACTCCAAGAGGCCAGTGCACACGAGCGAGGGACTTTGTTCAAGAAAAAGGATCCTGAGACGGCGAACGCCTATACGCAGGCCGTTCAGCCACTGCACTCGTTAATAAGTGCCTCTAACGACCGAATCAGCAAACTCAAAGGCAAGCAGGATGCGCTCGAGGCCTACCTGGCAAAGGTCAGGGATTTCGCCAAACTTAAGAGCCAGCGAGAAGCTGCGGTGAAGGCGCAGGAAAGACTGGCATCAAACCCCGAAGGTTCAAACTACAAAGTCGATGCGGCAGTTCGGAGCCGCGAGCTTTTAGCCAATATCACCGATCTGAGTGGAGAAATGGAAACCCTGAGAAGGGAGGGCCAGGAACTCGCCGAGCGAGTCGATGCCCTCTACGCCACTCCTTCGGTCAGCAGCTCCGCGCCGGCACTGAGTTCGGCACCTTTGCCTACGGAGTCACCCAGCCCACGCCTCCAGAATACCTGAGTCCGGCTGATCAGATTACCTCCGCCAGAAGTTCTTCTTCTTCCCACCACCCATCACATCCACGCTGGTGCGCAGCGGATCGGGCTGACCGTCGTTGTTGCGAACCGGGGCCGGCTCGCGCTGAACAAAGGGGCTGCTGGGGTTGTGCGCGCCCATGCGCGGTTGGTATTCGTCGTCGTCCATCAGGTGACGCGGAACGCCGCCGTCTTGGCCTTGGCCCAGGCCCTGGCCTTGACCACCGCCACCACCCCGGTTGCCGCCGCCCTGGCGGTTACCGCCACGGCCCTGGCCGCCTCGGTTGCCACCGTTGCCGCCACCAAAGCCACCGCCACCGCCACCAAAACCACCGCCACCGCCACCGCCACCAAAGCCACCCGCGCGCTGGCCTTGCGGCTGCTGCGACCGGCCCTGGCGCTGGCCATTGCCGTTGCCGTTGCCGTTGCCGTTGCCGCCCCGGGGCCCGCCGTCACCGCGCCGCTGGCCGCGGGCTTCGCCGCCCTGACCCTGGCCCTCGCCGCCAGCGGGCGCACCGCGGCCCGCGCCTTGGCCGCGACCGCCGCCGCCATTGCCATTGCCGACCTTGTTGTCGCGGATGCGCT
This sequence comes from Comamonadaceae bacterium, assembly GCA_947449025.1. GTDB lineage: Bacteria > Pseudomonadota > Gammaproteobacteria > Burkholderiales > Burkholderiaceae_C > Ramlibacter. The sequence goes on from CANFQF010000108.1 coordinate 5,094, forward strand.
GCATCATTTCCGAGCGTGCCGCCTTGGCGGCCGCGGCCATCACGTCACGCGAGGGCGGCTTGCCGGCGCCGCCCCAGAGGGTTTGGCGGCCCATGGCGATGGGCTCGGCGCGCTCGCCTTCGTCGGGGCCGAAGCCCTCGACCGGCTCAGAGGGGATCTGCTGCTTGGTGAAGTGCTCGATCTCCTGCATGAAGCCCTCTTCGTCCAGGCACACCAGGCTCACCGCCTGGCCTTCGCGACCGGCGCGGCCGGTGCGGCCGATGCGGTGCACGTAGTCCTCGGGGACGTTGGGGATTTCGTAGTTGACGACGTGCGGCAGGTCTTCGATATCAATGCCGCGAGCCGCGATGTCGGTGGCCACCAGGGCGCGGATGTCGCCCGACTTGAAGCCTGCCAGCGCCTGGGTGCGTGCACCCTGGCTCTTGTTGCCGTGCAGGGCCATGGCAGTGATGCCATTTTTCTCGAGAAACTCGGCCACGTGGTTGGCACCGAACTTGGTGCGCACAAAGACCAGCACCTGGCTCCACTCATGCTTTTGGATGATGTGCGCCAGCAGTTGCTTCTTCTTCGCGCGGCCCACCGGGTGCACCACCTGGGTGATGCGCTGCACCGTGGTGTTGCTCGGGGTCACCTGGATGCTTTGCGGGTCTTTGAGCAGGCCGCTGGCCAGGTCACGAATCTCGTCGCTGAAGGTGGCCGAGAACAGCAGGCTTTGCTTGTCCTTGGGCATCAGGGCCAAGATTTTCTTGACGTCATGAATGAAGCCCATGTCCAGCATGCGGTCGGCTTCGTCGAGAACGAGCACCTCGACGGTGGACAGGTCCAGGTGGCCCTGTTGTTGCAGGTCGAGCAGGCGGCCGGGGGTGGCCACCAGAATGTCGACGCCGCGCCGGATGCGGTCGATTTGCGGGTTCATGCCCACGCCGCCGAAGATCACGGCGGAGGTGAGCGGAAGATACTTGCCGTAGGTGCGGACGGACTCTTCCACCTGGGCCGCGAGTTCGCGGGTGGGGGTGAGCACCAGGGCGGCGATGCCGTCCTTGCCGAATTTGTTGATCTTGCCTTCGCCCTTGGAGAGCTTGTGCAGCAGGGGCAGGGTGAAGGCGGCGGTCTTGCCAGTGCCCGTTTGGGCGCCTGCCAGCAGGTCTCGGCCCTCGAGTACGGCCGGGATGGCCTGGGCCTGGATGGGGGTGGGGATTTCGTAGCCCTGCTCGCGCACGGCCTTGAGGATGGCGGGTGCCAGATTGAGTTCGTCGAAGGTCATCAATGTTTTGCGCCGAATTTCCGCGGCGCTGGGAATCGGCCTGTCCAGCGCCGGAGGCGCCGAGCCAGTCATAGGCTGATTCGATTCTTGGGAGGTGGAGCCGTCGGATCTGTCTCGCGGGTTTCTTCGGAAAGCAGCCCGTTGGGGGCGCTTGACTTGGAAGGGCGAGGGGGTCCGTTCGGTCCCCGGCAACTTGCCGGTGCCACGCCTGCTGGTTGCGGGGCGAGGGCATTGTCGCACGGTTTGGGGGCCGGGCGGTCGGGGCCCGGCCCCGGGTGGCCATCAGGGGGCCGGCGGCCCGCCCGTGGCCCGCCCATGGCCCGTTCATGGCCCGCTCAGGGTCCTCACATGGCTCTCACATCGCCCTCGTATGACCCTCGCATGGCTCTTTCATACCAGGAGCCTGCCTCAGCCGCGATAATCACGCCATGGCTCAATACGTCTTCACCATGAACCGCGTCGGCAAGATCGTGCCGCCGAAGCGTCAAATTCTCAAGGACATCTCCCTGTCCTTCTTCCCCGGCGCCAAGATCGGCGTGCTCGGCCTCAACGGCTCGGGCAAGTCGACGCTGCTGAAAATCATGGCCGGTATCGACAAGGAGATCGAGGGCGAGGCGATGCCCATGCCCGGTCTCAACATCGGCTACCTGCCCCAGGAGCCCAAGGTCAACGCCGAGAACACGGTGCGCCAAGAGGTCGAAGAGGCCATGGGCGAGGTCAACGCCGCCAAGGGCCGCCTCGAGGAGGTATACGCCGCCTACGCCGAAGAGAACGCCGACTTCGACGCGCTGGCCGCCGAGCAGGCCAAGCTCGAAGCCATCATCGCCACCTCCGGCACCGACTCCGAGCACCAGCTCGAGATCGCCGCCGACGCCCTGCGCCTGCCGCCCTGGGACGCCAAGATCGGCCTGCTCTCCGGCGGCGAAAAGCGCCGTGTCGCCCTGTGCAAGCTGCTGCTGTCCAAGCCCGACATGCTGCTGCTCGACGAACCCACCAACCACTTGGACGCCGAATCGGTCGACTGGCTGGAAGTGTTCCTGCAGCGCTACCCCGGCACCGTGGTGGCCATCACCCACGATCGCTACTTCCTGGACAACGCCGCCGAGTGGATTCTCGAACTCGACCGCGGCCATGGCATTCCCTACAAGGGCAACTACAGCAACTGGCTCGAGCAAAAGGAAGCCCGCCTGGAGCAAGAGCAGCGCACCGAAGACGCACGCTCCAAGGCCATGAAGAAAGAGCTGGAGTGGTCGCGCCAGAACCCCAAGGGTCGCCAAGCCAAGAGCAAGGCCCGCCTGGCCCGCTTTGAAGAGCTTTCTGACTTCGAATACCAAAAGCGCAACGAAACGCAGGAAATCTTCATCCCTGTGGCCGAGCGCCTGGGCACACAGGTCATCGAATTCAAGGGCGTCACCAAATCCTTCGGTGACCGGGTCCTGATCGACAACCTGTCCTTCAACATCCCGGCCGGCGCCATCGTCGGCATCATCGGCCCCAACGGCGCCGGCAAGTCCACGCTGTTCAAACTGATCGCCGGCAAGGAGCAGCCCGACTCGGGTGAGGTGGTCATCGGCCAGACGGTGCAGATGGCCTTTGTCGACCAGCATCGCGACGCGCTGTCCAACGACAAGACGGTCTGGGAAGACGTCTCCGGCGGGCTGGACATCATGAACGTGGGCAAGTTCCAGATGGCCAGCCGCGCCTACTGCGGCCGCTTTAACTTCAACGGTGGCGACCAGCAAAAGAAGGTCGGCCTGCTCTCCGGCGGTGAGCGCGGCCGCTTGCACCTGGCCAAGACCCTGATTGCCGGCGGCAACGTGCTGCTGCTCGACGAACCCTCCAACGACCTGGATGTGGAAACCCTGCGCGCCCTGGAAGACGCACTGCTCGAGTACGCCGGCAGCGTGCTGGTGATCAGCCACGACCGCTGGTTCCTGGACCGCATCGCCACCCACATCCTGGCCGCCGAAGGCGACAGCCAGTGGGTCTTTTTTGACGGCAACTACCAAGAGTACGAAGCCGACAAGAAAAAGCGCCTGGGTGTGGACGGCGCAGCGCCCAAGCGGGTGCGTTACAAGGCGCTCAAGTAAGCGCAGAAGCGCAGAAGCGCAGAAGCGCGGGCCCGGCAGCGCAAGCGATTGCGAAATCGTTTGCGCCGGGCCAGCGCTTCAGCGCAGGCGCCAGGTTCCATCGGCTTTTGACCTGCGCCATGAACCGCCTGCACATCGCCGAATCCGAAGTCGAGCTCACCGCCGTCCGCGCCCAGGGGCCGGGTGGGCAAAACGTGAACAAGGTGTCTACCGCCATCCAGCTGCGGTTTGACGTGAGCACGTCCAGCCTGCCCGATGCGGTCAAGGCCCGCTGGCTGGCCGATGCCGACAGCCGCCTCACCCCCGAGGGCGTGCTGGTCCTCAAAGCCCAGCGCTATCGCACCCAGGAGGCCAACCGCCAGGATGCCTGGACGCGCCTGTACGAGTTGCTCGCGCGTTACGAACGCGCACCCAAAGCGCGCAAGGCCACCCGACCCACCCGGGCGTCGGTGCAAAGACGGCTGGCGGGCAAGGCCAAGCAGGGTTTGCTCAAGGCCAGCCGTCGGCAGGCGGGTGACTAAAGGCACTGGGTGGGAAGCTGCGGGCGCAAGGCCTGTGGCTGTACTGGCCGGTGTGGGGGGGCGGGTGGTGCAGGTGGTGTGGGTGTTAAATTCCCTTGGAACTATTCCGTCGGGCAAACTCCCCCGCACAAACTCTCGCTCAAACGCGCTCGCACCAACCCTCTCGCACCAACCTCCTCGCACCAACCACCTCGCACTATTGCTCTTGTACTTGTCCGCAGGGCCCGTGGCATGTCGACCACGCTGCGGGCCTTGGCCTCATGTCGAAGCTTTTTCTGTCGCTGATCGGCGCGCTCGCTCTGGGCGTTTGCGCCCACGCCGCCGAAGTCACCGTGGCGGTGGCGGCCAATTTTGCTGCGCCGATGCAGCAGATCGCCCGGGCATTTGCCCAGGAGACGGGTCACCAGGCCGTCGTGTCCTTGGGCGCTACCGGCAGCTTTTACGCCCAGATCCGCAACGGCGCGCCCTTCCATGTTTTTCTGTCCGCCGACGATGAGACACCGCAGCGGCTGGAGCGCGAAGGCCTGGCCGTTGCCGGCTCGCGTTTCACCTATGCCATCGGCCAGCTGGTGCTGTGGAGTGCCCAACCCGGGCGAGTCGACGACAGGGGGGAAGTGCTGCGCACGGGCGCTTTCCCGCGCCTGGCCATCGCCAATCCCAGGCTCGCTCCCTACGGCCAGGCCGCCATGCAGGTGCTGGACAGGCTGGGTGTGACGGCTCAGTGGCAGCCGCGTTTGGTGCTCGGTGAAAACATCGCGCAGGCCTACCAGTTCGTGGCCACGGGTAACGCATCGCTCGGTTTCGTGGCCCTGTCCCAGGTGTTGGTGGATGGCCGCATGGATGGCCGCATGGACGGTCGCATCGGTGGCCGAATTCGCGAGGGCTCGGCTTGGATCGTTCCCGCGAGCCTGCATGACCCGATACGGCAAGACGCCGTGCTGCTCTCGCGCGGCCAGGGCAACCCGGCCGCCACCGCCTTGCTGGCCTACCTGCGTGGCGACAAGGCGCGTGCGGTGATTCGCGCACATGGCTACAGCCTGGGCGCTGGGGTGGGCTCATGAGCGCCGCAGCCTGGTCAGCGATCCAGCTCACGCTGGCACTGTCCTCGTTGACCACCGTCTGCCTGCTGTTGCTGGCCACGCCACTGGCCTGGTGGCTCGCGCAGACCCGCTCGCGCTGGCGCGCGCCGGTGAGCGCGCTGGTCACTTTGCCCTTGGTACTGCCGCCCACGGTGCTGGGCTTTTACCTGCTTGTCATCCTGGGCCCAGAGGGGCCGCTGGGGCGGCTGACCGAGGCCCTGGGCTGGGGGCTGCTGTCCTTCAGCTTCCCCGGCCTGCTGCTGGGGTCGGTGATTTATTCGCTGCCTTTTGCGGTGCAGCCCATCGCGCGCGCCTTCGAATCCATGGGGCGCCGGCCCCTAGAGGTGGCCGCCACGCTGCGTGCGCGCCCGCTTGACGCGTTCTTCTCGGTCACCTTGCCGTTGGCCCGGCCGGGTCTGGTCACTGCGGCCATCCTGAGCTTTGCGCACACCGTGGGCGAATTCGGTGTGGTGCTCATGATCGGCGGCAACATCCCCGGGCGCACACAGGTGGTGTCCACCCAGATTTACGGCCATGTGGAGGCCATGGAATATGCCCAGGCCCATACGTTGGCCGCTGGCATGCTGGCCTTTTCTTTCCTCATGCTGCTCCCGCTGTACTTGATCAGGCGGCGCAGTGGCAGCGTCATGCCATGAGTGACCGCCTGCAAACGGATCCAGGGCTGCATCTGCAGCTGTCACTCCAGCGCGCGGACTTCGGGCTCTCGGTGGATTTGCGTTTGCCCGGCCGGGGCATCACCGTGCTGTTCGGCCCTTCGGGCTCGGGCAAGACCACGCTGCTTCGCTGTGTGGCGGGGCTCGAGCCGGCCGCCCGGGGCCAGGTGCGCGTTCTGGGGGAGGCCTGGCAGGACGATGCCGCAGGTGTGCGCCTGCCGGCCTGGCGCCGCGACCTGGGCTATGTGTTTCAGGAGCCCAGCCTTTTCGAGCACCTGGACGTGCGCCGTAACCTCGACTTCGGCATTCGCAGGGCCGGCAAGCCTGGGGCCGCGCAGGCCCTGGCCGAGGCGGTTGCCTTGCTGGGGATCGGACACCTGATGGACCGCCGTATCGGCCAGCTGTCGGGTGGGGAGAGCCAGCGGGTCGCCATCGCCCGCGCCCTGGCCACCCGCCCGCGCCTGTTGCTGCTGGACGAGCCCCTGTCGGGTCTCGACCCTGCGCGGCGCGGCGAGGTGCTACCTTGGCTGGAGCGCCTGCGCGACGAGCTCCACATTCCGATGCTGTATGTCACCCATGCGGTCAGTGAGCTCGCGCGGCTGGCGGACCATCTGGTGGTGCTGGAGGCGGGGCAGGTGCGCACCGAGGGTCCTGCCGACGCGCTGCTGGTCGATCAGTCTCTGACGGTGCTTGCGGGCATCGAGGCCGGTGCGCTGGTGAGCGCTGAGGTGGCCGAGCGCGACGCAGACGGACAGCGGCTGCGGGTGCAGTTCGAGGGC